>CANBSV010000016.1 GCA_947372225.1 Burkholderiales bacterium | reverse complement strand
CCTGCGCCGCTGCGCGTCGGCAATGCCGGCGCACTGCCATTGGGGATCGAACTGCCGCTGGCGCTGCGCGGAGCGAGCGACTGGCCGATGGCCACCAAGGAAGCTGAAGTCACAGCCACACGGCCATCGCCAGTCACGTCGATCAGCGGTGCATCGAATCGCACGCCGCGGGCGAAGTCCATCGCCACGTCACCGCGAAACTCGAGGCTGTTTTCTGCCAGCAGCCGCAGCTTCTGAAAACCTGCGTTGTGGAGCGGGTCGATGGCAACCGCAGCGTCCACGAACGCCGCATCGGGCGCAAGCGGCGTCGCAGCTTGCGTCACCACCACGCGGGCTGCTGCCAAGTCGGCGCCGTCCTGCTTGAACGGACGCGTCTGCTCGAGCGCGAACGAGCCACCCGCGCCGCTCAACGAACCAGCCTCTGCATTCAAGGTGCCCAGCAACTGCGTGCGGCCCTGGCTGCGCACCACCAGCGTGCCGGCGTTGCCATCGACCGCCTGCCTCAGCACCTTCCCGCTGCCGTCCGGCGCCAGGGTTTCGATCGTCCGGGTGATGCCGTCCAGGTTCAGTTCGGACCCGGCGGCCAGGTTCACGCCAGTCAGGCCGGCATTGATCGTGATGGTGCCCGCGTCCAGCACCCGGCCTTGAACCAGACCGGTGTCGGTCGGCTTGCTCACGAAGGCACCCGCCACCGAGATGGCACCGGTGGCCCCCACGGTCAGGTCCGGCGCCCCATCGATCGGCGCCGACAGCGTCAGCGTCACATCCCCCCCTGGGGCGCTGATGTGGCCATTGACCGCCAGGGCGTCTGCCGCCGACAACGTGATCTTCGCGCCGGGATCGGCCACGATTGTCGCGCCCTGCCCCACGCTCACCTGGGCCTGCCCCAGGAACCGGCTGTCAGACCTGGCGCTGAGGGTCAGGTTGGTGGCTGCGCGCTGGTCGTCAGGCAAGAACGCGGCGATGGCCACACCGTGCAGGTCGCCACCCGTGGCCAGCTTGCCAGCCGCCAGCGGGTCGATGACCAGCGTCTTTTGCTCGAGCCGCAGCGCGGTGTCGGGCTGGACCGTGATGCCCTGAGAGGCGTTGACCGTGATGCTTGAAAACCCGTGCTCGGCAAACAATTCCGGCGTGAGCCGGGTGGTGTTGGCCGGCAAGGCAGCGTTGGCGTCGTCGGCGTTGATCACCACGCGCGGGGTGGTGATCACCAGCTTGCCGCCGTTGCCGGCCGACAGGCCGCTCAGGTCGGCCAGCAGCCAATCCGACGTCTGCGACGTTGACGCGCCATTCGCGATCGAGAGGGTGCCGCCATCGCCGAGCTTGAACTTGCGAGCGGCATCCAGGCTGGCGCCGCCGCCCACGTCCAGTTGTGCGCCGCGTTCGAGCAGGGTGGCCGACTGGTTGTCGGTGGTGGCCGCAATCGTCAGCTTGCCGCCGGCCAGCATCGAAGTGGCGGTGACGGTGTCGCCCGCCACATTCAGCCGCCCGGTGGGCAATGCATCGCCGACGAAAGATCCATCGGCGCTGGCGTTGTTGACCCACAGGCCTGCGGTGGACAGCCGGGCCGTCGAACGCACCGTGACGCCGTTGTGGCCCGGCGCCAGGTCTTCGCTGATCGGGTTGATCGTGGCCAGCGGCAGCAGCGAGATCGTGCCCGCAGGCATGTTCACCGTGCCCGCCACGTCGATCTGCGGGGAGCGCAAGGTGAGGCTCGAGCCCGGCGTGCCTTGCACCTCGGTGTCGGCGGCCACGACGATGCGGCCGTTCGAGTTGATCTCGACGCTGTCAAAGCCGCTCTGCGTGTAGACGTTGCGTGCGCCCACCCCGCCATACAACTGATCGGCCCCGAGCAGCACGTTGTCGATCTGGGGCTGGGTCAAGGTCGTCGCCACGCTGAAGCCGCTGCCCAGTGAGTCGGCGGCCTTCTGGACCACGCGCACATTGCCGATGCGCTGCGCATCACTGAACTGGTTGTCAATGGCATTGAGCTGGCCCACCGTCAGCGTGGCCCCGCGTGGGGCCTTGCTCAGCTGGTTGGGGCCCACAGTCACGCCGCCCAGGAGTTGGCCATCGAGCACCAGGCCGGCTGCCGAATTGATGGTGACATTGCCGCCGGCCTTGCCCTCGAGGTAGCCGGCCTCGGGGACGCCCGCATTCAGCCCGAACATCAGCCCCGAAAAGAGCTGGGTCTGGCCCCAACGCGAGTAGGTCTTCGTGTAGGTGTCGAGCACCGCGGTGTAGCGGCGGGCCTCAGGCGCCGTGGCGATGTCGTACATCTTGCCGTCGTCGCCCAGCAGCTTGCTGGTGGTGGCGCTGCCGCCGCCGTAGCGATAGCCGCCGCCCGACGCGTCGAGGGTGGCGCCAGCACGCTCGATCAACGAGCCGCTGGAATTGAGCGCGAGATCGCCGCCCACCGCCGTCTTCTGGCCCACGGTGCGACCCTGCGAGGCGATGTAGCCGCTCAGGTCGAACAGCGTGCTGTCCTTGCGCAGGTCCACCGTGACGGTGGATCCCTTCAGGATGCCGGTCTTCTGGTCCGGCGAATTCTTGAGCTCGTTGGAGGTGACCTTGAACGTCAGCAGATTGCTGGCAAAGGACACATCGGCCCAGTTGCCGGCCACGCTGGTGGTGCTGCCGGCATCGAGGTAAATGCGCGCGCCGGTCGGATCGGTGCTGTCGCTGGCCGTGAGCGTGAGCTTGCCACCGGCCGCCACGAGCGTGCCACTGCTGGCAATGGTGCGGCCATCGACGCGGATCTCGCCGCGACGGTCGGCATAAGCCTGGCTTTCGGGCAGGGTGGCGGTGTCGGTGGCATCGGGCAGCACTGCGGTGACGCTGCCGGCGCCAAGCGTGACAGTGCCCGCCTGCGCGGCGCCGATGGTGCGGGCCTTGAGAAACACCGTGCCGTTGCTCTGAATGGCGGTGTTGGCCGAAACCCGCCCTTCCTGGTTGATGGCCAGGCCGGCCAGGGTGACGTTGCCGCGGTCGGCGCTGATGCTGCCTGCGTTGCGGATCAGGCTGCTGACGTTGACATCGCTGCCACCGGCCGCATCGATCTCGACGCGAAAGCCGCGCAGCGCGGGGTCGTTGTCATCGGGCAGCGCCAGGTAGGCCTTGCTGCCCGCGGCCAGAATGACCTGACCGTCCGGCGCAGTGATCAGCCCGGCGGTGTGGTCGATGTGTGGCGCCACCAGAATGACCGAGCCGCCGGCGGCTGCGTTGATGGAAGGCGCGGCCGACCCCGCCAGTCCGGACGCACCGATCTGGATCGCGCCCGGGCGGCTGCCATCGGGGCGGGCCAACAGGGTGTTGCCCGCGTCGTCATAACCGCCCTCGAAGGCCGGCGTGGTGAGGCCGCCGGTGGTCAGCGCGCCCGAGTTGAAGCGCGCGTTGCTGACGTTCAGGGTAGAGGCCACCAGCGACTGCACGTTCACCTGCGCGCCGCGGTCGAACAAGATGCCGTTCTGGTTGATCAGCAGCACCTGGCCGTTGGCCGTGAGCTTGCCCTGGATGACGCTTGGGTCGGCGCCGTAGATGCGGTTCAGCGCTGACGCGGTCGAATTCGGCTGGTTGAAGCGCACCTCGGCATCGCTGGAAATGTTGAACGACTTCCAGTCGAGGATGGCGCGCTGTGAGGCCTGATCGACGGTGAGCAGCGCGCGGCTCGCGCCAGCCACCGGGGCGTTCACCGCCACCTGCCCGGCCACCACGCCGCGCAACACCGGCAGCGTGCCGCTCGCCAGGGCATTGCCCGCGCCGTGCGCCGGCAACGCTGCCAGCACGCCCAACGCCGACAGCACCAGCAGACTGCAGCGGTTCGGCACGCGCGGGTCTCGGGTGGTGCGTTGGACAGGGTGGACTCGACGCGGCCGCGGGATGGACTTCATGGTGAACCTGCCGGGTGGCGGATGGATACGTTGAAAAGCAAGATCGAATCGAATGGACAGACAACACCGTCGCAAGATGCGGTGGGTGCCGTCTCACCGTGAAAACGACGCCGCCGGCTGCGGCAATTGTCCGCAGCGCAGATGACAAATCACCACGGATGCGGCGGGTGGAGCGGGCCGTACCCACGGCGAACGGGTCCCCACCTGAAGCAGAAAAGGCCGACGCCCTTGGAGGCGTCGGCCCGACTGTTCTGCGCCTTGTGGGCGCAGGTCAGTTCGTCTTAGAAGCCAGCGGCGTAAGGGGGCTGGCAGTTGTCGACCTCAGCACCGGCGTTGACCTTGGTCCAAGGCAGGACGGAGGTCGTACCTGCGAAGTCCAAAGCCGGGGCCACAGCTTGGCGGGTGAACAGCGCCATCAGGCCGGCCGGGCCGAAGGTCTGGTCAGCACCGTTGATCTGCTTGATGATGGCCGGGTTGGCCAGGTCGGTGGACAAGCGGGTCACGAAGGCCGAGTAGCCCGCAGCCGAAGCCGTGGCGAACGCGCCGCTGGTGCGGGTGTTCAAGAACGACTCGACGTAATGACGGTACTTGCCAGCAGCCGTTTGGGCCTGGTTCGGCGTGACACCGTCAACCTTCACGAAGCGCCAGTTCGCGGTGCCAGCCTTGTCTTCGGTCGTCAGGATGCCGATGGCGCCACGGCCAGCGCCGTTGTGAGCGATCAGGCAGTTGCGCACGTCGCCGCCACCGGAGCCGCTGAACACGACTGGAGGCGTGGCAGTTCCGCAGGTAGCCGAGGCGTCGCCAACGTTAGAGCCAGTAGCGCCACTGTCCGGAGCGAGGAAGCCGGTCGTGCCAGTCGAGCACTGCTTGAGGCCACCTTGGCTGTTTGGCGTGCGGGCGATCAGGGCTTCGAAGGTCTTTTGCGTGCCCGAGGAGTCCACGCGGCGGGCCACGTAGATGCCGTCATCAGCCAAACCGGAGGTCACGCCAATGCCGGCCCAGGTCTGGCCCAGCTGCGTGTAGGCCGAGGTGATCTGTGCGCTCGACAACGAAGGCATGTTGGCTTCGGTGTCGCTGCCAACCGTCAGGCCTTGCTGGGCTTGCAGGGCGTTACGAATGTTGAGCGAAACGGGCACGCCAAAGATCAGGGCGTAGACGCTGTTGGCCGTCAGGTTGCCGGTAGCGTTGCTGAAGAAGGCTGGCTCCACGTCGGACAGGCCGATGTAGGTGGTGGCGGCCGTGGTGATGGCGCCGGTGCCGCAGGCCACATTGGTGTAGCTGCCCAGCGTGGTGTTGAAAGTGACCGTGGTGGTCGTGGCGTTGGCGCCGGAGCACACGCTGTTGACCAGGCTCAGGTCCAGGAACGGCAGTTGGTTGCCAGTGGCGGTCAGTGAGTTACCGGCAGCAGCGGTGTTGCTGTTGACAGGGCCGACGCCGTAGTAAGAACCACCAGACGAGTACTTGTAGATGGCCAGCTTGGTCTTGCCAGCAGGCACAGTGATCTGGCCAGCGTTGGTGCCGATGTCAGGCGTGCAGTAGAACACCACGTTGTTGCTGATGGCGTAGCGGTGCAAGGAACCAGCGGTGCAAAGCGACAGGGCCGAACCCAGGATGCCGTTGTCTTGGGCCGAAGCGCCCGAGATGCGGATGTTCAGGGTGTCGCCGGTGAATTCGCCGGTGTTGGTGTAGTTGCTGGCCGTGATGGCGAAGGCGGCGTTGCAGCCGACGAAGGCCGCAGCGGCCAGGGCGATTTTGGTGAGTTTCATGGAATGACTCCTGAGTTGAAAATTTGGTCAACGACCTTGACGAGGTCGTTGGAGTGCCCGGGCCACCGGCCCGGGCGGTCAGAGCAAGGACGCAGATCGGGCGATCAGGCCTGAGCAGCCTTGCGGCGGCGAGCAGCACCCACGAGACCCATCAGGCCCGAGCCCATCAGCCAGGCGGCTGCAGGCACCGGCACGGCCGACACCACACCGGCAGGCTGCAGGTCATAGGTCAGCACGCCGGCCGATGACAGGTTCAGCGTGGCGCTGTAAAGCGAGTTGCTGAAGGCAGCGACGTTGGCCGCGGTGGTGGAGGCACCCGTTGCTGCGGTCGTCGAGTAGTAGAAAAGGCTGGCCGCTGCGTTCAGCGAGTTCAGCGTGCCGGCACCGAAACCGTTGTTGTTCAGGAAAGAACCGAGCACCGTGGAGCCGGTCTTGTCGTACCAAGTCGTGCCGTCGTTGAGCGTGGAAGCCAAGCCACCAACGCCGTTGGCGTTGGTAACCGCGCCGCGAACGAGGGTGTTGGTGACCGTGACGGCCGGAGCAGCAGACAAGGCCACCAGCGCACGGGCCTGGTTCGTGGCACCGCCAGAGACCAGGTTGTCGCCAGCGGCAACCGTCCAGGCGATGGCACCAGAGGTCTGACCAGCCAACCAAGACGTGAAGGTCCCGTTGGTGTCGCCCCAGGTGAGGTTCAGGCCCGCTTCTGGGGTCTTGTTGCCGGTCACGCCACCGTCGAGGGCGGACGTCGTGACAGCGTTCGGCAGGAACGAATTCAGGCTGGTGCCGAGGTCGCGAACGTAGAACGATTGCGTGGTCGTATTGAAGGCGACCAGAGCGAACGAGCTGCCATTGCCGAGGTTGCTGCCGGCGCCGATCGCGCCGTTGTTGCTCACCAGGTCAGCGTGAGCTGACGAAGCAGCCACCATGGCAGCGGCGACGGCGATCATCTTGAGGTTGAATTTCATGCTTCAGTTTCCTTGGTTTGAGAAAAAATCTTTGGTTTTCATTCACCGGCCAACCCCTTGCAGCACACACCGAGCTGCCACCCACAAGGGCCCCACCGACTGAACGGGTTTCGGAACTTCGCCGAAGCGAACCACTCCGACCCAAGGGACTTTAGAAAGCGACCGTGTCATGGTGATGTTGGATTCGGGGCGTTTATTGGCCCTTTCGGACTAGCCCCTCACCGATCTTTCTCGGCTCAGGGCTGGCTCGCGCCCAAAGCCAGCCCGCCTCCCCTAGCGCCTGAAAATGACAGTGGGGTGCAAAGCGGCGGAGCGAATTAGCCCCTACGGGCCATGCCGCAGGGTGGGCGTCGATGGTTTCAGCTCGATTCGTGAAATACGACCGGAATTTCGGCCCAAGCCTGCTCCAGTGCTGCCTCAAAGGCCCGCGCGAAGCCGCCGCCGTCACACAGCGCGCTGGCGGCGATGTGGTGGCGTGACCCCTCACGCCACCGGACCAGGCCAGGCACATCGGCGGCCAGCGCTGCTGCGCCACGGGCGAAGTCATCGTCGCTGTCGGTGACCCAGTCGGTGCGCCCAATGGCGCCCAGGAGGGACGCCCCCATGCGCGAGGTGTGGGTACGCCCGCGCCGCGTGACCACGGGCACCCCCATCCACAGCGCTTCGCAGGTGGTGGTCGCACCGTTGTAGGGATAGGTGTCCAGCGCGATGTCGACCTCGTTGTAGAGCGCCAGGTGGTCGCTGTCGGCCGCCTGCCGCGCTTGCAAGGTGAGTCGCGTCGCGTCGATGCCATGGGCGGCCATCACGGACTCGATGTCGGCGCGGTTCGAGGCCTGCGCCATCGAAGCCGACTTCAGCAGCAGCCGCGAACCCGGCACGGCGCGCATCGCGGCGGCCCACAACGCCAGCGTGTGATCGGTGACCTTGGCGATGTTGTTGAACGAGCCGAAGGTGATGTGGCCGTTGCGCGCCACCGGGGGCGTGCTCAGCGCGGGTGCCGCGCTGGGGGGTCGGTAACAAAACATCGAGCGTGGCAGCACCAGCGGCCGATCCGAGGCGAATGCGGGCATGTCGCCCGGGTCGATGGTGGCGTCGGTGATGCGCCAGTCGATGGCCGGCACGCCACTGACCGTGGGATAGCCCAGGTAGCCGATCTGCACGGGCGCGGGAGCGCGGGCAAACACCAGCATCCTCGAGTTGGCGGTCTGGCCCGTCAGATCGATCAGCACGTCGATGCCGTCAGCCCGGATGCGCCGGTCCAGCACCTCGTCGGACAGGTGCGCGCACTCCACCCAGCGGTGGCCGAGCGACTTCAAGCGCTCGGTCACCGCATCGCTGCGCGGATTGTTGTGATACAGGGTGACTTCGAACGCGGACTGCTCGTGATGCTGGAGCAGAGGCTCCATGAAGAACGGCACCGAATGGCGAATGAAGTCGCCAGACACATAGCCCACGCGCAGCTTGTCGCCGGGCTGGCGCACGCGCGGCGGCTGACGATCCAGATAGGGGGCGAGCCGAGTGGCGATCTCAGCGTGGGCGTCGAACAGGGGCTGCGGGTCCTCGTGCAGGTAATTCAGACCCATCAGCAAGACCGGATACAGGGCGATGTCGCGGCCGGACTGCTCCACGCCCTCGCGACAGCGCGCCAGGCCTTCGGGGATGCGCCGCGCTTGCAACAGGGAGTTGCCGAGCTGCATCGCGGTGATCGGATTCGCCTCGAGCGCGAGGGAGCGCTCGGCCCAGTCGATGCCGGCATCGGATTCGCCCAGCATGGTCAGCGCGTTGGCCAGGGCACGCATCACCTTGGGGTTGTGAGCATTGCCCGCAAGCCACTTCTCGTACAGACCCCGGGCGAGCCCATGGTCGCCAAGATCCACCAGGCACTTGCCAAAGTGCATGCACGATTCGAGATCGGTCGGATCATGCGTCAGGGCGGCATTGAAGGCGTGCATGGCCTCGGCAGGGCGACCCGCACGAAGCAGGATCGCGCCGAGATTGCGCTGGACCTCGGGGTCGTGCGGGTCGAGTGCAGCGGCCCGTTGCTGCGCCTCGATCATGTCCGGGGTGGGCAGGTTGTCATCGCCGTCGACCAGCGATTTGCGCTCGGCACGCAATGAGAGGGCTGCGCCGAGATTGCTGTGAGCCACAGCCAACTGCGGATTGATGCGAATCGCACGCTCGTAGCAGGCGATGGCCGCCTCGAGGTCGCCCTGCGCTTTCAAGGCAATGCCCAGGCTCACGTGCGCTTCGGCGAAGCCCGGATTGAGCTCGATCGCGCGGCGATAGGCCGCGACCGCGCGGTCGAGATCACCGGCCGCCTTGAACGCGCGGCCGAGGGTGAATTGCAGCGACGCATCACGAGGCGCGCGCTCCGCCGCACGGCTCGCGTGGTTGACGGCCGCAGCACTGTCGTTGCGCATGAGGGCCAGGATCGCGAGCAGGTTGTTCGCAGGGGCAGAACCCGCGTCCCCATCGAGAACCTGCCTGAGCAGGTCGGCTGCGCTCTCGAACTGCCCCATCTGAATCCGCTGCTCGGCTGCCGCCAGCAGAGCGCCAGCGCCCATGACACGTTGCGGCAGCTGTTGGGCCGCGCTGCGAGGGTTCAGGTTCGCCTTGGGCTTGGTATGGGTCTTGATCTTGGCCATGGAGTGGGGTCGCCCTGCTGCGTCAGCCAAACCGACGGCGCAAGAGGTCGAGGCGACGTCGCGTCGGCGCCCCGGCGAACCCCAGGCGCACGATCTCCTCCAGCCGTGGCCGGGCGGAATTTCCTGTGTAGAACGAAGAGTAGGAACTGATGCGCTCGAACTGCTCCAGCGCGGTGCCGAAGAACCAGACATCGAGCCGGCCGCCCGGATCGGTTTTTTCGTAAGCCTCGGCCGAGGGCAGAAAGGGCTCGGCGAGCGTCAGGCCGCCGGCCGGCAAGGGCAGTCCGAGCAGTCGGATCAGCGTGGAAACCGCCTGCACGCGCGCGCCCAGTTCGTGTTCCACGCGGGCCAGACTGCAAAGCCGTTCATGCGTGGCCCGCTGTGCCACCAGCGCGCTCAGCCGCTCGCGGGCGGCGCAAAGTGCCAAGTACCGTTCTGCAGGCGCTGTGGTGGGGTCCATGCTGGCGGTGTGCAGGCTCAAGGCCTCGTCGAGCGCGCCGGCGGCGTTCGAGGTGTCGGCCTTGGTCCAGAGCGACGCCAGCGCCTGCGCGTAAGGCAAGAGGGGCAGTCGTTGCTGCCACGGGCGCGGTGTGACATGAACGGCTCCGGCAGCATCCGCCAGCACCAACAGACCCTGCTGCGCCAGCTGCTCGGCCCGCTCGGGCTTGCAGGCAAACAGGTTCAGCAAGAAGCCATCCGCCGGCTCGGTTGGATCGAACGGCAGCAGCACATTGAGGCCCGGCACAAGGCGGTAGGAGTCATAGCCGAGCCCCGCAAACGACTGCACGAGTTCGAGGTGCAGGTCTTGCGCAGCCTTGACCTCGTACATCACCAGTGGAGACTGAGTCTGGAAGAAGTCGCGGCCGCCCTCAAGAATGCGCCCTTCTTCTCCTTCAGCATCGATCTTGATGAAATCGATGCGCTGCCAGCCCAGCTCAGCCTGGCACCTGTCGAGCGTGGTCAGGTCGACCGTCTCGATGGCCTGCCCCGAGGCCGCGCCTCTGACCAACGCATTGAGCTCGGCATGGGGACCGGCGGTAAGCTGGGCCGAACCCGATTCGCTCGACACCGCTGAGCGCAAAACGGTGACGTGGCTCATGCCGTTGAGCCGAACGCTGTCGCTCAAAAATGCCGCGGTAGACGAGGCAGGCTCAAACGCCCAGACATTGCCTGTGGGCCCCAGGGTGTGGGCGATGCTGAGGGTGTAGACACCGTAGTTGGCGCCGATGTCCACCACATGCTGGCCGGGCCGCAGCGCCACACGCAGGAATTTGATCTCGTCCTCGAACCAGTCCTCCTGCTCTTCGAGCACATAGGGCGTGATGAGTTCGAGCGAGTCCGGCACGACCAGCCGGACGCCATCCACGAGAGTGACCACGGTCGAGCGGCTCATGGTGCGAGTCCTCCAAATGGTTCGACACTGAATGCCGCTGGCGCGAGCCCATTCCTGGCCCGCGCGGCCATGTGCTCGAAGGCGGTTTCGATGTGGGCCCGGTAGCGTGGCGTGTCGAAAAGTGTCTGGGTGGCGCGGTTCGCGTTGAGACGACCCCGCAGAGATGACAGCGCGGCGGGATCGGTCGCAAGGCGTACACCCTGCTCCTCGTAGTCTTCGAGCGTGTGGGTGATGAGTTCGGGCAGGCCGACCGCGCGCAGCATGCTGGCGCCGACCCGGCTCGGGAACGTGGCACCCGTGCAAGTCAGGATCGGCAGGCCAGCCCAAAGCGCATCGCTGCCTGTGGTGTGAGCGTTGTAAGGCCACGTGTCGAGAAAGAGGTCTGCCAGGCGAAGGCGCGCGAGGTGCCGGTCGCTCGGCCAGAAGTCCGCGAACACGAGGCGCTTGGGATCAACGCCATGCGCCTGCGCGCTGGCGCTCAGGTTGGATTGCGCTGCCTCGTCAGGAACGAGCAGCCAGAGCACGCTCTTGGGCAATCGATTGAGCAGTCGCATCCAGACCGCGAAGAGCTCGGGGGCGATCTTGTAGGTGCTGTTGAAGCTGCAAAACACAAAAACGTCCTGCGGCAATCCCACGTCAGCGCGCGTCACACGCTCATCGGAGATCGCCCGGCGGTCATCGTTGACCTGGTAGCAGTCTGGCAGGTAGACCACCGCTTCCGTGTAGTGCGGCTGATCGGATGGCGGGATGACGATGCGATCGGCGATCAGGTAGTCCATCCACGGCCCGCCAGTCGTTCCCGGCCAGCCGAGGAAGCTGACCTGGATCGGGGCCGGGCGTCGTGCGAAAACATCGGCCCGGTGCAATCCGAAATAGCCATTGAGGTCCACGAGGATGTCGATGCGGCGCTCGACGATCTTGCGGGCTGCCGTTTCGGCGTCGTCAGCAGAAATTGGCACCAGCTCGGACACCGCGGCTTCGATGCGGCGGCGCAAGGGACTGCCATCGTCGAAGCCGTTGTCGAAAGCGATGACCTCGAATCGCTGCGGGTCATGCAATTCGAGCAACCGGGTGAGCAGCATCGATGTGGCCTGATGCCGAAATTCGCCGCTGACGTAACCGATGCGCAAACGGTCGTGAACAGCCCCTTCGCCACTGCGGAGGCTTCGTGCCGGTGCAGATGGCAATCCACCGCGCGTCAGGTCGATCGCGAAGCGTTCGGCAGCGCGACGCAGGAGCTGTGGGTCGGTGCAGTGCCCTTGCAAGCCGAAAGGCTCGGCCGCCGGCTGACCGGACGCGATCCCTTGCGTCACGCGAGATTTGAGATCGTCCAGCCGCAGCCAATCGCACATCAGCATCTTGGCGTGCATCAGCTTGCCGAGGGCATAGGGTGCCTCGGGCCAGAGCGACAGCAGTCGCTCGTACACCAAGGCGGCATCCTCTGCGCGGGACGTATCCAACAGCGCACCCGCGAAATTTTGCAGAGTGGCCAGGGAGTTCGGATCGATCTGCACAGCGCGCTGAAAGCTGAGTAGCGCATCTTCGCGGCGCTGGACCGCAGCCTGGATGCCACCGAGGCTGTTCCACAAATCGGCTGCGTCGGGGTGAATGAGCGTCGCGCCTTCGAGCAGTTCCAAGACCTCCTGGAGCCGCCCCGCAGCCAGCAGCGCAGCCCCGAGGTCCAGCGTCGCCACCAGCGAGCGCGGCTCTGGGCCGGCGAGTCGAAACTGCTCCGCCAAAGCATCGTCAACCCGGCCGGCCGCGAGCAAGGCTTTCGCGCGAAGCCGCTCAAGTGATTCGGTGCCTGGTGAACGGCGCACCGCGTCGTCGAGCAAGGCGAGAGCGCGATCAGCCTCGCCCACCATCAGGAAGGCGCGTGCCTGCTGATAGGGGTCGCCCGCCGCTGGCGTGCGCAGCAAGGGCGTGAGCAAAGCACGTGCACGGCTCATTCGATCCGTATCCACCAGAAGTCTTGCGGCGTTGAGCCGGGACTCGATGTCAGACGGCTGCAGCGCGACTGCCCGCTCGAACTGCTCGATGGCCTGGTCCGTACGACCGACGCGTTGCAGTGCGCGTGCCAGGTTGACCCGAAAGTCAGCCTGCGATGGCGACAGATCGACAGCAGCCTGCAGCCGGGGGAGTCCGGCGTCAAACTGCCCAGACTGCACTTCGGCCAGGCCCATGCTGTGCAGCAAGTTCGGATGCTGCGGGTAGCGACTCAGCAATTGCGCGTAAACCAAAGTGGCCTCACCGAGCTGGCCATGCACATGGAGGCTTTGGGCGCGCTCGAACTCGCCATGGTCGATGGCCGTCAGCGAGCGAGGGGCAAGGGTGGTCGTGCTCATGGGGTGGGTCGCCGGCTAAAACTCGAGCGTGCCGCTGGCGTGCAGCCTTGCAGCGCCCTGGTGCGTCTGGCCCGCGTCGCGCAGCGGCCAGCCCAGATCGAGCGAAATGCTGGCGTATTGCTTGGCCTGCAAGCGCAGCCCGAAGCCCACGCTCATCAGCGTGAAGCGGCTGTCCTGGCCGGGCAGCGGGTCGTTGAGGTACAGCGAGGCGCCATCAAAGAAAGCGTGCGCCTGCAAATTGGCCAGCCAGCCGAATCGCTCGGGCCACAGGTTGGCGCTGCGCAGCTCGACCGAGCCGCGCACGGCCTTGTCGCCCACGGCGGTCGATTCCAGGTAGCCGCGCACGCTGTCCACGCCACCGGCCACGTACTGCTCGTTGCTGATCAGCGGCTGATCGCTCACCTGAGCTTCGAGCGTGCCAAACAGCGTGAGCCCGCCCGGCAGGTTCTGGGTGCGCGCCACATTGAGCTTGAGCACCGAGAAGTTGCTTTGCGCCTTGTAGCGCTTGTCGTCAAACTGCGACTGCTTGCTGCCCACCCCGCGCAGCGATGTGGTCAAGCCGCCGCCGGTTTGCCAAAAGCCCTGCTTGTCGACGATGGTGGCCGAGTAGTTCACGCTGAACGGCAGGTAATGAATCGGCGTGCTGAAGCCGGCGTTGGCGCCCACGCTCACGCTCTCTTCAAAGTCCTTGTAGTCGGCCCCCAGCGTCAGGCTGTGGTTGAAGGTGTCGGTGCCTTCCAGCGGAATGATGCCGCGCAGGCCAAAGATGTTGCCCTTGCCAAACACCGTGGTGCCGCCCACACCGGCCACGGTGTTGCTGTTGGAGCGGATGGCCGAGAACACCAGCAGGCCGCTGCCCACCGGCACGGTGTACGAGCCCGAATACACCCGCACCTGGCTGGTGTCTTCGGGCGACACCTGCACCTGCGCGCTGATGCTGTGCTCGAGCTGCCACAGGTTGTCATAGCGCACCGACGCCTGCACACGGCTGGCGGTGGTGTCGGGGCTGAACTTGTTGTTGAGCTCCAGGCTGGCGTGCAGCGGACGCTGGTCTTCCACCGTCAGGTCAACCTCGGTGGTGCCGGGTGCCTTGCCGGGGCGCAGCAGCGGCGTCACACGCCGGTCGGCCGAGCGGTTCACGGTGGCCAGCTGCGCGGTGACCTCATTGAAATTGGGCACCTCGCCTTCGGCCAGCGCCGGCACCTTGTCCAGGATGCGGCCCTGCGAGTAGTAGCGCGCACCCACCACGCGCAGCCGCGCCACCGGCGCTTGCAGCACCTGCAGCGTGACCACGCCTTCATTGATGCGCTGCTCGGGCGTGTCGACCACCACGGTGCCGTAGCCCGCGCGGCGGTAGGTCGCCTCCAGCGCCTGCCGGGCCGATTCGACATCGTCCACGCCGCGCTTTTCGCCCAGGAACGGGTACACCGCGCGCTCGATCGCCTCGGCGGGCAGCACCGAGTTGCCCTCGACGCGGTACTCGAAGATGTCAAAGCGCGGAGAGGCCGGCTCGGACTGCGCACGGGCGCCGGATGCGACCAGCGCGAGGATCAGCGCTGCGAGGGGCGCACGGTGAAACATGGAATCTTGGGTGCCAGAAAATGCCAACGACAAAAGCCCGTGGGCCATAGCGGCCCACGACGAAGGCGCCGATTCTTCACTTTGAAGATGACAGAACGTCGAGGGCGCTGGGCGCCACGAAACGCCACTCCTGATAACTCTTGGCGCCGGGCGGCGGCATGAAGTCGGGCACCACCTTCAGCCGATCGAACGGGGCGCGCTCGGACAGGCTGTGCACGCCCACGATGGAGCCATCGGGCAACTGAACCAGGCCCCAGCGGGTGTCGCCCGTCATGGGGTCGACGTAAAGCCGGCGCAGGTGGTGCGGCGGCGCCCCGATGCGCTCATCGTGCAGCAGTTCTTGCAAGCTGCGCGGGTACAGGTGCAGCGGATCGGCCGAGTGCTTTCGGTAGCGCTCGATCGCATCGGCGAACTGCCGGCCCGCAAAGACGAGCTCGCGCTCGTTGTCGCGCCGCTGCACGGTGCTCCACACCGCGCTGGCCATGGCCGAGGTCAGGCCCATGATCGCGATGAGAAACATCACGCCGAGGTAGGTGAACCCCCGGCAGTGCCCACGGCGCGGCGCGGCCAATTACTTGGCGCTGCTGTAAGGGCTCGCGAAGGCACCGCCAGGCGCCGATCGAGGGCCGAACACACGGGCGAGGGCTGCGGAAACTCGGGCAGGCAGCGACTCAGCACGGCCATGCCCCACACCCGGCGACGAGCGCTTCGACGCGCCACGCTCGGTGGTCAGGCGCGAGCCGGCCATGCCCAGAAAGCCGAGCACGAACATCCAGGTGGCGCCGGGCAGCGGCACGGCGGACACGTTGTTGGGCGTGAGCACCAGCGGGGTCGAGAAGGTGGTCAGGCCGGTGGGCACGCTGTCGAAGTGGCGGGCGCTCTTTTGCGAATCGAACAGCGCGACCAGGTTCCACAGGGCCGCGTCGGACGGGCCGCGTGACCGCTTGATCAGGGGGTTTTCGAGCGCCGGGCCGGACTGGATGAAGATGCCACCGCCCTCGCCGGTGTGGGACTCGTAGTGGTACTGCGTTGCCTGAGACTCAGGCAGCTGCGAGACCAGTTGCGTCAGGAAGTCATGCGCACTGGGGTGCTCGCCGGGGATCGTGATGACGATCTCCGCCGAACACACACCTGGCAAGGCACACAGCGCGAGAGCGGCAGATGCGGCCGCAACCCATTTTTTCAGGCCCATGATGAGGATCTCCTAGTGTTGAAGTGAGAGCACCAGCGCCCGAGCGGCGCCAATGTGAAAGCGTTGGACGGCGCGCGGCGGCGGCGCATGAAAGCGCCCATCGACAACACGCCCGAACCCAGCAGCCAGGCCGATGCCGGTACCGGCACGGCAGACACAGGCTGATAGACATAACTCACGGTGACATCGCCCAGGGCGAAAGCACGTGAGCCGAAATACACGCCCGAGGTGGCAGTGCCACCCACGGTGGCCAGGCCGCTGCTCACCAGGAACAGCGCGGTGGTGGTGTCGCCACTGCCCTGCCCCACGAAGCGCGACACGATCGAGGCGTCTTCGAGCAGGGTGGCCATGTTCAGCGGGTTGGCGGTGCCGTTGAAGTAGGACACCTGGCCTGCAGCCACCGTGCCGCTGGCCGCGTTGGCCGCGGCGGTCAGCTTGGCCGAGAAGGACACCAGCGTGGGCAGGTTGATGCCCACCGTCACCGGCACGCTGGCATGCGCGTTGGTGAAGCCCGCGTCCACGGCGTTGCCGTTGGTCACGCGAACCTGATCGGTGACGCTGCCGTCGAACGACAGCTCGACGCTTTGCAGCGCACCCAGGCTGGGGTCGAACAGCTGCAGGCTGAAACTGCTGGCCGGCGAACCCGCGGCCTGAGTGCTCAGGCTGGCGTGGTACTCGACCAGTGAGGCGTGCGCTGCACCTGTCAGTGACAGCAAAGCGGCACACGCCAGTGATTTGAATTTCATGAGGGCTCCAGGGCCGGGTCTGACAGCAGGGGTGTCACGGCCGAAGCCGCGACACCCTGCAAGGAACAGGCGAGCAGGCTCGTGCCCGCCCGCCAACCGCCTGACGGCGGCGTGCTTCATGACATCAGTGCCTGCTGAGGTGCAACACCAAAGCTGGCATCCGCCATGGCTGGCGTCACGCCAGCAACACCCGCATGCCCCTCGAGGTAGGCCTCGATGCGCTTGCGTTTGTTGCCGGTGGCACCCACGCGAGCCACGAGCGCCTCTTCCAGAAGGGAAATGGCCTCCTGGTTGACCGAACGACGGTTTTCGAACGCCTCACGGCCGATCAATTCCTTGATCACGCTGGGCATCTTCTTGATGAACAGGTCTACATCCACGTTGGGATCTCCTTGTCAACAAATTAAAGAAACGGTTCCTAAGTGGAACCACGAACTTCGCCAGAAATCACCGCATTGGTGATGTTTGAATGGTGAAGTGGTTGCGTGACGCCGTCGCGAAGGAAGCGGATCGATAACTAGCCCGAAGTGGCTAGTCCGCACCCGAATCGCGGTGCGTTAGGCCACGCCGGAGGCGCCCTGGGGGCGAATCGAACAGGTTCAGGACGAAGGACGGGGAATGCAGATCTCGCTGGCGACGGCGACGGAGGCCGAGGCTGTGGCGGGGGACGCTGGCGTGCGAGTCAAGCTCGCGCGCACCGGGCCGCGTGGGGGCCGGTCGTCAGGACTTCAGGATGGGGCGGGGAATGCGCGCGGCCGGACGGCTGCGCGTGGCCCGCATCAATCGGGGGAGAGGATCCCCAAACTCATGGCACGCGCGATGGCGTGGGTGCGGGTGTTGGAGCCGAGCTTGCGCAAGATGGCCTGGATGTGGTTCTTGATGGTCCAGGGGCTGCAGCTCAGCATCTCGGCAATTTCCTGGTTGGTCTTGCCGGTCTTGATGAGGTTGAGGATTTCCTGCTGGCGCGGCGTGACGATCTTGCCGGAACGCGCCAGGGCGGGGCCACCGGCTTCGCGCTCGGAGGCCAGCACGCGCAAGAAGGCGTTGTGCAGGTGCGGCACCAGCAAATCAATGAGGTAGCCCAATCGCGCATCGAGCGGGCTCGACAGGCGCGAGAACACATAAAACGCCTCGACCTTGCCGCGCGCGCCCAGCACCAGCTGGGCGGCGAGGTTCTTCATCTCGTTGTCGGTGATCAGACCGAGCAGCACGTCGTCGACCTCGCGCGCACCGTCTTGCGGGCAGAAGATCACGCTGCAGCGGTTGATTTCGCTGGCCGCCAGCAACCGGGGCATCAGGCCGTCGATGGGATCGGCCACGACGTCGAAGTGCTCCTGGCGGAAGTAGCGGCTGGCGCTGAAGCGGTTGACCGCCATGCCGGGGCACGAGCCGTCTTCGACGCCGCAGATCAGGATCTCGTGCGGGATCAGCGACTGCACGGAGCTTTGGCTCCACACGAAAAACTGTTGCCGGCTCATGACGCCGAGCGACGCCTCGACAGCGTCCGAAAAACGCAGTCGATCGTCTTCGCCGAGCCTGGTAGGGTGATTCACGTTGGAAAGGCCTCGTGGACACTCGAATGGCCTGCGCCACATGCGCGAGACCACTGCAAACCCTGAACAGCCCACACCATAGCCACCGACGGTGACAGTTCTACGTTCGGACTGATCCGTTCGGACCAGGGTTCACCAGGTTTCATAGGCCTCCCCGTCCAGACTCTGGCCAACCGCACCGCTGTGGACGTCGTAGACGCCTTCGCGGGTGGCGGCATCGGGGGGCGGCACGATCACCCAACTGGTGGCGCTGTCGGTGATGGGGTCGTTGGGGACGCGGCGCAGATAGCGCTTTTCGGCCAGCTCTTCGAGCGTGAGCGGGTAGCGGCCGCGATCGGCAAAGAACTTGTCGATGGCGTCGCGCATGATGTGCAAGTCCTGCTTGAGCACGGCCTCGCGACTGCGCTCGACGCTGTGAAAGTAGCGTGGCAACGCCAGCGTGATGAGGCTCGCGATGATGGCCATCACGACCATCAGCTCCATCAAGGTGAAGCCGGCGCGGCGCTTGCGAGGTGGCATCACCATTCCCGGTAGGGCCGACCGCCCAGGCTGACCCGAGGCGACAGGGAATAGACATCGAACACATCGCGCCCGGGCTGCGGATCGGCGGCCTCGCTGGCGTAGCTGCGCAAGCCCCAGGTGGCCGCAGCCGGCAGGGACGGATCGGCCAGCGGATCGCGCGGCAACCGGCGCATGAAGTAGATCTTTTTTTCGCGCTTGGGGTCGGACTGGTCGGGCACACCACGCCACAGCGAGTCGAGGTCGGGCGGGTAGCCGGATTCGTCGGCCGACTTCTTGACCCGGTTGGCATCGGCGGCGACCTTGTAGGCGTCGATGCCCTCGCGGATTTGCCGCAAGGCGCTGCGCAGTTCCTGCTCCTGGGTGCGCTGCACGGCCACATCGGCAAAGGTCATGGCGCCGCCGGCGAGCATGGCCAGGATGGCCACCGTGATCAGCAGTTCGATGAGGGTGAAGCCGCGCTGCCACGCCCGAGGCGACCGTGTGCCCGGGCAGTTGCGCGCGCGACGTGCAGGGATCACTGTGCGAACTCGGGCTCGGTCTGGGGTGCGCCGGGCTCGCGCGCTGACGACCCGCCGCGCGACGGCGCGACCGACAGCTTGCCCGGGCCTTGCAGCAACAGCCGCGGCGCGCCCACGTTCTTTTCGGTGCCGCCGGTCTGCTCGCTGCGCGAGACCGGGCCGGTGGCCAGGTTGCGCACCACACGCGGGGTGATGAGCAAGACGATCTCGGTCTTGCTGCGGTCGCTGCGCTGGCTCGAGAACAAACGGCCCAACACCGGCAGGTCGATCAGCCATGGCAGGCCGACTGCCCCCTTGCGGTCCTCGTCGCTGATGAGGCCGGCCAGTGCCTGCGTTTCACCGTCTTTCAAGCGCAGTTCGGTGGTGGCCAGCCGGGTGCCGATCTGGTAGGTCAGCGAGCCGGACCGGCTGCGCACTTCCTTGACGATATTGCTCACCTCGAGGCTGATCTTGACGCCGACCTCGTTGTCGAGGAACACATTGGGTTCGACGTCGAGCTTGAGGCCGACATCGAGGTAGGTCACCGATTCGGAGGTGCCCACGTTGGGTGTCGAGTTGGTGGTGATCACCGGCACGCGGTCGCCGATCATGATCTTGGCCTTGTCGCGGTTTTTCACGCGGATGCGCGGGTTGGCCAGGATGTTGGTGTCGCCGTTTTCGGCACGCAGATTGGCCGACGGGTTGTCGATGCCCACGGTCGAACCCTTGATGCCGCGCAGCTTGTCAAGCGTGAGCTGAGTGGTGGTCAGCGTCTTGTTCTGCACGGTGGTGGCGCCGGTGGCGGTCGACACCACCGTGTCGGGGTTTTGCACGATGTTGAGCACCGTGAACTTGCCCGGCGGGTCGATCCCGATTTCCATCATGCGCGAGCGCTTGACCTCGAGCACCTCGACGTCGAGCATGACTTCGGGCTCGGCAAGGTCTTGCGCGGCGATCAGTTTTTCGGCCAGCCGGATCGCGTTGGGGGTGTCGCGCATCGTGATGGTGTTGAGCTTGTCGTCGGCGTAGAGGTCCTTGGTCTTGAGCACCGCCTTGAGCATCGTGAGGACGGTCTTCGCCTCGGCGTTGGAGATGTAGAACGTCTTGAGGCTGAGCTCGAGGTAGTCCTTCTGCTTTTCCGCGGTGTTGGGATAGATCAGCACCGTGTTCTCGTTGAGCGTCTTGCGCTCGAGCTGGTTGGTCAGGGTGAGCACACCGATGACGTCGTCGACGCTGAGGTTCGAGATCGACAGCGTGACCTTGATGTCGGGCTTGACGTCGCGGTCGAACACGAAGTTGATGCCGGTGCTGCGCGAGAGCGCGTCAAACACGGACTTCAGGTTGGCCTCGCGAAAGTCGAGCGTGACGGGCTTGCGCAGCCGCGCCTTGAGCACCGGCTCGGCGGCCTCGGGCTGCACACCGGGCTGCTCGTCGAGCTGGCGGCGCAGCGCGAGCGCTCGCGGGTGCGCCGGGTTGTCGGCCAGCACCTGGCGCACTCGCTGCTCGGCCTGGTCGCGATTGCCCTTCGCCAGGGCCGACTCGGCGTCATCGAGTCGCTGTCTTTGACGGCGCAGCTGCTCGACGTCGTCGAGGCCTGTGCGCGCGCGGTTGTTGGCCACGTCGAGTCCCAGCGCGCGCTGGTAGGCGGTCTGTGCCTCGTCCAGCTGCGAAGCGTCGCGCGCCGCATCGCCTTGCTTGATGAACTTCTTCAGCTGCGCTTCACGCTGGCGCATGGCCAGCAGCCGGTACTCGGTGTTGTCGGGCTCGAGCGCCAAGGCCTTGTCGATCTGCGACAGGCCCTCCTCGGGCTTGCCCTGCTCGATCAGTTCCTTGCCGCTGCGCATGAGCTCGCCGCCGGGCGCGCAAGCGGCCAGCAGCCACGCCACGGACAACGCACCCGCGATCAGCCGCCAGGATCGGGCGAACGGGCGTGGGTGCGCGCTCATGGCGTGTTCCCCAGCACCAGTTCCTGGGTTTCGTTCAGGGGTAGGTAGGTCAGCTTCATGTTTTGGTTCGTCATCTGGTCGATGCGGAAAACCGCATCGACGGTGTCACCGGCCTTGACCGGAATCACGCGGTTGCCCTGAGTGAAAAATGCCGTGAGCACGCCGTCTTCGAGCAACTTGCCCATGTAGGTGTAGGGAAACGGCGGCGCCACCGGCTTGGGTGGGGGTCCCGGCGGGGCCTCGGGCGCAGGGGGCGCCCAGTTCGTGGCGCCAAACAGCGCCGAGGGCGCCGTGCGGGCGGAGTCGTTGCTGTCGGCCAGCGCGTGCTGCCGATCCTCGAGCCGATCAACCCGCAGCGACGTGGCACCGCCCTGCCCTTCAGTCGCGGCCCCCGCCGATCGCACGCGCTTGGGTGCGGCGGCGGCTGCGACCACGGGCTCATCGTCACCGCCACTGAGCTCGATGACGCGCTCGGCGATCAAGGCGCTGCCGAGCACCACGATCGCGATGGCGATGCGCTTGCGCGCCGGGGTCATGGCGGCCATGGTGTCAACGCTCCCGGGCCGGCAGGATCGCCGGGGTTGCCACCACACGGGTCGGCGAGGCGGGCCGCGCCACGAACAGCACGAAGCGGATCTGCGCGTCGAGCACGGGGGACTTGGCGTCGCCGCGGCGCACGCTGAGCTCTTCCATCGCCAGGCCGGGCAGCTCGCGCATGGCCTCGCGAATGAAGCCGCGCAGCGCCTTGTAGTCGGCCTTCACCGGCAGCACGATGGTGTAGCGCGCCAGCAGGCCCGCGGGCTCGGGGCTGAACTTGAAGTCGGCCTGATCGAGCCGCACGCCCTGACGCCGCGCGGCGGCGTGCAACACGCCGAGCGAGCCGGCCATGTCGCCTTCGGACGGAAAGCGCTGCATGAAGGTGGCGAGCTGCTTCTGGGGGCCCGATTCGGTGGGCGGCGGATGCGCGACCGCATCGGCCATGCGCTGCTCGAGCGCCGCGGTTTCTTCGACCATCCGAGCGGTGTCGGCGCGCTGTGGCGCGATCACGCCCCACCACAGCACGGCACACGCCAGCAACAGTGCACAAGCGGCCCAGCCGGGCAGTCCGGCGCTGCGCCACAGCCGTGCGAGGTTCCAGAGGTGGCGCGTCATGGCAGACCCCGCCAGCTCGCCGCCAGGGTGAACGACAGCACCGGCTGGCCATCGCGCACCACGGTGTTGTAGCCCTCGAGGTGCACCTCGTCGAACGCGGTTTGCGCAGCCATGCGGTCCACGTAGGCGAGCAGCTCGTTGATGTCGCGGGCTTCGCCGGCAAAGCTCAGCGTGCGGTCGCGCGCGTTGGGGGTGAGCGACAGCGCGCCCAGGCCGCGCGCATCGGCGTCCTCGACGGCATCGAACAACCGCTCCCACGGCACGGCCAGCTCTTCGATGACAGCGTTGGCGCGGCCGATGTCGGCGCGCATGCGCGCATCGGGCGCGGCCGATGTGCGAGGGCTGGCCAGACGCAGCCGCTCGCTGAGCAGCTCATGGCGACTGGCGGCGGCTTCGTGACGCTGCGACACGCTCGATTCGCAGGCGAACAGCAGCGCCAGCAGCACCGCCGCCACGGCGAGCGCGACGACGCTGAGCCAGCGCCAGCGCCACGTCGGCGGTGCGACGAAATCGAGTTGCAAGGCGGCGCGCGTCATGCGGCGAGCTCCTCGGATTCGGCGTCGACGGGTCCGGGCAGCGGCACGAAGGTCCAGTGCGAATTGGCGCGCCACGCGTAGGCACGCGTCTCGGCCATGCCACCCTGTGTGCGCACCACATAGACCGGGCAGCGCGGCGCGTCGATGCCCAGGGCGAACCATTCGCGATCGAGCAGCCGCGCCAGATCGCCGTCGCCGGTGGGCAGCCGCCGCACGTGCTGTGGCTCGGTGGGCGACATCAGCAGCACGGTGGTCCAGAGTGGCTCGACCGATACCCACCAGCACCAATCGGCATCGAGCTCGAAACGCGAGCGGTTGTGGTCGTGCATCAGCGAGGGCTGCACACTGGCCAGCTTGAGGCCGCGCGCGAGCGCCAGCGCGCTCAGCCGGTCGAGCAGCGCGGCGTCGATCGCGCACGCCAGCGTGGCCGCGCCGTGCCGCTCGGCGTGCTGGCGCACCACCCAGCCGCGGGCCACCTCGCCGTACGCTTCGACGAACACCTGCTCGGCCAGCCGTTGCCGCTGCGCGGGCGTGGACAGGTCGTCGCTCCAGGGCACGATGCGGTAGCGCACGGCGTCACCGCCCAGCACGCACTCGAGGCGTGTGCCGCGGCGCAGTTCACGCGCATCGAGCTCGGCTTCGAAGGCGGCGAGCAGCGAATCAAGCGCACTCACGCCGTCGACCGGCGCGGCAGCCGCCGCGTCGCCAAGACGAAACAGCGCGCGATCAGGCGACCAGCGTGACACGGTTGATCTCGTCGAGTGTGGTCAGGCCGTCGAGGAACAACTCGACCGCCGCTTCGCGCAAGAAGCGCGTGCCGTTGCGCCGTGCGGCGTCCTTGATCTGGCGCACCGGGGCGCGCGCGACGATCAGCTCGCGCAGCGCGTCGTCCAGGATGAGCAACTCGCCCACGGCCTTGCGGCCCTTGTAGCCGGTGCCGCGGCACTTGCCGCAGCCGTGGCTGGCGCGCAGCACGCGGCCTTCGATGCGTGCGGGGTCGATCAGAGACTCGCGCAGCGCGGCTTCGGTGACCGAGACGACCTCGCTGCAATGCACGCAGTTCACGCGCACCAGCCGCTGCGCGAGCACGCCGGTGAGCGCCGAGACGAAGCTGTAGGGATCCACGTCCATGTGGGTGAAGCGGCCGATCACGTCGAACACGTTGTTGGCGTGCACGGTGGACAGCACCAGGTGGCCGGTGAGCGCGGCCTGGATGGCGATCTGCGCGGTCTCGGGGTCGCGGATCTCGCCGACCATGATGCGGTCGGGGTCGTGGCGCAGGATCGAGCGCAGGCCGCGCGCGAAGGTCAGGCCCTTCTTCTCGTTGACCGGGATCTGCAGCACGCCGGGCAGCTGGTACTCGACCGGGTCTTCGATGGTGATGATCTTGTCGTGGCCGTGGTTGGTCTCGGAAATCGCCGCGTACAGCGTCGTCGTCTTGCCGCTGCCGGTGGGACCGGTGACCAGCAGCAGCCCGTAGGGGTCGCGCGCCATGCGCCGGAAGGTGGCCAGCGTGTTGTCGTCGAAGCCCAGCACGTCAAGCCGCAAGCCCGAGACCTGATCGGCCAGCGAGCGCTTGTCGAGCACGCGCACGACCGCGTCCTCGCCGTGGATGCTGGGCATGATGGACACGCGAAAGTCGATCTCGCGGCCCAGCGCCCGCACACGGAAGCGCCCGTCTTGCGGGATGCGGCGCTCGGCGATGTCGAGCTCGGACATCACCTTCAGGCGCGACAGCACCTGCTCGGCGAGTTCGCGGCCTTCGATGGAGCCAACCTGCGTGAGCGTGCCGTCGAGGCGGTACTTGATGACCAGACCGCTCAGGTGCGACTCGATGTGGATGTCGCTCACGCCGCTCTTGAGCGCGTCGTACAGCGTGGAGTGCACCAGCTTGACGACCACGCTGGTGCCTTCGCCGATGGAGCGGATCGACAGGTCCTCGAGATCGGAGCCGCTGTCGGCGGCTTGCTCGCCGGTGGGCAGCGCGGTGTCGATGGCGCGCATGGAGTCTTCGTGGCGCGACAGCAGCGCGGCGATGTCATCGGCGCTGGCCAGACCGATCTCGTGTGGCACGCCCAGGTGCTCGACGCACCACGCCTGCAACGCGTCGTCGAACGGATCGGACACCACCACCCAGATCACGCCGGCATCGCGAAACGCGAGGCAGCCGTGACGCACGCTGTTTGCGTAGTCGATCAAGTCGAACGCCGGGGCCAGGCCGGCCAGCGCGGCGTTGTCGAACACGCGGTGATGCAGCGCCCGCCCCAGTGCGCGCGCCAGCGCCTCGGCCGGCACCGACAACGTGTCTTCAAGCACCGCGCACACGCTGCGACGCTCGCTCGAGGCACGCTGGCGGGCCGTGCGCACCACCTCGGGGGTGAGCATTTGCACGACCGCTTCGTCTTGCACCACGGATTCGCTGAGCGCGTTCATTGGATGCTGCCCGCCAATTCAAAGATCGGCGCGTACATCAGCAGCACGACCACGCCGATCACCACGCCCATGACGATCATGAGCAGCGGCTCGAACAGCCGGATGAACCACTCGATCGACTGCGAGATGTCTTCTTCGTGGAAGCCGGCGGTGCGCTCGAGCATCTCGCCCATCTGGCCGGTTTTCTCGGCCACGCGCAGCAAGCGAAGCGACACCGCGGTGGTCAGGCCATGTGTCTCGAAAGACGCCGAAATGGAGCGACCCTCGCCGATGTCGCGCCGCGCCGCAGCGAGCGCCGGGTGCAGCGAGATCGGCAGCAGACCGACCACCATGTCGAGCGCGGTCACGATGGGAATGCCCGCTTGCTGCAGCATGCCCAGGGCACGGTAAAAGCGCGCCAGCTGGTACACACGAACCACCTCGCCGATGTGCGGGATGCGCTGGATCTGACGGCCGATGACGCGTTGGACCGACGCGCGCGTGAGGGCATAGACCGCACCGCCCAGAAGCAACACGCCACCACCGATCAACTGCAAGCTGTGCGCATGCGCGAACTGGCCCCACTGCAAAAGCAGGCGCGACATCAGCGGGATGCGGTCGCCCATGTCCTGAAACACCTGGCTGAAGCGCGGCACCACGTACAGCAGCAAGAACGCGATCACCAGCGTGCCCACGCCCAGGATCATGGCCGGGTAGATGGCGGCGCCCACGATGCGCTTGCGCATCTGGTCGGACTGGGAGCGATAGACGATGAAGCGCTCGATCGCCTCGGTGAGCGCGCCGGTGCGCTCGTTGGCACGCACGCTGGCCACGTACAGCGCCGGAAAGATCGACGGCTGAGCCTCGAGCGCGGCCGAAAACGAAATGCCCTCGCGCAGCTGCTCGTGCAGGCGTGTCAGCACCTGCTTGGCATCGGGCCGGGTTTCACGGTCGGCCAGGGTCTCGATGGCCTCGACCACCGACAGTCCCGCCTTGAGCAGGATCAGCAGGCTCTGGTTGAAGTGCAGCAGCGGGAAGGCCGGCGAACGGGCAAATGGCGAGCGCCCCGAGCGCGCCGGTTGCACCGCGAGCACCGCATAGCCTTGCGCTTCGGCCTGCCGGCGCGCCATGGCGCCATCACTGGCCTCGATGGTGATCGAGACCGCTTGCATGCGGTGGATGGCCCTGACGGCGTACTGCATGGGGTTCCCGCGCTGCCGGGCGCGCGTTACCAGTTGGTGACGTCGGCGTCGAGCCCGTCGCCGCCGGGACGGCCGTCACGGCCGAGCGAACTGATGTCGAATTCGCTGTGCTCGCCGGGTGCGACGTAGACGTAAGGGTGGCCCCACGGGTCGGGGGGCAACGCCTTTTCAAGGTAGGGGCCGTCCCACTTGGCGACGTTGGCCGGCTTGGCCATCAAGGCCTGCAAACCCTGCTCGGTGGTGGGCAGGCTGCCCACGTCGAGGCGGTATTGCTGCAGGGCCTTTTCGAAGCCGACGATCTGCGCGCGGGCGGTCTTGACCTCGGACTTGCCGACCTGCGAGAAGTACTTCGGGCCGACGTAGGCGGCGAGCAACCCGATGATGACCATGACCACCAGCAACTCGAGCAGCGTGAAGCCGCGACGCAGGCGTACAGGGGACATGGGGACTCGGCTCTCAATCGTTCAGGGAGAACGACAGTCTGCCCACCGAATGTGACGCCGTGGTGAAGCGCGTCACACACCCACCCGGCGCGCGCAGCGCCGCGCGCGGGTGTGCCGCGCTTACTGCGCGCGCTCGGTCTCGGGCGTGGCGGCGTCGATGGCCACGGGCTCGATCGAGCCCATCACGGCGCGGGCCAGGCGCACCGCAGGCACGGGCATGGCCGGTGTCTGGTAAGGGTTGCACAGGGCTTCGAGCCGCTGGTCGAGGCGGTTGAAGATGGCGTGCGAATCGAGCGAGCGTTCGGCGTACAGCCGGCCTGCCGCACCCAACCGTTGCCGGCGCTGGGGGTCATCGGCCAAAGCGACGATGGACTGGGCAAACACGTCGGCGCATTCGGGTTCGATCACCATCCCGCAGCCCGTGACCACGGTGGCCATTTCGGAGCCCGGCATGCCCGCAGCAATCACCGGGCGCCCGCTGGCGAGCATGCCCACCAGCTTGGACGGCATCACCAGATCGGCCGCGCCGCGCAGCTGCGGCAGCAGGTGAATGTCGGCCATGTTGAGCAGCGAGTTGAGTTGCGCCGAAGGCAGCAGGTCCAGGAATCGCACATTGGCCAGACCCTGCGCCATGGCCTCGAGCGGCGCACGCATCTCGCCGTTGCCGCAGATGACGATCACCACACGCGGGTCGTGCGCCAGTTGACGGGCCGCTTCGATGAGCACCTCAAGACCCGGCTTGCGGTTGAGCGTGCCGGAGAACAGGCACACCACCTGCGAAGGCTCGATGGACAGCGACTGACGCAGCCGCGCCGACTCAGGCGTGGCATGGATCGAGGACACATCGATCCAGTTGGGCAGCAATTCGGTCTTTTGCAGGGCCACGCCCTTGGTGCCGAGCAAACGCATCATGCGGCTCGAGATGGTGGACACCGAGTCAAAGCGGCGCATCAGGACGCGCTCGCCGAAGCGCGCCAGCCGGCGCATCCACGGCTGCTTGAGCAAGCCGAGCTCGAATGCGGCGTCGACTTCGAAGTCCTGAATGTGCAGCCAGGCGCGCGCGCCCGACAGGCGTGCTGCCAGCCAGGCTGCCGGCGCGCAAAACAACGCAGGCGCGACCACGAACACGACTTGCGGTTGCCAACCCACCAGCTTGAGCACCGTCCAGGCGCTGCTCAGCGCGAAACTGGCCAGATGCACCAGCCGCTTGAGGCCGCTCAGGCGCTTGGGAATCCACACCGGGCAGCGGTAGACCGTGAGGCCGGGCATGGGCTGCTCGGTGACATAGGAAGAAGACGAGTAGCCCTTCGACACCGTCCACGACGGGTAGTAAGGCGGTGCGCACACCACCGAGACCTCGTGGCCACGCGCCACCAGACCCTCGGCCATTTCGCCAGAATACTTGCCGACACCCGTCAGCTCCGGACTGAAATTCATGCTCACCAGGACAATCTTCACCGCGCAGGTCTCCCCCTCGAATAGGGGGTATGTTCACCGGCTGCCGTGACGCAGCCATGTCATGCACACTAGTCCGAACGTACCTGTCCGGGCCCCCTCACAGGCTCACTCGTGGAAGTCGAAGGTCGGGAAACCGGCCGTCTTGAGCAGCGTGTCACGACGCGCCGAGGCGAAGTCGGCAATGACCATTTCGCGCACCAGACTGCGGAAATCGGTGGTGGGCGTCCAGCCCAGCTTGGCCTTGGCCTTGGACGGGTCGCCCAGCAGGGTTTCGACCTCGGTGGGCCGGTAGTAGCGCGGATCCACCCGCAGCACCTCGTCGCCGACACGGCACGCCAGCGTCACGCCGGGGACGGATGGGTCGACGGCTGCCACGACCGCGATTTCGGCCGCACCGCTGCCGCGGAATTCGAGCGTGATGCCCAGCTCGGCGGCGGCGAACTCGACAAACTGGCGCACGCTGTGCTGCACGCCGGTGGCGATGACAAAGTCGTCGGGCTGGTCCTGCTGCAGCATGAGCCACTGCATCTCGACGTAGTCCTTGGCGTGGCCCCAGTCGCGCAGCGCGTCCATGTTGCCCAGGTACAGACAGTCCTGCAGTCCGAGCGCGATGCGCGCGATGGCGCGGGTGATCTTGCGGGTGACGAAGGTCTCGCCGCGCAGCGGGCTCTCGTGGTTGAACAAAATGCCGTTGCAGGCGTACATGCCGTAGGCCTCGCGGTAGTTGACCGTGATCCAGTAGGCGTAGAGCTTGGCCACCGCGTACGGGCTGCGCGGATAGAAGGGCGTGGTTTCCTTCTGGGGGACTTCCTGCACGAGACCGTACAGCTCGCTGGTGCTGGCCTGATAGAAGCGGGTCTTTTTCTCGAGGCCCAGCAGTCGCATGGCTTCAAGGATGCGCAAGGTGCCGATGCCGTCGGCATTGGCGGTGTACTCGGGCATCTCGAACGACACGCCCACGTGGCTCATCGCCGCGAGGTTGTAGATCTCGTCGGGCTGCACCTGCTGAATGATGCGGGTGAGGTTGGTGCTGTCCGTCAGATCACCGTAATGCAGGATGAAGCGCTGGTGATCGACGTGCGGGTCTTCGTACAGGTGATCGACACGCTCGGTGTTGAACAGCGACGAGCGGCGTTTGATGCCGTGCACTTCGTAGCCCTTGGACAGCAGCAGTTCGCTCAGGTAGGCGCCGTCTTGGCCGGTGACGCCGGTGATCAGGGCGCGCTTGGGGCTGCCTGCAGATTCGTGGTTGCTCATGGGCCGTTGCCTTGGGGGCGATGCAGTTGAAGTTGACTGCGCGCGACGCTAGCGACACTCGATGACAGGGTGATGGCTGTTCACGTCACTTCTGTGATGCCACTGTCACACGGCGCTGATACGGTCGCAGCCGCCCTGTCCATCACCGCCTTGAATCATGAGATTGCTGTCCCCTGCCGCCGTGTTCCTCTGTGTCGCCACGAGCATCGTGCTGTCGGGTTGTGGCGGTGGAGGCGGAGGCAGCAAGTCGGTCGTCACGCCCACCACCTACCCGGCCTCGGGGGCCTACGGGTGGGTGCTCAAGGCCAGCGGACCGACCGGCGCGCTCAAGAAGGGGCTGTCGCTGGTTCACCCCAGCCAGCCGGACGCCGAATTCGTCATCGAGCCGGCCAGCGACTATGTGAGTGATGCGCTTGTGGTGTCGCGCGGGTCGGTCAATGGCGGAGCGCTGCAAGCCACCTCGGTACAGGCCGACGCCCTGATCTACGTACGCGGCGGCGACGTGCGCTGGGTTTCGATGCAGGCCAACAGCCAATCGCCGGTGTCGCAGCGCATCTCGGCGGGCAGCACGTCGGCATGCAGCTTCGTGAGCGATCTTGCGGCCAACGATCACGCCACGCCGTCGAACTCGCGGTTCATCGTGACCACTGCCGGGGCCGATGGCATTTGCGGCGGCTCGTCCAGCGACGACGGTGTGGCGGAGGTGCGCAAGGACGCAAGCCTCGGTCTGGTTTTCAAGCCGCTCAGCGCCGGCTCGGAGCCGCTGGCGGTGGTGCGAGATCCGGCCACCTTGGCCCCCCGCGGCTGGCTGTATTCAAGAACCGTGGGCCTGTGGAATGGCGCATCGAGCACGCCGTTCACCGTCAGAGCCAGCGACAAGCCTGCGCTGGTCAGCGCCGTGGCGAGCACCTACCGCCAGGCGCTGGTGTCGGACGGCACCCAGCTGAGCGTGATTGACTTCTCTGGCGGCACCGCCTTCACCGAGACGCTGCTCGATGCCACTTTGACCTCAGGAAACCGCTGGAAGTTGATCGGCTTCGATGCCGACAACTTCTATGTCTATGACAACAGCGCGCTCAACGATTTCTCGACACCCTGGACCATCCTGAAGATCACCCGAACCGCGCCTGTGGCAACCACCCTGGCCACGGGCACGGGGCTGATTCAGGCCGCCAGCATGGGCAGCGGCGTGCTGTATCTGACGGTGGCCAGCGCAACCGACAACCAGCGTGTGATCGTGAGCAAGTCGGGCGGCACGCCGACGATCGACTCGTTCCCTCAAGACGTGTTTGTGTCGGTGCAGACCGGTGGCAATGGCATCCACCAGATGTGGGTTGTGACCGGCGTGGCCACATCGCAGATGACCTACACCCTGCTGTTCATCGATGAAACCGACGCCGTGCTGCATCAGGCCACGGGTGGCTTCCCGATGGTCGCGGCAGAAGCACCGACGGTGAACTTCAACACCAGTGAGAGCCGAACGAGCTTCGTCTATGCCAGCGGGGTCACCGTCGACAAGCAGTTCAACGGCGCCACGCTCGAAACCTTCGACAGCGTCAGCAGCGTGAACCGCGTGCTCGGTGCCCTGCCCGGCTCGGCCACCTTGGGCACCGATTCGGGCTTTGCCAGTGCGGTGGCAGGCCCGTCCACTTTTGGCGCAGCCTATGCCGCCCGCTCGGCCGCCGGTGTGGTGCAGGCCAGCGGCTCCACGGTCTACTCCTACGACCTCGGCACGGCCAGCAGCCTGACGGCGAAGACCCGGGTGGTGAACTGAGCCACTAGCCGGTCGGCCCATGCTGTTCCACTCACCTGAATTCATCTTCGGGTTCATTCCGCTGAGCCTGCTGGGGTTCTTTTTGCTGGCGCGGCACAGCCATGCGCTGGCGCTGGCGTGGCTGACCGCGGCGTCGCTGTTCTTTTATGCGTGGTGGAACCCGGTGTGGCTGCCCTTGTTGCTCACGTCGATCGGCTTCAACTTCTGCGCGGGGCACACCATTGCCGAGCGCGTTCGCCACGAGGTGGCGCACACCGAAAGCTCGGCAGGCTTCGCGCGGGCCTCGAGCCGCACGCTGCTGATGGGTTCGATCGCGGCCAACATCGCCCTGCTCGTGTACTTCAAGTACGCGGCGTTTGCGGTCAACTCGCTGGCGCTGCTCGCCAATTCACCCGTGCATCTGGACGCTGGCGAGTTGCCGCTGGGCATTTCGTTTTTCACCTTCACGCAGATCGCGTTCCTGGTGGATGTGCAGCAACGCAAGGCGGCCGATTTCGACCCGCTGCGTTACGGCCTGTTCGTGACCTACTTTCCGCACCTGATTGCCGGGCCGATCCTGCATCACAAGGAAATGATGCCGCAGTTCGCCAAGGCAGACATCTTCAAATTCAGCGCCGATCGGCTGGCCGATGGCAGCGTGATGTTCATCCTGGGGCTGTTCAAGAAATCCGTGCTGGCTGATGCGTTTGCCGGCTACGCCAATCCCGCCTTTGCTGCTGCGGCCACGCACGACATCAGCTTTTTCGAGGCCTGGGGCGCGGCGCTGTCGTACACGATGCAGATCTATTTCGATTTCTCGGGCTACTGCGACATGGCCATCGGCCTGGCGCTGATGATCGGCGTGCAGCTGCCCATGAACTTTCATTCGCCCTACAAGGCACGCAACATCGCCGACTTCTGGCGGCGCTGGCACATGACGCTGTCGCGCTTCTTGCGCGACTACCTCTACATCCCGCTGGGCGGCAACCGCCGCGGGCTGGCCCGCCAGCAAGTCAACCTGATGGTCACCATGCTGCTGGGCGGTCTGTGGCACGGCGCAGGTTGGACCTTCGTGATCTGGGGCGGCCTGCACGGGCTGTACCTCATGGTCTTTCATTCCTGGCAGCGCGCCTTGGGTTCGCTCGGATCGGGCGCACCCGGCGCGGCATTGCAACGCGTGACGGCGCCGCTCGCTTGGTTACTCACTTTCACGGCCGTCGTGATTGCCTGGGTGTTCTTTCGCTCCCCCGATGTGCACTCGGCGCTGTCGATGCTGAGGGGGATGGCGGGGCTGAACGGCGCGTTGCTGCCCGATCAAATCATCCATTTCGTGCCCGCGCTGGGCCGCGTGGCTGACGGGCTCGGCAAAGTGCCGTATCTGGCCAACGGAACCGTGATGGGCTGCGTCGAAATGGCGCTGATGCTGGCGATGGGACTGCTCATCGCACTGGCCGCACCCACGGTGCCGCAGCTGAGCACCCGCTGGCGTTATGCGCTGGTGATTCCATGCGCTGCGCTGGCGTTGCAGCGGGTGGTTTACGGGCAGGCGTCCGAGTTTTTGTACTTTCAGTTCTGAGACTTCGGGCCGTGAAAAAACTGCTGTGCCTCTCGGGACTCGTCTTGCTGTCGATCGCGGTCTTTCTGGCGGTCTTTTCGGTGGTGCGGCGCCCGCTGGTGGTGGGGGACATCCAGAAGAGCCTGGCCTACAAGCTTGACTACGCGGGCACCCTGATCTCGCCCAAGATCGTCATCTTTGCTGGCAGCAACGGGCGATACAGCCACCGCTGCGCGCCCATCAGCGCGGCGCTCGGGCGCCCCTGCGTCAACGCATCGCTGGCCTTTGGCATCGGGATCGATTTCCAACTGGACCAGTGGTGGCCCCTACTGCGAGCCGGCGATGTGATCTACATGCCGCTCGAGTACGCACAGTACCGCCACACAAGCGCCGAAATGCACGAAGGGCTGCAAAACGCGCTGATGGTGCAGCACCAGCGCGCTTACCTTTGGTCGCTCAGCCCGCAGCGCATCGCGGCGGCCTACGGCTCGTTCGACCTGTCGTCGCTGATCAATGGCCTGGTCGAGATGGCGCTCGAGCACCGCGGCTTCCAGCGCCGCAGCAGCGCCGCGAGCCTCACGCCGCAGGGCGACGAGAGTGGCCACACGGACCGGCAAGGCGAGGCCTTTGCGAGCTTTGTACAGGCCATGGTGCCCGACACCAGCCACGTCCCGGAGCACTCGGATGCGCTCGTGGTGATCGAAGGGTTTCTTGACCAGGCCCGGCGCGCCGGGGTAACGGTCGTGGGCGGCTTGCCCACCCTGCCCGACTCCGCCCAGGTCGAAGACGCCGGCATCGAGCGTTTGCGCCGTCTGTACGAGGGCCATGGGCAGCGCTTCGTGGTGCTGCCCAACCACTCGCAATACCCGCTGGCGTGCTTCTTCGACACGACTTACCACCTCAACGAAGGTTGCCAGCAGGCGCACTCCGAGCGCCTGGCCCGGGTACTGGCCAGCGCCTTGTCGGAGCGCCTGCTTCAACCTGAAAGCACCGGACCATGAGCACCGCAACACGCGCTCCGCAGCGGTGCCTGATCCAATTGATGCCCCCCGGCTCCGGCGGCGTGCGCGACTACCTCGAGTGTCTGCGCACCGAGTGGGCTGCAGTGGGGCTCACCAGCCACGTGGTGTCGCTCGGCGAGGCCGATGCCAAACAGCGCAGCCTTGCCGAGCGGCTGCGCGAGATCATCGAGGTCGAGGGCCGGCCTTGCGCGGTGGTCCTGCATTTCTCGGGCTACGGATTTGATCCGCGCGGGCTGTGCCTGTGGCTGGTGCGCGAGGTCGAATCCGCCCGACAGGAGCTCGGTGACCGGCTGCACCTGGTGACGATGTTCCACGAGCTGTATGCGAGCGGGCCGCCGTGGGGCTCGGCCTTCTGGCTGTCGCCGGTGCAGGCGTGGATCGCCCGGCGGGTGGCGCGACTGAGCGACGTGCTGTGGACCAACACCGAGCTGCACGGCCGCTGGCTGCGCCGGCAGGTGGGCGAATCGGTGGCCATCGAAGTCCATCCGGTGTTCAGCACCGTGGGTGAACCCGCCGAGACACCGCCGGCGCACGGGCGCTTGCCCCGGCTGATCGTCTTCGGATCGCCATCGACGCGTCGCCGGGCGCTGGAGCGGCTGCCGCAGCACGCCGCGCACCTGCACCGCCAGGGCATCACCGAGGTCGTCGAGGTGGGCTCGGGCGCGGCCACACCGTGGCCGGAGTGCGCGCTCAAGGTGCGCTTTGTCGGCCGTCTGGACATCGCCGAGCTGCGTGAACTGCTCGAAACCTCGGCCTGGGGCCTGATCGACTATCCGCCCAAGTACCTGGGCAAGTCCACGGTGTTCGCGGCCTATGCCGTGCACGGCTGCGTGTCACTCAACACCGCCGATGCCGGCGCTGACTCCGACGGACTGCAGGACGGCCGCCACTTCGTGACGCTCGCACCCCACGCTGACATCGCCAACACCGCCCAGGTTCGCCAGACGATCGCCACCGCGGCACGCGAGTGGTACGCGCAGCACATGACAGCGCGTCAGGCGCAGGCGTTTGCCGAGTCTTGCCAGGCCTGGTACCCCCGAAAGGAAACGACATGACCACCAGCCCTCGCCGCGCCCTGATCTGCGGCATCAGCGGCCAGGACGGCAGCTACCTCGCGCGCTGGCTGCTCGAGTGCGGCTACGAGGTCTGGGGCAGCTCGCGCGACGTCGATGGTGCGGGTCTGGCCAACCTTCACCGGTTGGGCCTGCGCGAGCGGGTGCGGCTGTTGTCGATGGCCCCCGAGGATTTCCGCAGCGTGTTCGTGGCGCTGCGCGCGTCCCGGCCCGACGAGGTGTACTACCTCGCAGGTCAGTCGTCGGTGGGGCTGTCGTTCGAGCTGCCCGCCGAGACGCTGCAAAGCGTGGTGCTGGGCACGCTCAACATGCTCGAGGCATGCCGGTTGATGGACCAGCCGGTGCGGCTGTACCACGCAGGCTCCAGCGAATGCTTTGGCGACACCTCCGGCGAACCGGCCAACGAACGCACGCCCTTCCACCCGCGCAGCCCGTACGCCGTGGCCAAGTCATCGGCATTCTGGCTGGTCGACAACTACCGCGATGCCTACGGGCTGCATGCGTGCAGCGGCATCTTGTTCAACCACGAGTCGCCGCTGCGACCAGGACGCTTCGTCACGCAAAAGATCATCTCTGCGGCCTGGCGCATTGCCAACGGCTCGAACGAGCGGCTGCTGCTGGGGCGGCTGGACATCGCGCGTGACTGGGGCTGGGCGCCCGAGTACGTGGTGGCCATGCATCGCATGTTGCAACAAGAGCAGCCTCAGGATTTCGTCATCGCCACCGGCCACACGCACACGCTGGAGCAGTTCGTCGACACCGCGTTTTCGCAGCTGGGTCTGAACTGGCGCGACCATGTCGAGCAGCGTCAGGAACTCATGCGACCCAACGAACTGCAGATCAGCCGGGCTGATCCGAGCCGGGCCGAAAAAGTGCTGGGGTGGCGTGCCACTCAGACCATGTCCGACGTGGTCGTGAAGATGGTCGATGCGCTGAGGCTGACATCACCCGAACGTTGACGGTGGCCGCCACGCGAGGGCTGCCTGGCCGGGTGTCCTATTGCAGCGAGATCTGTCCAGAGGTCTGTTGAGCCATCACCCAGGCGGATGCGGTCACGACGTCGTGACCGGCACGGGCAGAGTCGCCCATGTCCACCAGTTGATCGATCACCGCACGGGCGCACACCAGCGCGTCCATGGCGCCTTGCATGGTGCCGTTGTCCACAGCCAGGGGCTGGTCCTGCAACTGACGCTCCAGCCATGCGAGTTGGGCAGCGACGAACCGAAACTCTTCATAAGTGGCCATGGCGGGGCTCCTTGCAGTGCTACGGGTTCAAAAAATTCGGCCCGGTACCAGTTTGGTACCGGGCCGTAACTAACCCAGTAGCGAAGTGATTATGGTTTGGGTATGTGACGGAATCACTTCACAAACCACGACGTGTCTAGTCCGTTTGCACTAGCTATCGACCGGCTAGTGCATTCGGACTACCGCCACGCCCGGCAACACACGATCAACTGTCTTGGTTGGTTCTTAGCATTGCGCTGTGCATATTTCACGCGCTCACCGCACCCGATGAATTCCGCCTTGTCAGCTTCGGCATCACCTCGCGGCGACCGTCGCGGTGCTTTCG
>CANBSV010000015.1 GCA_947372225.1 Burkholderiales bacterium | reverse complement strand
CTGCCTAGGGTGAAGCGGTAGCTGTTGGTCTGGCCGGGCAGGGCGATCTCGCCGGCGATGGCGCCGGCGGTGCCGCTGAACAGGTGGCCGATGCTGACGGTGGCACCGTTGCCGCTGCTGTCGGTTGCGGTGGTGCCCGTGCCTTCATCGAAGCCCAGGCGCAGCGCCAGCCCGGCTTGCGCGCCCGTGATCGCGACGTTTTGGCTGTCTGCGATCTGCGTGGCGGTGCGTGCGACGTTCCAGAGCCGAACTTCGTCAATGACGCCGTCAAAGCGGTCATAAGACCCGTTGCCCATTCCCACATAGCTCGACGAGCCGATGCGCAAGGGGTCGGGCACGTCCACCGCAGGCGTCGAACGGATGGTGCGCGAACCGGCCAGCACACCGTCGACATAGATCAGCATCTGGGGTGTGCCGCTGCTGCGGTCGATCACGCCGGCCACATGGGTCCAGCGGCCCAGCTGGATCGAGCCGTTGGCGCTTTGCACACTCTGGCTGCCGCTGGCATCGGCCGTGTAGAACGCGACGTAGCCTGAGCTGTTGAGCCACATCGCGTAGGTGCCACCACCCTGGGTGCCCTCCTTGTAGGCGATGGGCGACCATGTGGCGGGATACCGATCGGGCCGTATCCAGGCCTCGAACGTCATGTCGGTTCGAAGATTGGTGGCAACGCTGCTGGCCACCGTGACTTCGCGCATCGCATCGAAGGCGATTGCATTGCCGCCACCCAGCACCGGCGCGCCCGACACCCAGCGCGGCACCACGCCCACCTGCTGCCCCAGCGTGATGTCGGTGACGTTGCTGGCCACCGGCTGCACGTTGAAGCGGAAGTTGTTGGGGGTGGCGGCCTGGTAGCGGCGCCCTTCGAGCATCAGCACCCAGCGGCCGGTCTGGTCGAGCGTCGTGACGTCAACGTCGGTGCCCAGACCGTTGATCCAGCGCTGATCGCCCGTGGGGCTGATCAGCCGCCAGCTGGAATCGCTGTTGCTGACCGACTGGAAGTCGAAGAACACCTTGTCGCCCGCGGTGGCGTCGAAGGCATACAGCGCGGTCGAATTGCCCGGGTTGAGCGTGCCCGACTGCGGCGTGCCGGGGGTGAACACCGTGGCGGCACCCAGGTCGAGCAGTGCAAAGCCGTAAGCGCCGGTCGTGTTGCCGTCGACCTTCAGGGTGTAGGTGCCGGCCTTCAGGCTGATCACCGGGTTGCTGCCGAAGTCCCAGCTGCGCTGATAGAACAGCGCCGAAGCCATGTCTCCACGCTCGCCGCTGAGCGTCCAGCGCAGGCTGAAGTTTTCCAGCCGTGGATCCATCACCACCTGCGTGTCGTGCGCCACGGTGAAGGTGTACAGGTCGCGCTGGGTGGTCACGGTGCGGTTGCCGCTGGTGAGCGTACCCAGCGTCAATGCCGCGGGCGCGGCCGGTGTGGTGGTGAGCCTGGCCCAGTCGATGGCGACCTGCGCGTTGTGCGGCGGCCCCCCGAGGGTGTTGTACTGGTAGATCGCGAAGATCATCCCGTGCGGGAAGGCGTCGGTGGTGATCCCCAGGTCGCGACCGATCAGTTCGGTGCCGTCATCGGCAGCCACCACCGCGCGCAGCGTGCCGCTGGGGCTGGCGACGATCTTCATCCGGTACCAGGTGTCGTCGGCGAAGGCGAACCCGGTCGTCGTGCCGCCGACCCCTCCGGACAGACCTGTCGTGCCGGTTCGAAACTGGCGGTTGCCGCCAGACAAGTCGGAAAACAGGTTTGACCACAGCGCATGCGAGGGGTCGTCGGCATCGATCACGTTGACGCCTAGGAACTCGTCGCCACTGCCCACGCCCTGTTTCAGGCTGTTGAAACGGACTTCATAGGTGAACCCCGCAGCCGCGGCGTTGGCTGTCGTGTAGATCGAACGCCCCTGCGCGTAGGTGTCGAGGTTGCTGGTCATGTGCAAGACCGAAGCGCTGTCCAGGGTCTCGAAGCTCAAACCAGGTGGGTTGCCCAGGGTCCACGGAGCCTCCAGGCTCGGCCCGGCGAACTCGGTGTTGAACCCCGTGACGCGGTTGGCGAGCGTGTTGCCGCGCGAGGTGACCTTGAAGCTGATGGCGTTGGCCGCCGTGTTGTAGCGGCGGCCTTCGACCAGCAGCGTGTAGGTGCCGGCCTGCAGATAGGTGCGCTCGGCCACGTCGGAGCCAAACCCGGTGCTCCACAGCTGCTCGCCGGTGGGCGAAATCAGCCGCCACAGCATGTCGGTGGTGAACGCGCTGAGCTGGTCAAAGAACAGCCGGTCGCCGGCGGCCACGTTGAAGCGGTAGGCCTGCGTCGAGTTGCCCGGGCTCAGCGTGCTGTTGATCACCGTGTCCGGCGTGATGGCCTGCGCACTGGCCAGATCAACCAGCCGGAAGGCAAAGTTGCCCACCGCATCGCCGGGGGCATCGACAGTGAGCGTGTAGTGGCCAGCGGCCAGGTCGTACACCGTGCGGTCGCCACGGGCGATGTCGCCGCTGTAGCCGTTGAAGCCGCCGAAGTCCTGTGAATCACTGCTCTGGAAGCTGCGGTTGACCACCAGATCACCGCGCGGGCCACTCAGGCTCCAGGTGAAGTTGAGGTCGCTGAGCGAGTCGAACACCACCTGCGTGGCCGTGGCCAGATCGAGTGTGTAGATGACCCGCTGGCCGGCGCTGGCGATGCGGCCTTCGATGACGTCGGTCAGCGCGTCGTTGAGGGTGACGATGTGGCCGGTGTTGCCGCCGGGGCTGCTGTCCACCAGCGAGGTGCCGGTGGTTTCGTCCAGCTTGTAGTAGAGCGCCAGACCGGCTTCGGTGCCGTTGAGCGGCGTCGATCGCGCCGCTGCGATCTCGGCGGCGCTGCGCACCAGGCTCCACACGCGCAGCTCGTCGATGGTGCCGACGAACGGGCCGAATCCGCTGTAAGGCTCGTTGATGTGGCCGATCAGCAGCGCCTTGGCGCTGGACGTGGCATCGAGGTTTTTGCGCAGTTGCGTGTTGTTGCCGACTTCGACGCCGTTGACGTACACGCGCATGACCCCGGCGTCGCGGTCGATGGTGGCGGCCACGTGGGTGGGCGTGCCCAGCGCGACCAGGCCGCCACCGGTCTGCACGATCTGCTCGCCGCTGCTGTCGCCGGTGCTCAGCAGCAAGCCACCGCCGTTGGTCACGAACAGCGAATACGTGCGCCCGGCGCCCAGGGATCCATCGTCCGCTCCCTTGTAGACGATGGGCATGTAGCCATTGGTGTAGCGCGAGACGTTGACCCAGGCTTCGAGCGTGACCGTGCGGCGCAGGTCGAGCGCCGGGGTGCTGTCGACTTGGGCCCAGTTGGTGCCGTCGAGCGACAGCGCGCCGCCCTGTGATCCGCTCGTCCACGACGACGTGACAGGCCGGCGCTGCGGCTGGCCCGGCACCAGGGTGCGCTGGTCGTCGACCACCGGCTGCACGCTGAAGGTGTAGTTGGCCGTGGAGGCGGCCGAGGTGACCCGTCCTTCGATCAGCAGCGTGTAGGTGCCCGACTGCGTGGCGGTGAAACCGTCCACGTCGGTGCTCAGGTTGGTCGGGCCCCAGGCCGTCTTGCCGTCGGGATGGATCAGCCGCCAGTAGGTGTCACCCCCGGACTGCTGGCTGTCGAAAAACAGACGCTGTCCGGCGGTGGCGGTGAAGGTGTAGGCGTCTGTCTCGTTGGCGGGGCTGAGCTGGCCACTGACCGCCACCCCGGGTGTCAGCGTCTGGGCGCGGCTGAGGTCGATGAGCCGGAAGCTGTAGTCACCGGTGTGGTCGCCCGTGCCGTCGACCGACAGCGTGTAGTCGCCAGCCTTCAGGTCGATCGCGGTGTTGCCGCCGAGATCGGCGGAGTCGGCCGAGCGCATCGACGTGGGCGGCACCACGCTGCCGCCGGGGCCTTGCAGCGACCACTGCATCTGCGGGTCCGCAGTGAGCGAGTCGAAGACGATGCGCACATCGTTCTTCAGCGAGAAGCTGTAGCGGTCGACTTCGCCAGGGACGTCAATGTGCCCATCGACGCGCGGCATCACGGGGTCGGCTGCCAGCAGCACTCGAGGCTCAAGCGCCTCGATCAGCGGCGCGACGCGGCGAACGGTCGGCGCCGGGGCAATCGATTCGAGCGCACGCCGAACCAGACGACCCAGCAGGCTGGTGGCCAGATCTGGCACCGCATTGGACCGCTTGTTCGACCGCGCGGAACGCTCTTTGACCCGGGTATCCATCCAGATGGCTGATTGCTGACCCGGAATTCGGGCGAAAACGCTTCGATTGTTGAACGAAAGACCGGGAACTGTCACCCCCCTGTTCAAGGGGTTTTGGGGTGGGAAAACACCCAGCCACCCTGTGCACGGGTCAAACGGGCTGCCCTGATCAGGCCATGTCATCGGCTCACCCCGGTGCGCCCGGTTGCGCGGACTCAGCGCCCACCTGTGTCAGGCGCGCGACAGTCCAGCCACCGACAAGGTCACCGAGGGGAGGGGGTTCCGATGGGGCGGGAAGGGAAGATCGTCTTGCTGCTCGCCGGCAACGTGATGACGGGGCGGGGCATCGACCAGATCCTGATGCACCCGGCTGCCGGTGTGCTGCACGAGCCGCTGGTGCGCAACGCGCTCGAATACGTGCAGCTGGCTGAAGCCGTCAACGGGCCGATCGCGCTGGGCGCTGAAGCCGCCTACATCTGGGGTGACGCGTTGGCCGAGATCGACAGCGCGCGCGCCGACTTGTTCATCGTGAATCTGGCAACCGCGATCACGTCCGATGGCGCACCCTGGCCTGCCAAGGCCGTGCACTACCGCATGAATCCGCACAACATCGACTGCTTGCACGCCGCCGGCATCGACGCGTGCACTCTGGCCAACAACCATGTGCTGGATTGGGACCGTGCCGGCTTGCACGACACGCTGCAAGCGCTGCGTGCGGGCGAATTGCGTTTTGCCGGTGCGGGGGTGGACAGCGAGGAGGCCTGGGCGCCGGCGCGTTTGCCGCTGTCCGGGCACAGCCAGTTGCTGCTGTTTTCGTTTGCGACGTCGAGCAGCGGGGTGCCATCGGGTTGGGCGGCCGGCTCGCGGCGCGCAGGCGTCGCTTTGCTTCCTGACCTGTCGGTGGCCACGGCCACCCAGCTGGTCGAAGACATCCTCATGCGGCGCGGCCCCGAGGACCGCGTCGTCGTGTCCATCCATTGGGGTGATCACTGGGCGCTGGAGGTGCCCCAGGCGCACCGGGATTTCGCGCACCGGCTGATCGACTCGCGCGCGGTCGACGTGGTGCACGGCCACTCGTCACACCATGTGCTGCCGGTGGAGGTGTACCGCGGCAAGCTGATCCTGTATGGATGCGGTGACCTGATCAACGACTGCGAAGGCATCGCGCCGCACGCCGACCTGCGCAGCGATGTGGGGTGTCTGTACGTGGTGACCCTGCGCTCGGTCAACGGGCGGCTCGACACGCTGGAAGTCGTGCCGATGCAAATGCGTCAGTTCAGGCTCGGCTTTGCCGATGCCGCGGCGCACGATTGGATCGGCCGCGTGTTCGAATCGGATACGGCGCTGGGTGAGCAGCCTGTGCGCCATGGCGAGCGACGCTGGCGTTTGCGTGTGCCGAGCTGAGCGAACACCGGCGTGCATGGCTAAGCGGCGATTCAGCCCAGCGCGCGCGCCAGCAGCAGCGCTGCCACCACCGCGCTGATCGCGGCGAACGCCTGCTGCAAGCGTGCGCCGGCCATGCGCGTTGCGATTTGCCTTCCGGCCATCAAAGCGGCGATGGCGCCAGCGGTGAACGGCCAGGCGACCTGCCAGTCGATGGCGTTTTGCCAGGCCGCCCCTGCAACTCCGCCCACCGACACCAGCGCAATCACCGCCAGCGAAGTGGCCACGATGCCGGGCGGGCTGATGTTGGTGTAACGGCCGAGCGAGGGCACGATGACGAAGCCGCCACCCACGCCCAGCAGCCCGCTGAGCATTCCCGCCACCGCACCGGTCCCAGCCAGCGCCCAGGCGCACGCGGTGGTCCATGTCAGGCGTTGCGCGTCCGGAGCCACCACGCACGGCAGTTGCGATCTCGTTAGCGCAGTGTCCGGTGAATCCTCCGCGCTGCGCCGCGACTGCCGCCAGGTGCGCAGCGCCAACCAGCCGAGCACGCAGGCAAACGCTGCCATCAACGGCGGGTTGGGAATCCGCCGCGCGAGCTGCACCCCCAACGGTGCGAGCAGCATGCCGGTGACGCCGATCAGCGCCGCTGCGCGGTAACGCACGATGCCTTCGCGCAGTCCGAGTGCAGCGCCCAGCGCCGACGCCAGTCCCACTGCAAGGAGCCCGATCGGCGCGGCCTGACTGATCGACAGGTGGAGTCCGAACACCAGCAGCGGCACCGCGAGAACGCCGCCACCAGCTCCCGTGAGCGCCAGGATCAGACCGACCACAGCGCCCAGGCCGAAGCCGGCGACATTCATGTCCATGCGGACGGGAGTGCGGTCACTTGAACTGCTGACCGTGGCTGTCGAACAGCGACACGCTCACCGGGAAGCCCTGGCGGATGCTCTCGGTCACGGTGCAGTAATCCTCGAAGGTGGTCAGCACCCGGTCGAGGTGGTCGAGCGTGTCACCCGGCACTCCGAGCGTGAGCGTGGCGCTCATCGACAGCACCCGCAGCCGGCCCTCGGCGTTGCGTCCCACCTCGGCTTGCACTTCGCAGCCCAGCGGATCGGGGTGCTGATTGAACTTGCGCAACGCGAACAGCAGCGACGCGCTCAGGCAGGAACCGACGGCTGACGCCAGCAACTGCACTGGCGACGGGCCCGCGCCTTGACCCAGCGGAGCGGGTTCGTCAATGCGCAGCACAGGCAGGTGGGCACCGAAATTGGTGTTGAACTGGTAGTTGAGCACCTGGGTCAGGCGCACGGGTGCAGTGGTGGGGCTCACAGGTTTCTCCTGGTGTCGGGGCGATGGCCCGCCCGGCAGTGTGCGCCTCGATCATGCAGGCCGTGTCTGATGCAAATCAATCGAAGAAACTCGATTCATCCCCAACATGGCTTCTTATGGAGGAACGCTTGAGCATGACGATCGACTGGAACTCGTTCACGCCGCGCAGCGCCCTGGCTGGCGGCGTGCTGATCGGCCTGGCCACTGCGCTGTACCTGCTGGGCAATGGCCGCGTCGCGGGCATCGCCGGCATCGTGGCCGGGCCTTTGCGCGCCGTGCTGATGGGCGCGAGTCTCGCCGCCGAGCGTGTGCGGTTGCTGTTCATCGGCGGGTTGCTGCTTGCACCTTGGCTTTGGCGACTGGTGGCGCCGCTGCCCGCAGCACGGGTGGATGTCGGCTGGCCGCTGGTCATCGCCGCCGGCACGCTGGTGGGCGTGGGCGTGCGCATGGGCAACGGCTGCACCAGCGGTCACGGAGTGTGCGGGCTGAGCCGGTTGTCGCTGCGGTCGCTGGCCAACGTGCTGGCCTTCATGGGAGCAGGCGTGGTCACGGTGTTTGTCGTGCGCCACGCGCTTTGAAGGGGCTGCTCATGCGCGACGTGATGGCATTGCTCAGCGGGCTGGTCTTCGGGCTCGGGCTGATCCTGGGCGGCATGACCGATCCCGGCAAGGTCAAGGGATTTCTGGATGTCGCCGGTGCGTGGGACCCGAGCCTGGCACTGGTGATGGGCGGGGCCATTGCCGTGGGGGTGTTCGCGTTTGCCGCGGCCAAACGGCGCGCCACGTCCTGGGGCGGCGATCGCATCGAGATTCCTTCGAACACAGTGATCGACGCGCGGCTGATCGCCGGCGGCATGCTGTTTGGTGTTGGCTGGGGTCTTGCCGGCTTTTGCCCGGGGCCTGCGCTGGTGGCCATGAGTGCCGGCGTGGGCAGCGCGGCGATCTTCGTGGTCGCGATGCTGGCCGGTATGGTCTTGCACGACCGGGTCTTGATGCGGCGCTGAGTCGCTGCACATTTGTCACGGGGGTACACCGATGCTGATCTTTCGCCAGTTGTTCGACCCCGTCACCTCGACTTACACCTACCTGCTGGGTGACAAGCCCTCCGGCGAGGCGGTGCTCATCGATCCGGTGTTCGAAAACGCCCCGCGCGATGCCGCCTTGCTGCACGAACTCGGCTTGCGACTGGTGGCCACACTCGACACCCATGTGCACGCCGACCACGTCACCGGCGCGTGGCGGCTCAAGCAGCGCTGCGGCAGCGTCATCGCGCTGTCCGGGGTGTCGGGCGCGGCGAATGTCGACCGCGCGCTCAGCCACGGTGACCGGGTGGTGTTCGGCAGCCGCCACCTGGAGGTGCGTGCCACGCCGGGTCACACGGCCGGCTGCGTGAGCTTCGTGCTCGACGACTGCAGCGTGGCCTTCACCGGCGACAGCCTGCTGATTCGCGGCTGCGGGCGCACCGACTTCCAGCAAGGCGATGCCAGCGAGCTGTACCGCTCGGTGCACGAACAGATCTTTTCGCTGCCCGCCGATTGCCTGCTGTATCCGGGCCACGACTACCGTGGCCTGACCGTCACCAGCGTGGCCGAGGAAAAGCGCTTCAATCCGCGCCTTGGCGGCCAGGTCAGTGCCCCCGACTTCATCGGCTACATGCGCCACCTGGGTCTGCCGCACCCCAGACTGATGGCCGAGGCCGTACCGGCCAACCTGCGCTGCGGGCAGCCCGCAACCGATGCAGAGCTGCCCGACGAGCCGCGCTGGGCGGCGCTCGAACTCACTTTCGGTGGCGTGTGGGAAATTCAGCCCGACGCGCTTGAAGAGCGCCTGGCGGGCAGCGCCGACAGCGGCATTCAGGTCATCGACGTGCGCGAGCCCACCGAATTCACCGACGTGCTCGGGCACATCCGAGGCGCACGGTTGGTGCCGTTGTCGCAGCTGACCGCTCGGCTGCCCGAGCTCGATCGCGGCCGGCCGGTGGTGGCGGTGTGCCGCTCTGGCGCGCGCTCCGCGCAGGCCATCGTGCTGCTGCGCCAGGCCGGCTTCGAGCGGGTGGCCAACCTGGCCGGCGGCATGTTGCGCTGGCGCGCAGAGTCGCTGAGCGTGGACAACGGATCGGACTGACCGACGGCCGCGAAGCGTGCCACCGACCCATGGAGGGATGCGGTGCTGCCACGGGTTGCCCCGCCCGGACGGAGGCCGGGCTCGCCAGCGGGCCTGTCCCTTACCCGCCGAACAGGCCCTTGACCGTGTTCTTGACCGAGTTCACCTTGGCCTGCGTGGCGCGCAGAAGGTTTTCGGCGGGCATGGCCACGTTGGCCTTCCAGTACTCGTCGGGCCGTGCCTTGAAGACCGTTGAACGCCTCACGCCGTCCCATCCGGGAGGCGGCTCCTGGGTGTAGTAGTAGGCGGCGAAGGACTTGCGCATCTGGTCGGGCGGGCAATGGACCGGGGTCACGCCGTGCCAGCTGGTCGCGCTCGTCGCGAATCCGGCGGCACGGTTGAAGGTGGGCGCGAATCGTCCCAGGCAGTGGCTGACGTCCTGGTCCCACAGGTCCAGATAGCCGCCGTACTCTTCTTTCCAGTCCTTGTTGAAATAGACCAGGATGTTGAGGCGGCGGTAAAAGCCGGTGTGCTCGTTGACGTTGAAGTCGACGTGCACGTCCAGGTGTCCGCCGTGGTTCGTCTCATGGATGCCGCCGCCCACCAGAAAGGGATCGGCCACAAGATTGGGGATGCCTGACATGGCCGACATCTTCGCCACGAAGTCGTCGGAAGCCAGGATCTCGTGCAGCCGGCGTATGGCCGGCGGGAATTGCGCGGAGTCGGTGATCTGGATCTTGTGTTTTTCGTTCACCGCGGTGAACGTCTTGCCCAACTTGTCGGCTTGTGCGTAGGTCGGAAACGCATCGTGGACTTCATTGGCGAACGCTTCATCCAGGAAGTTGTCGATGCAAAAGTGCGGGAACCCTGCGGCGGTTCGCATTTGTTCATGAAGCGCAGCGAAATCAATGTCGCTGCGAAGTTCGGTGCGTGTGTCGGCGGTCATCGTCCAGGGGCTCCAGAAGGCGGGCTTGATTCACGGGCACGCGCCGCCGTCGGCGATGGCACGCGGTCCCTTGCCTGACTCTAGGCAACCTGGATCGCGGTGTCCTTGATGTGGAGCAAGGCAAATCGCTTCATCGGCCCCGAGCGCTCATGTGTCGAACATGCACGCCTAAACTTGGTTCAGCTGCACACAAGACAGCGATACACACACAGGAGACCCCATGCGCAAGGACATCGAATTCAAGACCCAGGACGGCGTCATTCTTCGTGGCTGGCATTACCTGCCGGATGGCCGCACCGGCCCTTGCCCGACGGTGGTGATGGCGCATGGCTACTCGGCCGTGAAGGAGATGTACCTCGACCGCTTTGCCGAAACCTTTGCCGCGGCCGGTCTGGCGGCCATCGTGTTCGACAACCGCAATTTCGGCGCGAGCGACGGCACGCCGCGTCAGGAGATCGATCCGCACCAGCAGATCAGCGATTACCGCGATGCCATCACCTTTGCGCAGACGCTCCCCGAGACCGACGCCTCGCGCATCGGCATCTGGGGCTCGAGCTACAGCGGCGGCCACGTGCTGGTGGTCGGCGCGATCGACCGGCGCGTCAAGTGCGTGGTCTCGCAAGTGCCGCTGATCAGCGGTCACGCCAACGGCCAGCGGCTCATTCGCGCCGACTTCTTTGCCGGCTATCGCGGCATGTTCGATGCCGACCGGCGCGCCCGTTATGCCGGCGAGCCACCGGCGATGGTGCCGGTGGTCGCTGAAAACCCGCTCGACCCCGCCGCGCTGCCCACGCCGGATTCGTGGACCTGGTTCACCGAGACGGGAAAGTCGCGCGCGCCGTCGTGGAAAAACGAGGTCACGCTGCGCTCGGTCGAGATGTTCCTCGAATACGAGCCCGGTGCGCACATCGCGCACATCAGCCCCACGCCGCTGCTGATGGTGGTGGCGCTGACCGACCACCTCACGGTGGCCGACCAGGCGCTGGCCGCCTACGAGCGCGCGCTGCACCCCAAGAAGCTGGTCACCCTCAAGGGCGGGCATTTCGACGCCTACATCAAGGACTTCGGCGATGCCGCCGCGCCGGCGCGCGACTGGTTCGTCGAACACTTGCTGCCCGGCTGACCGGCCACCGATCCGATGCACCTGCTCATCGTTGAGGACGACCACGCGCTGGGCGAGGCTTTGGCCGCCGGCTTGCGCCAGCTCGGCCATGTGGTCGACTGGTTTCGTGATGGCCCCCAGGCCGATGCAGCGCTGGCGAGTGCGCCTTTTGATGCCGTGGTGCTCGATCTGGGACTGCCCGGTGGCGACGGCATGGTCTGGCTGGGCCGCTGGCGTGCCCGCCAGCTGAGCCTGCCGGTGCTGATCCTCACCGCGCGCGACGGCATCGAGCAGCGCATCGCCGGTCTCGACGCGGGTGCCGACGATTACCTCGTCAAGCCCATCACCATCGACGAACTGGCCGCGCGGCTGCGCGCGATGTTGCGGCGATCGTCAGGTCGCGCGCAGGCGGTGTGGCAGCACGGCGAGCTGGAATACGACCCCGCGACGAAGGTGGTGCGCTGGAAAGGTCAGGCCATCGAGTTGACCGGGCTCGAGATGGCGCTGCTTGAAGCCTTGCTCAAGCACCCGCAGCGCGTGCTTTCCAAGACGCACCTGCAGCAGCTGCTCTACGACTGGAGCGGCAGCGACCCGGCGAGCAACGCGCTCGAGGTGCATGTGCACCACCTGCGTCGCAAGATCGACCCGGCCATCGTGCGCACGGTGCGCGGCGTGGGCTATGCGCTGGGGTCGGCCGAGGTCACGTCATGAGCCTGCAGCGGCGCTTGCTGATCTATCTGCTGGTGTGTGCGCCGCTGGTGTGGGGCCTGGCACTGTTCGTGTCTGTCACGCAGACCCGTCGCGAGGTCAACGAGATCTACGACGGCGAGCTGATCCGCCTGGCCCGACAGGTGCAATCCACGCTGCATTCGGAGTTGCGCACCAACCGGCCGATGCCATCGTTCGAGGATCCGCCGCAACTCGCGCCCGAGAACGGTGAGGCCGATTCGCGAGACTTCGCGCTGGCGGTGTGGGATGCGCACGGCGAGTTGCTCATGAACGACCGCGAAGGCGTTCAGTTGCCGCGGTTGAGCGGCGCGTCGGGGTTCGTCGATTCCAAGTTGGACGGCCACCCCTGGCGCGTGTACTACCTGCAATCGTCCACCGGCGCGTGGCTGGTGGCCGCCGGCCAGCGCACGAAGGAGCGCGATGAGCTGGTGCGCGCCCTGACCACCAGCCAGTCGGTGCCGTGGCTGCTGGTGCTGCCCGCGCTGCTGCTGGCCATGACCTGGGCGGTGCGCCGCGCCATCGCGCCGGTGCGTCATCTGGCGGCCGAATTGCAGGGGCGCCACGCGAACGATCTGCAGCGCATCCCCGAGCAGGTGGCGCCCACCGAACTCAAGCCGCTGGTGGTGGCCATGAACGGCCTGTTCGGCCGCATCGAGGCCACGCTGGACCGCGAGCGGCGTTTCACGGCCGACGCCGCGCACGAGCTGCGCACCCCGCTGGCCGCGCTGCGCGCGCAGTGGGATGTGGTGCGCCGCTCCACCAGCGACACCGAGCGCCAGCCGGCCGAGGCCCGCTTGGGCGTGAGCATCGACCGGCTCGACCGTCTGGTCACGCAGATGCTCGCGCTGTCGCGACTGGACTCGACGCTGAGCTCCCCGCAGGCCCTGCCCAACGCCACCTCGGTGCAATGGCCGCACGTGGTCGAGCAGGCGATGAGCGACTGTCTGGCCGTGGCCGGGCGACGCGGCATCGAGCTGTCGTGCGAGTGGCCTGAAGGTGGAGATGCGATGCCGATCACCGGCGACGAGAACCTGCTCACCGTGCTGCTGCGCAACCTGCTCGACAACGCGGTGCGCTACGCACCGTCAGGCACGCTGGTCACGCTGCGCTTCTTCGACGACCGGCTCGAGGTCGAAAACGACGGTGACGCGATGAGCACCGAGCAGCTTGCCCGGCTGGGTGAGCGCTTTCATCGGCGCGACGGTCAAAACGAATTCGGCAGCGGCCTGGGCGTGTCCATCGTGCAGCGCATCGCCGCCATCCACGCGCTGGCGGTGGACTTCGGCGCGCGCGCCGATGGTCGTGGTGTGAAGGTCGTGCTGCGCCGCGCGCTCAGCGCGACTTGAGCTTGTCGAGCAGCACGCGGATTTCCTCGCGGCGGCCCGTGTCAGCGATCTGCCGACCCGGGCGGGGTGGGGCTTGCAGCGCGTGCTCGAGGTAGGTCGCGGCTTCGTCGGGGTGCTTGGTTTCGATCAGCAGCTCGCCGTAGAAGAAGTTGGGGTCGATGCCCTTGGGGTTGAGCGTCAGCGCTTTTTGGATCAGCTCGCGCGCCTTGTCCTTGTCGCCAAAGCCGATCGGCCATCCGGGTACGCGGTAGTACAAAACACCCAGGCTCGCGTAGGCCGATCCGTCGAGCACGCTGCCATCGATCTGGATCGCTGACTCGTACAAGGCCTTGGCCTTCTTGACCAGGCTGAGCGCACCGAGCCCCCCTTTTTCACCGGCCCACGAGGCCACGATGATGCCTTCCCAGATCAGCGGTTCGGCCCGGCCCGGAAAGCTCGCGCTGACCGTGTGAGCCTTGCCCGACAGGGCCTCGAAGCGGGCCTCGCGCTGGGACTGGGCGGTCTGGTACTTGATCACTTCCCAGTCGTGCTGCAACTCGGCCACGGCTTCCTCGGCACTGGCCGCATGGGCGTGTCCGGGCAGCATGGCAGCCACGCACACCAGCGTGCCGGCGACCAGCGCCGTCAACAGTCGGCGGCGATCGAATTCAGGCTGGGAAAAATTCATCGGTTGGGTGGTCGGCGTCATGTGGGGTTCCCTGAAGCGGTGGGTCTGGCGGGTGGGGTGAGTGCCTGCGTCAGGGCGCCTGACAAGACCTGGCGGTGCTTGTTGAAAGCGCTGTCGAGCAGTGAAGGCGCACAGCCGTTGATGCGCGCGGCGAGCTTCTCGGGGAAGCCCAGAAAGCGCTGAGCCGACTCGCTCTCGAGCATCTCCAACAGCGCGGTGGCGACGGTGGCGGGCATGTCCTGCGCGGTGCCGGTGGCCAGGTTGTAGCTCTCGACCTGCGGGCTGTTGAAGGTGGTGTGTGTGGAGCGCGGACCGAGGTACTGCACCCGCACCGCGGTGTCGGCGAGTTCACGGCGCAGCGCCTCGGCAAAACCGCGCAATCCGAATTTGCTGGCGCCGTACACGCTGAAGCCCGGCAGTCCGATGCTGCCCAGCGTCGAGCCCACGCAGATCACCTGCGCGCGCTTTTGGCGGTGCAGGTGCGGCAGCAGGGCTTGCGTCAGCAGCATGGGAGCGAGCAGGTTGGTGTGCAGCACGCGCGCGATTTCGCCGGTGTCGGCTGCGGCCAGCGGCCCGAAGCTGGGCACGCCCGCGTTGTGCACGACCACGTTGGCGCCCCAGGTCGCCGCCGCATGCGCCAGGCCCGTGAGACCGTCGTTGCTCAACAGATCGGTGGCCTGCCACGTGATGCGATCGGCCGGGACATTCAGCCGACGGGTGAGGTCTTCGCTCAGGATGGACAAGCGGGCCTCATTGCGCCCCACCAGCATCACCGAAGCACCGGCTTGCAGCAAGGTGGCGGCCATCACCTGACCGATGCCACCGCTCGCCCCGGTGAGCAGCACGCGCGCGTCAGCGGCCTTCATGCCAGCGACTCCGCCACGGTGCGCACCGGCTGCGGCGCTTCCACACGTGGCATCGGCAGGCTGCGAAACACGTTGCCATAGAGGCAGTAGAAGTGGCGCGCCGCCAGCACGATGGCCGCCTGGTCGCCCCGGTCTTCGATGGCGTCCATCAGCACGGCGAACTCCGCGGTGTGCTTTTGATCCAGCGTGCCGTGCGAGCGGAGGTAGCTGAACGCCGAATCTGGCAGACCGAGCGGTGCTTGAATCTGCGCGGCGGCCATCAGGGCCAGCGACACGCTGGTGCCTTCGAGCACGTGAACCATCCCGAAGAATCCGAGCGGGTTGCCGCGTTCGATCGTGTCGTAGGCATGCGCCACCATCGCTGACGTGGCTGCGCCGGGCTGGCCGTGGCGCACGGCCTCGGGGTCGGCACCGCAGGCACGGATGTCGTCGAGGATCCATTCGTCGTGGCCGGCCTCGTCCACGATGTAGTCGCTCAGCGCATCGCGCATCCAGGCGTTGCGCTCGGGCAGCGCCGCCCGGCAGGCTTCCAGCAGCGGCACGGTGTGGCGCACGTGGTGGTACGCCTCGCTGAGAAAGGCCAGGTAGCTCGGCAGCGAGACCTCGCCGCGCAGACAGCCCTTGATGATCGGAGCGCTGAGCAAGTTCATGCGCGAGCGTGCGGTCATGCGCAAAAGTCGGTTGTGAAAGTGCATGGGTGTGGGCCTGCGGTTAGCGAAAAAATGAAGGGCGTCAATGCGACGGCGTGGTGTCAGTGGCCAGCAAGGCGCTGGCGTGCATTTCCAAAACGGCGCCGCGGCGCGGCCGGCCGTTGACCGTGGCCAGGCCCGATTCGGCGCTGAAGGCTTCGCGCGCACGCACCCAATGCCCGATGCGTGCGTAATCCGGTAGCGTGGCGTTGGCGGCATCGACGCCCGATTGCAGTTGCGCATCGGAGGTGTCGGCACGCACCGGCCACAGCACGGCGCTGAGCTCGGGTTGGCCGTCTCCAAACACGACCGCCTGGGCGATCGCGGCCTGGTCGTGCAGGGCGACTTCGACCCATTCAGCCGACACGTTGCGACCGAAGGAGGTGATGAGCACGTGCTTCTTGCGTCCCTGGATGTGCAGGTAGCCGTCGGCATCGACGTGGCCGAGATCGCCGCTGGGCCACCACTCGGGCGCCGACGCCGTGTCACCCAGGTAGCCGGCAAACAGGCTGCCGGCGACCTCGATCTCGCCATCGGCCGCGATGCGCAGCCGCGCGTGAGGCAATGCCCGTCCGGCGCTGCCGATGCGGTCGGCACCGGGCAGGTTGAGCGTTTGCACCGACGAGCCCTCGGACAGGCCGTAGCCCTCGTAGGCCGGGATGCCCAGATCGCGTGCGGCCCGCAGCAAGCGCTCGCCCACTGCCGCGCCGCCCACGGCCACCAGCTTCAGGCTGTCGGGGGCGCGCTGGCCGCTGCGCGTCAGGTGGTCGACCCAGCCACGCAGCATCTGCGGCAGCAGGATCACGCTCTCGGGCCGGTGCCGGTCCACCGCGGTTTGGAAGCGCTGCGCATCGAAGCTCGAGGAACCCAGCAGGCCGATCTGTTCGAGGGGCAGCACGATGCAGGTGGCGCCGCTGGCCAGTGGCGCCATCAGGCCGGCGATGTTTTCCAGCAGCACCGCAAACGGCAGCGCGCACAGGTGGCGGCGCACTTGCAGCGGCTCCATCGCCCGACCCAGGCTGGCGGCCACGCGGCGCATGGCCAGGGCGCTCAGGCACACGCCCTTGGGTGACCCGGTGGTGCCGGAGGTGTAGGTGATCTTGGCGGTTTCGGCGGGCATGGCCACCGGTGTGGCCGGCAGTTTCAGCCAGATGAGCGTGGCGCCTGCAACCTGGATGGGTTGCTTCGGCGCATTCGCCCAGCGTGCTGCCACCTCGGGCGTGGTCAGCACGGTGTCGACCCCTGCCGAGGCCAGCGCGTGGCCGATCTGCTGCGGCGTGAAGAACACCGGCAGCGGCACGTGCACCACACCGCACTGCGCGGCGGCCAGATCGGCCACCACCCAGGCGGGCGAGTTGTTCATCAGCGTGGCCAGCACCCGCGAGCCGCGCGCTCGCAGCGCAGCGCTCAGCAGCCCCACCTCCTCGCGCAGTTCAGCATGGCTCCAGCTGCGAACGCCATCGTCGAGGGCAACCTCGGCGGAATTCACGTTCCAGCGCCGTTCCTCGCCGGTGTAATCCTTCACGCCACCCCCGTGGCCTGCTGACGACGCGCGAACTGCTGCAAGGCCTGGCTCAATTGGCCTGCCAGCACCACCGGGTGGTGGTCGTAATAGGTGCCCCAGCGGCCACGAATCGGACCCAGCGCCGCAGGGTCGGCCACGCCCAGTGCCAGGGGTGCCACGCCGATGCGCACGAACAGATGGCGCAACTCGGACGTCAGCGTGCTGACCACCCAGTCAAAGCGTTGCTCGGCCAGATGTCGCGCCAGCAGCAGGATCAGCCGCCGGCCTTCCCCGGCACGCGTTGCGGCGAGGTGTCCGACTTCGACGATGCGCGAGCGCTCGGGCTGCCGATCAGCGTGGGCGGCCAGCCGTGATTCGACCGGCGCACACAGATAGCCCTCGAGAAACAGCGGGCCGTCGGCGGCGCTGCGGTAACCGGCGGCCGCCACGATGCCGCTGTCGTCGCGCAGGCTGACCAGCGTGGGAGCAAAGCCCACCACGTCGGCACCGTAGCGTTCGGCATAGACACGCCGGATGAAGGTCTCGACCTCGCGCCGGCGCGGATCGTCAACCGAATGGATGCACAGCCGGGGTGCTGCCGACACCGCAGCCTCGCCTTCGATATCGGGCGAGACGTCGCGTGAGCGCATGACCATCGAAACCATCAAATCTCCTTGCTGCACCGCCGAAAGCATGGGCGGACTCTGAGCAAGGAGGATGGTGTAGTCACCTTAACCGGGCATTAAGAAGGCACGGGGTGGTGGTCGGCCTGCGGTTCGGCAGCGGGGGCGTAGATATAATTGGTTGCATGGATTTTGATCGTGCCGCGCGCAAGCTGACATCGTGGGTCGCCATCCTGGCGATCCTGATGGGTGCGCTGGCGCCGACGATCTCGCATGCACTCGCCCCAGTAACTGGGCAAGCCTGGTTGGAGGTGTGTTCCACCGCCGGGACTCGGTGGGTGAAAGCCGAGCCGTCGGATAGCGAACAGTCTCCCGCGGGCAAGTCGGGCGCTCACTTGTTCGATCACTGTCCGTATTGTTCGATTCAAGCCGACCTGTTGGCCTTGCCTGCGGGGGCTGGTGGCGCGGCCGTGCTGCTTCCTTTGAGCTTCGAGGTTCCGGCAGCGTTTCTCGCTGCCCCGCGCACGCTGCACGCGTGGGTCAGCGCGCAACCCCGCGCTCCGCCTTTCTTCTCCTGACGCACTGACCGAAGCCCTTTCGTCCTGAGTCACTTCAGGCGGATTCGGGCTCTTTGCGCATCTGTCGGGCCACGCTGCCCGGCGCTCAGGAGAAGCTCTTGAAAACCATTGAACGCGTCATGCGGGCCATGACGCATCTGAACATCGGTGCCACGCTTGCCATGGGGGCGTGGATTCTGTGGTCTGGCCATGAGGTCGTCGTGGGTGACTGGCCGAAACCCGTGCACTCGACCCCGTCTGAGTCTCGTGACTCCAACCAGCGCCCCTCTGCGCTCCCGCCCGACGAGCCGCCGTGCTGTGGGGCGCCCACCGAGTGGCGGCAGGCTTCGGCGATGGCAGCTCGTGTTGACGGGGCGCAGCCACCCGAGCAGCTTGATCTTGGGATGGTGCGAGCCGCAGACCTGTCATGACCTGCGCTGTATTCCAGGACGTCCATGACGACAACTCGCCGGTGAGCCTGCGGGTGGTCCGCATGGCGCTCATTCTGGGCGCGCATGCGGGCTTGCTCTTGTTCTTGACCCACAACGGTCTCTCGGTGCCGGTCGACGTTTCCGCGATCCGCATGGACGTGCGCACCATCGACGCCCCGGCGGCACCGCTCGCACCCATACCAGTACCGCCCGCTTCGCCGCCCAAGCCTAAGATCCAGCCGGCGAAGACCGTTTCACCACCGGCCGCGCCGACCCCGTTGCCGGTCCTGGTGGCTACCACCGCGGAAGGGTCGTCGACCTTGTCGGTGGCCCCGCAGCCCAGCGCCCCGGCCGTGGCACCGGGCCTCGCAGCCGCGCCTGCGGTGGCTGCCGCGCCGCCGCCCGCGCCCGTTGTGACGCCGGCGCGATTCGATGCCGACTACCTGAAAAACCCGGCGCCGCAGTACCCGCTGACCTCTCGGATGATGAAGGAGCACGGCACCGTGCTGCTGTGGGTCAACGTGACGGCGCAAGGCGATGCCGAGCGTGTGCGGGTGCACCAGAGCAGCGGCAAGCCGCGCCTCGACGAAGCGGCGCTCGACGCGGTGGGGCAATGGCGTTTCGTGCCTGCCCGTCGGGGTGACCAGGCGATCGCTGCCAGCGTCATCGTGCCGATCGTGTTCGAGCTCGACCGATGAGCGGCGCGCAAGTCTTCGAGCCTGCCGTCCGGCCCGGCAGCCTGCGTTGTCCGGGCGAGGTCTTCGTGCGCCACGCGCGGGAGCTGCGACAGTTTCTGCGCGGCAGGCGTGGCGCCCACGACGCCGAGGACCTGGTCCAGGAGTCTTTCGTGCGGCTCATCGAGACCGGCCGAATCCAGACCGTGCATAACCCGCGTGCGTGGCTGTACCGCACCAGTGCCAACCTGGCATCCGATGCCGCAGATCACCGCCGTGTTCGACATGCCGTCCATGTCGAGGGCACCGATGTGGAAGCGGTGCCCGACCGCTGTGCTGACCCGGCGCGCATCGCCGATGCACGGCAGCAGGCCACGAAGGTCTGGTCGGCGCTGCAAACGTTGCCGCAGCCATGCCGGCAGGCCTTCTTGTTTAACCGCTTCGACGGGTTGAGCCAGCGCGAGATCGCCGTGCAGATGGGCATCTCCAAGAAGACGGTCGAGCGGTACCTGCTGCGCGCGCTGGCCACCTGTCTCGCGGTGGCCAACAGCGCGACCGCCAACTGACCGCAGCGAATGCCACTCGACCGTCTTATCCATCAGCCCCACCTGGCTTTGCAAAGGACTCAGACCATGACACCAACACACAAGAACCGCAGACTTGCCCGGCGCCTGACGCTGCTGGCGGTGCTGCTGTCGGTCCAACCCGCCTGGGCGCAGCCATCCGCCGTGGTGCCCATCGACATTCCGTCGCAGTCTCTGGCGGCCGCTCTAGCCCGGTTCGCCGAGCAGACCAGCCTTCAAATGCGGTACGCCCCCGAGTTGCTCGCGGGCAAGGCAGCACCCTCAGTGCGCGGCCAGTTGAGCCCGGCAGCGGCTCTTGGGCAATTGTTGGCCGGCAGCGGGCTGAGCTTTCACATCCTGGCCGACGGTGCGGTGATGGTCGAGGCGGTGGCGGTGGGCGAGGGCACACCGACCCGCTTGCGCGCGGTCACCGTCAATGCCGAAGGCCTGTCCGGTGCGTCGGACCGCTACGCGACGCCGGTGGCGTCCACCGGCACCAAGACCGACACGCCGCTGATGGAAACGCCGGTGAATGTCCAGGTGGTTCCACAGAAGGTGCTGGTGGATCAAAAGACCAACTTCCTCGAAGACGCCCTGAAGAACGTCAGTGGCGTCTATGCACGCAATAGCGGCATCAACGAGACCATCACCTTGCGCGGCTTCGCTGGAACCGCTTCGATGCTGCACGACGGCTTCCGGGTCGACTCCTACGCCAGCCCCGGCATGACCACGATGACGAACGTGGAAAGCGTCGAGGTCTTGAAGGGACCCGCCTCCATCCTGTACGGCCGGCTCGAACCCGGCGGCATGGTGAACGTGGTGACCAAGCAGCCACAGGCCACGCCCTACTACGGGCTTGAGCAGCAGGTCGGCTCGTGGGATCACTACCTGACGAGCTTCGACGCCACCGGAGCGGTCAATGAAGACAAGTCCGTGCTGTACCGGTTCATCGCCTCCTACGAGACCAACGAGTCGTACCGCGATGACGTCTGGAACCGCAAGGTGTTCATCGCACCGTCCGTGAAGTGGATCCTCAGCCCCCAGACCGAGGTCACCGTGGAGGGTACCTACACCCACAACCCGCTCATCACTGAAGAGACGCTCCAGTTGCCCTACGACACGGATGCCAAGCGCTTCGTGTGGCTGCCCAAGCATGTCAACCTGACCCCCTCTGAGCCCATCGACATCAACAAGTCGTATGTCGCACTGAAATGGGCCCACAAGTTCAACGACGACTGGTCCATCAAGCATCAGGTGCTGTACGACGACCATCGCATCCAGACCCGCGGTGCCGGTCTGATGGTCCTGAATGAATTCACTCATTCGGGAAGCACCTGGACGGCCGACCGCCTGCTGGTGCCGCTGGGCGGCAGCAACAAGACGAGCGCGACGATCCTGGACCTGACGGGTCACTTCGATACCGGTCCGCTCAAGCACACCTTGCTCGTCGGTGGTGACTTCTATCGGCTGGAAACCCCGTTCTGGAGTTCCTCGAGCAATGTCGGCTCTGTCATCGATGTGTTCACCAAAAAGGTCAGCGGTCCACCGTTGGTGGTCGACCCGGCGAACTACGGCGCGTCCACCACGACCACCAACAGCACGGGGCTCTACGTGCAGGACCAGATCAAGCTGCCCGGCCATGTGCACGTGCTCGGCGGCTTGCGCTACCAGCGTGTGAAAGTCGTCGGCGAGTCGCACGCCGACAGCGACGTCACACCACGTCTAGGCGTCGTGTGGCAGCCGCTCGATGGGTTGAGCCTGTACGCCAACTACACCGAGAACTTCGGCGCGAACCCGGGAGTGACCGATTTTCAGGGGCACTCCCTCAAACCCGAAGGCGCCGAACAAAAGGAGGTCGGGGTCAAGTCCGAACTCTTTGGCGGCAAGCTGCAGGCCACCGTGGCGCTGTTTGACATCACCAAGGTCAACGTGGCGTCGGCGGATGTAGGCCATCCTGCACCGGAGTGCGGTGGTGGAGGGTGCTCGGTGTCGCTGGGCAAGATCAGCAGCCAGGGCGTTGAGCTCGACATCCAGGGCGAGATCACCAAAAACTGGAACGTGATCGTGACCTACGCCTACACCGATGCGCGCGTCGATAAGAGCGCACCGGGCAGCCGTTACACGCAAGGCAACCGGCTGGCCAATGTGCCCCGGCACATGGCGAGTCTGTGGTCAACCTATGCCTTCAGGGACACGCTCGGGCACGGTTGGACCTTCGGTGGTGGTGTCACGCACCGCAGTTCGGCTACCGACGAGGCCAACATGGTCGACACGCCCGGCTATGCGGTGTTCGACGCGATGGCGGCCTATGAATTCACGATCAACGGCAAGAAAGCCACGGCGCAGGTGAACGTCCAGAACCTGTTCGACAAGGACTACTACATGGACGCGCTGGCCTATGGCACGTCTGGCTACCTGGTATGGGGCCGGCCTCGTTCGGTGACCGCTTCGATGAAGGTCGAGTTCTGATGGGACCCGGGATCTGCGCCAACGGAGCGACCGCATGACACGCCACTTCTGGGTGCTGGTGCATCGCTACGCCGGGCTGTACATGGCCTTTTTCCTGGTCGTGGCCGGGCTGACCGGCAGCATCATCACGTTCACGCCGCAGATCCAGCGCTGGCTGAACCCGCCCGTCAAGGTGGTGTTGCGCGATGCGCCCCGGCTTGACGAGGTGACGCTGCTCGAGCGCGCGCAGGCCCTGGAGCCGCAGGCGCTGGTCACGGGGCTGCGTTTCAACCGCCCCCCCGATGAGCCCTACAGCGTGCGGGTCGAGCCCCGGGTCGATCCGGCCGCGCCACAGCACGTCGGGGCTGGCGCCTTCACGCTGAATCTGGACCCCTACAGCGGCGCCGAGATTTCGCGCCAAAGAGAGCCTGACGGCATCTGGCCCATCACCCGGCAAAACTTCATCGGCTTCGTGATCGCATTGCACTACCGGCTGGCCGTGCCTGGCGAGATCGGCACCTGGCTGTTCGGTATCGCCGCGCTGGTCTGGACGATCGATTGCTTTGTCAGCGCCTACCTGACGTTCCCCTTGTCCGTGCAACGGCGTGAGGGCCCTACTGCGCAGTCGCGGGCCGGGGCGCGCAAGTCGTGGTGGTCAAGGTGGAAGCCTGCGTGGCTGGTGAAGTGGAGCGGCTCGGCCTACCGCGTGAATTTCGACTTGCATCGCGCCGGCGGCTTGTGGGTGTGGCTGCTGTTGCTGGTGCTGGCCTGGTCGAGCGTGGGCTTCAACCTCGGCGAGCAGGTCTATCAGCCGGTGATGAAGTCCATCTTTACGATGCCGGACCCCTATGGCGAGTTGCCTGTCCTCGACCCCGCGCCCGACAAACCTGGCATGGGCTGGCGTGAGGCGCATGCCACGGCGCAGCGGCTGATGGCCGAGCAGGCCCGCACCCACGGCTTCACGGTCGAGAAAGAGGACGGCCTGCAGTTCGATGCCAGCAAGGGCGTGTTCATCTACTTGGTTCGCAGCGACCACGACCTGCAAGACGAGGGCGGTAACACCTACTTGCTGTTCGACGGCACGACCGGTGCGTTTGCGGGGCTGAACCTGCCCACGGGTGTCAACGCCGGGGTGACGGTCCACAGTTGGATCTTCGCGCTGCACATGGGGCTTCTGTGGGGACTGCCCTACAAGGTGTTCCTGTGCGTGGTGGGCCTGATCGTGGCCATGCTGTCGATCACCGGCGTGTACATCTGGCTCAAGAAGCGCGCGGCGGCGCGCGTCCGTCACAACAACTTGCTGCGCGGTGCGGCGAACGGCGACCAACCGGCGTGTTGACCAGTGTCTGCATGGCCGCGAACAGCGTTGAGTCCCGTCCTGGACGGCCCACACGCTCAATTCTTCACTCGGGTTGACGGAGTCGGGGTCTGCCGACCGTCACATCCGATAGATCCCTCCCATATGGAACCACACACCACTATGACGCTACGCCCCATGAGTCAAAAGCGCTTCTGGCAACTGACATTGCCGGCCGCCTTGCTGGCCGCGCAGTTTGCCTTCGCGCAGCCCGCCACGCCGGTCTCGATCGATATTGAGGCGCAGCCACTGGCGGCAGCGCTGACCCGCTTCGCCGAGCAAACCGGCGTGAAGACGTTGTATGCCGCCGAGTTGCTCGCCGGCAAGACGGCGCCCGCAGTGCGCGGCCAGCTGAGCCCGGCCGTAGCGCTGGCGCAATTGCTGGCCGGCAGCGGGCTTAGATTTGAAAGCGCAGCCGACGGCGCGGTCACGATCGAGGCAACGGCCGCCGAGGGCGGTGCGCCTGTCCGCCTGCGGGCGGTCACCGTGAGCGCGGCCGGCGCGTCGGCCTCGGCCGAGCGCTACGCCGTGCCGGTGGCCTCGGCGGCCACCAAGACCGACACGCCCCTGATGGAAACACCGATTTCCATCCAGGTCGTGCCGCAGCAGGTGCTGCAGGACCAGAAGGTACTGACCCTGGATCAAGCGCTGGTCAACGTCAGCGGGGTTCGCTCGTCATCGAACAGATATCCGACGACTGGCTCGCAGACCCTTTATCTGCGAGGCTTTCAGAGCAACACCGTGTTGAGAAATGGCGCGTGGTTGAACGACCCCGACTACGTCAGCCCGATGGGCACGCAGACGCTGTCCAACGTCGACAGCGTCGAGGTGATGAAAGGCCCTGCGGCCATCCTGTATGGCCGTGTCGAGCCCGGCGGCATCGTCAATATCGTCACAAAGAAGCCGTTGAAAGAGGCACAGTATTCGCTCGAGCAGCTCGTCGGGTCGTGGGATCAGTACGTCACACGTTTCGACGCCACGGGGCCGCTGAACGACGACAAGTCGGTGCTGTACCGCGTCAATGCGAGCTACGACACGAGCCGCTCGTGGCAGGACGCTGTGCACGGCGAGAACATGTTCGTCGCGCCCACGCTGACGTGGGCCATCAGCCCGAAAACGCAGGTGACGCTGGAAGCGGAGTACTCGCACAACCCTGCGGCCGTGAACGTCTTGTACGTCCCGTTCGACCCAACCACTCAAAAACTGGTGCGCGTGCCGCGCTCGGCGAATGTGGACCACTGGTCCACGAATACCGACATGTACCTGGTGGAATTGAACTGGTCGCACGAGTTCAACGATGGCTGGAAGATCTCCCAGCGGCTCGCGCACCACCGGGTGAATGCGCCCCACGACAACGGCTACTACGCCGGCTTCTTCGGGACCAACCACGTCGGCAATTCGTGGACGGCCGACATGATTCGCCTGGGCGTGGAAACCGAGTCCACGACGGATTCGACCGAAGTGAACCTGCTGGGCCATTTCCAGACCCTCGGGCTGCAACACACGCTGTTGCTGGGCACTGACTACCACCAGTTCAAGTCGGCGCAGACCCAGCGGGCCAGCAGCCTCGCAGGACCCTATTTCACTCAGGACTTGCTCAAGCCCGCCAACCCGGGCGGCTTGAGCCTGGAGCCCACCACGTATGTCAGCGGCGGCCAAGTGAATGCCAGTTATGGCGCCTACGCGCAGGATCAGATCAAGCTGCCCCACGGCGTCGACTTGCTGACGGGCCTGCGTTGGCAAAAGCTGCAACTCAACCGCAAGAGCTGGCAGCAAATCGGCGCGGGCTTGGGTGGCGATGATTCCATCCAGCGGTTTGCCGACAGCGCCTATTACGCCTTCACACCGCGCGTCGGTGCGCTGTGGCGTGCGCAAGACTGGCTGAGCCTATACGGCAATTACGCCGAGAACTTTTCGCCGAATTCGGGGAAGGACTGGCACGGTTCGCAGTTGAAGCCGCAAAGCGCCCAGCAGTTCGAACTCGGCGGAAAAGTCGAACTCGACGGCGGCAAGCTGACGTCGTCGCTGGCCGTGTTCGAGCTCACCAAGACCGACATCGGCGCCCCCGATGTCCTTCACGATCCATCGGGCCTGTTTGGCTATCAGGTGAGCGTTGGCGAGGTGCGCAGCCGTGGTGTCGAGTTCGACATCCAGGGCGAGGTGCGGCGCGGCCTGAACCTTATCGCGTCCTACACCTACACCGACATCACCGTCACCCGGACCACCGCCGGAAGCGGCTACGTCCAAGGCAACCGCATGCCCAACGTGCCGCGCAACATGGTCAATCTGGCCGGCACGTACGAGTTCCAGGGTGACACGTGGCACGGCTGGAAGGTCGGTGGTGGAGTCACCGCCTACGACTCGGCGACCGACCAGTCCAACACCTTCAGGACGCCGGGCTATGCCGTGGCCAATGCCATGGTGTCGTACGCGATGAAGTCAGGGCAGGGCCGAATCACGACCTTGCAACTGAACGTCAACAACCTGTTCAACCGGACCTATGCCACCGACTTACAGCCCTACGACGGCAACAGCCTGGTGTACGGCACGCCACGTTCTTTCGTGGCGTCGGTCAAGGTGGACTTCTGATGATGCGAACCGCCCGGCGCGCCGATCCCCTCAACCTGGAGTTGCAAGCATGAACACATCCATGGGCCTGGCCCACTTCTGGACGCAAAGCGATGGCGTCATCCACAGCGTGGCGCTGGTGCTGCTGCTGATGTCCACAGCCAGCTGGTACATCGTGATCGGCAAGGCCGTCACGGTGCTGCGCGCCCGTGGCTCGATCGCGCGAGCGATGACGGCCTTCTGGCAGGCTGACACACGCTCGCAGGCGCTGGAAGCCATCCGCGCCGAGGACCGCTCCGGCGTGTTCGCGCTGGTGGCCACCGATGCCGTTCTGGCCGCGCAGGCCTTCGAGGAAAAGCAGGCCGGTGGCATCGGCGCCGGTGTCGAGGCAAGCGATTTCATCGCACGCACGCTGCAGCAGTCCACGGTACTGGCGCAGGCGCGAGTCGAGCGCGGGCTGACCTTTCTGGCATCGGTCGGGTCGACTGCGCCGTTCGTGGGACTGTTCGGCACGGTCTGGGGCATCTATCACGCGCTGGTCGGTCTGGCCGGAGCGACCCAGGTGGTGCTGGACAAGGTGGCCGGCCCGGTAGGCGAGGCGCTGATCATGACCGCGGCCGGTTTGTTCGTGGCCATTCCAGCGGTGCTGGCCTACAACGCGCTCACCCGGGGCAATCGGCTGGTGCTGGCGCAACTCGATGGTTTTGCAAACAGCCTGCACGCTTACTTGGTGGCCGGTGTGCGCCTAGACAGCCACGGGCCGGTGGCCAACGTGAAACCGCTGCGCGCGGCCCAACCCCGCTGAAGGAGCGATCGCCATGGCCTTCAACCAACAGGGCAACAAACTGCCCCTGAGCCAGCCGATGGTGGAGATCAATACCACCCCGCTGGTCGACGTGATGCTGGTGCTGCTGGTGATTTTCATCATCACTGCACCGCTGTTTCAGCAGGCCGTTCCGGTGGATCTGCCCAAGGTGGACGCCAGCCGGCTCGACGACAAGCCGCGCACGGTGGCCGTGGCCATCGATGCCGAGGGCGGCTTGTTTGTCGATGGTGTGCAGACGGATATTGCTCACATGGGTCAGCAATTCGTCGCAGTGGTGCACGGCGGTGGTGCCGAGCCGGAGATGCATCTGCGGGCTGACCGCGCCACGCGCTACGAGCGCATCACCGAGGTCATGTCCGCAGCGCAGCGCGCGGGCCTGACCAAGATCGCATTCGTCACAGATGGAGTGCCGGCGGCTGCAGTCGTCGCACGGTGATCGCGCTGGCAGTGCACAACGGCGAATGGCCGCCGCCCATGCAGGTGGCCACCCGCTTGCTCCGGCTCCGGCGCAATCAGCGCTTGCCGCTATTCATGCCGCAACTGTTCAGGCCGAACGGCAGGTAGGCGGGGCAAAAGCGAAACACGCCCGTGGCCAGGGGCACCACGCCGATCCACCCCCAGGGGCCGATGACACCGGCCACGGTGGCGGCGATCAGGCCCGCACCAGCGGCAATGCGAATGACACGATCGACGGTACCGACGTTTTGAAGCATGGTGTTCTCCTTCAGGTTGAGGCAGCCATCTTCACGGGGTTTGAGACGGCCGCCCGTGAGCCAGATCAAGGCAAGGTGACGCTCCCGCCAGCGCCGCGTCACTGGGTGAGCTGTCCGGCGGCCGGTGTTTTCGTCGCGATCGGGTCGGAAACTGCCACCCCTGACGTGGGCGTGCTCACCAGCGCCGACAGCGCGGTGAACCCGATGGGCGGGCTTGTCAGCCACGGCAGGGTGAACACCCGTGTGGCCAGGCCGGCGCCGATGCGTTCGATCTGCTTGCGCTCGCCGGCCAGCCGGGCGGCGAGCAGGCGGTCGTGGGTGCCGGCGGCCAGCACGCTCTTGTTGATCACCCAGGCGTAGGGCTCGATGTGCGCGCGGCGCAGGTCTTCTTGCAGCGCGGCGGCTTGCGACACCGGCGTGACCTCGGGCAGCGTCACCAGCACGATGCGGGTGTAGTCGGCGTCTTGCAGCCGCATCAGCGGGGTGACGATGCGCGTGTTGCCGCGCCCTTCGAACTCGCGCAGCATTTGCCGGTGGTACGCGCCCGTGGCGTCCATCAGCAGCAGCGAGTGGCCGGTGGGGGCGGTGTCGAGCACCACGAAGGCGCTGCGCGCTTCGCTCACGATGCGCGAAAACGCATGGAAGACGGCCACCTCCTCGGTGCACGGTGAGCGCAGGTCTTCGAGCAGCAGGGCGCGTTCCTGGGCGCTGAGGCCCGGCGACTTGGCGGCCATGATCTTGTCGATGTAGTGCTGTGTCTCGACCTTCGGGTCGATGCGACTCACGCGCAGGCCCGCCACCTCGCCTTCGAGCGTTCCGGCCAGATGGGCGGCCGGATCGGTGGTGCTCAGGTGCACGGTCTTGCCGCGCTGGATGAGCCCGAGCGCGAGTGCGGCGGCCACCGTGGTCTTGCCCACGCCGCCTTTGCCCATGACCATGATCAGCCCGTGTGGCGCGCCGGCCAGCTCGTCGGCCAGGGCGTCGAGTCCGCTCATGGTGGGTGCGGCTTCTGCCGCTTTGGCGGGGGCGGGTGCGATGGTTTGCACGGCCGTGCTCAACAGCGCGCGCAAGGCCGGCAGGCCGACGGTGTCGAAGGCGCGCAGCGGCACGCTGTCGTGCGGCAGCGCGCGCACCGACGGCGGCATCTCGTCGATCGCGAGTTGCCCAAGCGCCTCGATGGCGCAGGCCACCGCATCGCTGCGATCGCTGGCGTGAAACACGCCGTTGATCGCCAGACGCTGGTTGTTCAGGCCGAGTTCGTGCAGTTCCTCGGCGGTGCGAGCGGCCTCGGCAATGGCGCCCTTGTCGGGCCGGGTGACCAGGATCACGGTGGTTTGCGCCGGGTCGCTCAGCGCGTCGAGCGCCGCCTTGAAGCGCACCTCCTGCATCTTGAGGCCCGAGTGCGGGCCGAGGCACGACGCACCCCGGTCGTTGCCTTCGAGAAAGCCGCTCCACGCCTTGGGCAGGCTGAGCAAGCGCAGCGTGTGGCCGGTGGGCGCGGTGTCGAACACGATGTGGTCATAGCCGCCAACGTCGTCCGACAGCAGCGAGGCAAATTCATCGAACGACGCGATCTCGGTCGTGCACGCGCCCGAGAGCTGCTCGCGCACGGTGGCGCGCTCGGTGGCGGTGGCGTCGGCGGCCATTTGCGCGAGCACGCGCAGCCGGTACGACTCGGCCGCTTTGTCGGGGTCGATGTTGAGCACCGACAGCCCCGGTACACCGGGTACCGGCGTGGCGGTGTTGCGCAACTCGATGCCCAGCATCTCGTCGAGGTTCGACGCCGCATCGGTGCTCACGAGCAGCACCTTTTTACCGGCATCGGCCAGCGCCATCGCCGCCGCGCTCGACAGCGAGGTCTTGCCCACGCCGCCCTTGCCGGTGAAAAACAGGTGCCGCGTCGGGTGGCGCAAGAAGCCGATCGGCTGAGGCTTCAGCCAGGCTTGCACCGCTTCGCGCGTCGGCAGCCCGCCGCTGTGCACGATCTGGCCGTCGATGATGACGGCCGGCGTGGCGTGCACGCCCAGGCGGAGCATCTCCTCACGCGTTTCGACCTTGACGATCTCGACCGTCACGCCGGCGTCTTGTGCAGCCCGCTCGATGATGCCTACCGTGCTGCGGCACTTGCTGCAGCCGGGACCCGCAACCTGGATTTTCATTTGATGACCTTGCGCTCGCATCCCGTGGAATCGCCCACGCTCGCCCCGTGCAGTCTGGGCGAACGACGGCGCGGCGCCTTGCGCTGGCTCAAGCTGAGCCCGTTGGCGGCATCAATGCCGGCGCGGACACACCTATCAGATGGCGCGCTGATTGACCCGCTTGGACAGTTCTTCCGCGCTCTCGCGCCGTTCGCTGTAGCGGTCCACCAGGTATGGCGCCACGTCGCGTGTGAGCCAGGTGAACTTCACCAGTTCTTCCATCACGTCGACCAAACGCTCGTAGTAGGCCGAGGGCTTCATGCGGCCGGCCTCGTCGAACTCCATGAAGGCCTTGGCGACGGACGACTGGTTGGGGATCGTGATCATGCGCATCCAGCGCCCGAGGATGCGCATCTGGTTGACCGCGTTGAACGACTGCGAGCCGCCCGACACCTCCATCACCGCCAGCGTTTTGCCCTGCGTGGGGCGCACCGCGCCGACGCTGAGCGGGATCCAGTCGATCTGTGACTTCATCACCCCGGTCATCGCGCCGTGGCGCTCGGGCGACGTCCACACCATGCCTTCGGACCAGGCGGCGGCTTCGCGCAGTTCTTGCACCCTGGGGTGGGTGTCGGGCGCGCCGTCGGGCAGCGGCAGGCCGGCGGGGTCGAACACTCGCACCTCGCCACCCATCGCGGTGAGCAGCCGCGCGGCCTCGAGCGTGAGCAGCTTGCTGTAAGAGCGCTCGCGCAGCGATCCGTACAGCAGCAAAAAGCGCGGCGCGTGGGTGGATCGGGTGGCGCCGGCCAGTTGCGCGGCGGTGGGGCGGTGGAATAACGCGGGATCGACGTTGGGCAGGTCGGGTGTCAGGGGCTCATCCACAGTCGAAGCAGTCCTTGCTCAAAGACGCCCATCGGTGGGGGCGGCGGTCGTTGCGAGTCCGGGGACATCCACGTGTCCCCAGTGAACTCAGCGCGTGCCGATGTCCTTGAGTTCACGCTGGATGGCCAGCCGGCTCAGCGAGGTCCAGGGCAAGGCGAGCATCAGTTCGATGCGGCGCTTGAGTGCCAGCGCAGTGTCCCAGAAGACCTGGGCCTTTTGCTCTTCGGTGCCTTGAACTGCGGTTGGATCGGCCAGACCCCAGTGCGCGGTCATGGGCTGGCCGGGCCACACGGGGCAGACTTCGTCGGCGGCGTTGGCGCAGACCGTGAACACGAAGTCCATTTCGGGCGCCCCGGGTCCAGCGAATTGAGCCCAGTCCTTGCTGCGCAGCCCGTCCGTGGACACGCGCATGCGCTCCAGCGCCTTGAGCGCGTAAGGGTTCACGGTACCTGACGGTTGGCTTCCGGCGGAGTGGCCGACGAACTGGCCGTGGCCCAAAGCGTTGAGCAGCGCCTCGGCCATGACCGATCGGGCCGAGTTGTGTGTGCACACAAAAAGAACGTGGTAGGCCATCGCGTCGATCCAACTTCTTCGAGGAGTTGGAATTTATGTCTCGAGGATGACCCTTTCATGACTCGCCGCCAATGCCGTCAGAACAACGGGCGGACCACACTCGTTCAGTGGAGCCGCCGGCCTGTGACAATCCGCCCCAGCCGCTCGTTGATGGCAAAGATTCACTCACAGTTGGAAAGGACTCGGCCTCGTGCGCATCGTGTTCAACGTGCTGGGTTTGCTGGTGGCGGTGGCCATCGTTGGCCTCATCGCCCGCACACAGCTGGGCGCACTCAATGCTCCGGCACCGTCTGCGGCTGCCGCGGCTGCTGCGGCCGCCAGCACGGCCGGCGTGTCGCCCTCAGAGTTGCCCTCAGCCGCCGTGCCGCTGCGCAATGTGCCGCAGCAGATCGGCCAGGATGTGAGCCGGGCCATGCAGCCGGCGCCAGGCCGTGGTGACGACGGCATCGCCCCAGCGGGCGACAAGTGATCGCACCGACCTGAGCAGCCCGAGATGAGCATGGACAGCACACCTCAAGACGAAGCCGCGATGCGCATCGCGCTCGATCAGGCGCACAACGCCTGGCTGGTGGGCGAGGTGCCGGTGGGCGCGGTGATCCTGCGCGCCGGGCAGGTGATCGCCACCGGCTACAACCGGCCGATCACCGAGCACGACCCGACCGCGCACGCCGAGATCGTGGCGTTGCGCCATGCGGCCACGCTGCTGGGCAACTACCGGCTGCCCGAGTGCGAGCTGTTCGTCACGCTCGAGCCTTGCGCGATGTGCGCCATGGCGCTGTTGCACGCGCGCTTCAAGCGGGTGGTGTTCGGCGCGCTCGACCCCAAGACCGGCGCGGCCGGCTCGGTGGTCGATTTGTTCGCGCAGCCGCAGCTCAACCATCACACGCAGTTGCAAGGCGGCCTGATGGCCGACGACTGCGCTCAGGTGCTGCGAGACTTCTTTGCCGAGCGCCGTCAGCAATACCGCCAGCGGCGCGAAGGCCTGTCTCTCGAACTGGACCCCGCGTTGGGGCTGCGCACGGCAGACATTCCTGCCGGCGAGGCCATCGAGCTGCTGGTACCGCCCGACGCTTACTGAGCCGACATGACCTCACTCCATCTTTACAGCGCTTCGGGGGTTGTTGCCCAGGCCCCGGTGCTGCGCCGCGCGGCCAAGCGGTTGGGCACGCTGGGTTTCGACGTGACCATCGACGCTTCGGCACTGGCCAAGCACCAGCGCTTCGCCGGTGACGACGACACGCGGCTGGCCGCCTTGCAGCGCGTGGCGCAGGCGGCACCCGGCATCGCGATGGCCACGCGCGGCGGCTACGGCCTGACGCGATTGCTCGATCGCATCGACTGGGCGCCAATCGGCCGAAGCATCGAGAACGGCACGCGCTGGGTCGGCCACAGCGACTTCACCGCGTTGCAGCTGGGCCTGCTGGCGCACGTCAAGGGCGAAGGCGCCATCACTTGGGCCGGGCCGCTGGCCTGTGGCGACTTTGGCGCGGCCGAGGTCGACGACATCACCGAGCCATGCTTCGTCGAGGCGATGGATGGCTCGCTCGAGGCGGTGGGTTTTCGCACCGAGCCGGGCTTTGACGGTCTGGGCGTGCGCGGCACGCTGTGGGGCGGCAACCTGTGCATGGTCAATTCGCTGCTGGGCACGCCGCACTGGCCCCGGGCGTCGGTGACGCGTGGCGGCGTGCTGTTTCTCGAAGACGTCAACGAGCACCCGTACCGCATCGAGCGCAGCTTGCTGCAGTTGCATCAGGCCGGGGTGCTCGATGCGCAAAAGGCGGTGGTGCTGGGCGCTTTCAGCGACTTTCGCAAGTCGCCGCTGGACCGCGGCTACACGCTCAAGTCCATGGTGGCGCACCTGCGCAGCGTCACGAAAACACCGATCCTCACCGGCTTGCCGTTCGGCCATGTGCCCACCAAGGTGACGATGCCGGTGGGTGCGCGCGTGGAGCTGCTGGTGCAAGGCCGCGATGTGCTGATCGGCTGGTGATGCACCACGGTGCCAGAGTTCAATCCGGCGCAGCGCCACGCGTGTGGCGCTGGACGCGGTGGTTGATCACCGGCGTGCTGGGTGTGGTGCTTGCAGGCTGCAACAACAACCCGCTGCCCGATGGCGCGGCCGCGTCCAACACGCTGTACACCGCCGTGTCGGGCAGTTCGCCGCGCCACCTCGACCCCACGGCGTCGTACTGGAGCAACGAGACGCCGTACACGTACCAGATCTACGAGCCGCCCTACGGTTATCACTACCTCAAGCGACCGTTCGAGCTGATTCCCAAGGCCGCCGAAGCGGTGGCGCAGCCACGCTACCTCGACAAGGCGGGCCGGCCGCTGCCCGCCGATGCGCCGGCCGCCGACATCGCCGAGAGCGTGTACGACGTGCACATCAAGCCGGGCATCCTGTTCCAGCCGCACCCGGCGTTTGCCGTCGATGCACAGGGGCAGCACCTGTATCACGCGATGAAGCCGGGCGATCTGGGCGATCGCCGATCGCCGTGGGCGTTCGAGCACATGGGCACGCGCGAACTGGTGGCCGAGGACTACGTCTACGCGATCAAGCGCCACGCCACCACGCGGGTGACCACGCCGATCTTCGGCATCTTTGCCGAGTACGTGGTCGGGCTCAAGGAGTACGGCGAGCGCATCAAGGCCGAGGACGTGAAGCTGCGCGCGGGCATCAGCGCGGCCGCGCTCGACAAGCCGTTTCTGGACTTTCGCCGCTGGCCGCTGGCCGGTGCCACCGCCCCTGAAAAGCACCTGCTGCGCATCCGCATCAAGGGCAAGTACCCGCAGTGGAACTACTGGATGGCGATGACGTTTCTGGCGCCCGTGCCGTGGGAGGCCGATGCCTTCTATGCGCAGCCGGGCATGGCGTTTCACGGACTGTCGCTCGATCGCTGGCCGGTGGGCACCGGCCCGTACATGATGACCGAGTACGTGCAGGACCGCCGCCATGTCATGAAGCGCAACCCGAACTACCGCGGCGAGGCCTATCCGTGCGTAGGCATGCCCGGCGACAAGGAGGCCGGTCTGCTCGACGACTGCGGCAAGACCATGCCGTTCATCGACACGCTGGTGTCCACCATCGAAAAAGAAGGCGTGCCGCTGCGTGCGAAGTTCCGCCAGGGCTACTACGACATCCCGCGCATCGAGCGCGTGGACGACGGCATGGAGTTTCTGGTCGAGATGGACGACTCGGCCGACGTGCGGCGCGACTACATCGAGCGCGGCTTCCAACTGCCCAAGTTCGCCGACGTGAGCTCGTACTACATCGGCTTCAACATGCTCGACCCGGTGATCGGCCGCGGCGACACGCCCGAGCAGCAAGTCCGCCATCGCAAGCTGCGCCAGGCGATCTCGATCGCCATCGACTGGGAGGAATACAGCCGCATCTTCCCGAAAAGCGCCGGCGAGACGGCGATGGGCCCGCTGCCCGCCGGTCTGTTCGGTTCGCGCCACGGCCAGCCCGAAGGCATCAACCCGGTGACGCACCAGCTCGTGGATGGCAAGCCCGTGCGCCGGCCGATTGCCGACGCCAAGCGGCTGCTTGCCGAGGCCGGCTACCCCGACGGGCGCGATGCCGCGAGCGGGCGGCCGCTGGTGCTGAACTACGACTTCTACAGCCAGCCGTCGCCCGAGGCGCGCTCGCAGATCGACTGGATGGTCAAGCAGTTCGCCAAGATCGACGTGCAGCTCGAGGTGCGCGCCACCGACAACAACCAGTTCCAGGACAAGGTGCGTCAGGGCAAGCACCAGATCTACGCCTCGGGCTGGCTGGCCGACTACCCGGACGCCGAGAACTTCCTGTTCCTCCTGTACGGCCCCAATGCCAAGTCCACCTCCGACGGCGAGAACACCTCCAACTACGCCAACCCCGAATACGACCGGCTGTTCGCGCAGTTGAAGGACGTGGACGACGGACCGCAGAAACAGGCACTCATCGACCAGATGACCGCCATCGCGCAGCGCGACGCGCCGTGGTCGTTCGGGCACTTTCCGTATTCGTCGGGTGCCTTCCAGTCGTGGGTGCACAACGCCAAGCCCGCCATGCTGGTGCGCGACATGGCGCGCTACTACCGCATCGATGCCAACGCGCGGGTGGCGCGGCAGGCCGAGTGGAACCACCCTGTGTGGTGGCCGCTGTGGCTGGGTCTGGGCGCGCTCGCCGGCGTGGTGGCACTGGCCGCGCGCAGCTTGCGCCGGCGCGAGCGGCTCGACGCGCGCGGGGCGCTGCTGCCGTGATGAGGACCGCGCCATGCTGAGCACCATCGCCCGACGTCTGGCCTACGGTGTGCTGATCCTGATCGGCGTGAACCTGGCGACGTTCTTCTTGTTCTTCACCGTCAACACGCCCGACGACATGGCGCGCCTGAACATCGGCGGCAAGCGCGTCACCCAGGCGCAGATCGTCAAGTGGAAGACCGAGCGCGGCTACGACAAGCCGCTGTACGTCAACGCCACCCACGAAGGCAGCGAGCGCTACACCGACACCATCTTCTGGGAGCGCTCGGTGTCGCTGTTCACGCTGAACTTCGGGCGGTCTGACTCGGAGAGCGCCGGCGACATCGGCCACCAGGTGCGCGAGCGCATGGCCATCAGCTTGCAGCTGGCGTTGCCTCTGTTCATCTTGCAGGTGATCGTGAGCACGGCGTTTGCGCTGCTGCTGGTGATGTTCCGGCAGACGCGCTTCGACGCCTGGGGCGTGGTGCTGTGCGTGCTGATGCTGTCGATCTCGAGCCTGTTCTACATCATCGTCGGGCAGTACTTCTTCTCGCGCGTGCTGCGCCTGGCGCCGATTTCGGGCTACGCGCCAGGGCTCGATGCGGTGAAGTTTCTGGTGCTGCCGATTGCGCTGTCGCTGCTGGCGCGGCTGGGTGGCGAGGCGCGGCTGTATCGCGCGATGTTCCTCGAGGAAATGGGCCGCGACTACGTGCGCACCGCGCGCGCCAAAGGCCTCAGCGAGCCGCGCGTGCTGTTCGGCCATGTGCTGCGCAATGCGCTGATCCCGATCGTGACGAGTGCCGGAGGCTACCTGCCGTACGTGTTTCTGGGCAGCCTGGTGTTCGAGAGCTTCTTCGGGCTGCCGGGGCTGGGTGCTTACGTGATCGATGCCATCGCCAACCAGGATTTCGCGGTGGTGCGCACGATGGTGTTCCTGGGCTCGTTGCTCTATGTGCTGAGCTACATCGCGATCGACATCGCCTACACGTGGATCGATCCGCGGGTGCGGCTGTCTTGAGAGGCGACTGACGACCATGC
>CANBSV010000014.1 GCA_947372225.1 Burkholderiales bacterium | reverse complement strand
TCCATCAGGTCGGCGCTCAGCAGCCGCTTGGTCGGGCCCATGGCCTCGGTGTTCCATTCGGCGCCGTCGCGGTCATCGACCGACACGAAGGTGGGCTCGCCACCTTGCGTGAGGCGCACGTCGCCGGCCAGCAGGTCGGCATCGACCTGGTGCCCGAGCGCTTCGATGTCGCTCCATTGGTCATCGGTGTAGGGCAGCGTCACGCGCGGCGCCTCCCACACGCGGGTGACCTCCATGTGGTGCTCGAACTCGGTTTCGCACTCGTCGATGGCGCCGCTGACCGGCGCGGCCGACGAAGGCTCGGGCGAGCACGCCAGCGGAATGTGGCCCTCGCCGGCGAGCAATCCGGACGTGGGGTCGAGGCCGATCCAGCCGGCACCCGGCAGGAACACCTCGCACCAGGCGTGCAGGTCAGTGAAGTCGATCTCGGTGCCGCTCGGGCCGTCGAGCGACTTGATGTCGCTCTTGAGCTGGATCAGGTAGCCCGACACGAACCGCGCGGCCAGCCCCAGATGGCGCAGCACCTGCACCATCAGCCAGGCGCTGTCGCGGCATGAGCCGGAAGCCTTGGTCAGCGTTTCCTCGGGCGACTGCACGCCCGGCTCCATGCGGATCAGGTAGCTGATGTCTTTTTGCAGGCGCTGGTTCAACTCGACCAGAAAGTCATTGGTGTGCTTCTTGGTGCGTGGCACGTCGGCCACATACCGCTCGAACAAGGGCGTGAGCTCGCACTTGGCCATGAACGGCGCCAGTTCGGCCGCCAGCTCAGGCTCGTAGGAAAACGGAAATTGCTCGGCCGACGGCTCGAGGAAGAAGTCGAACGGGTTGAGCACCGACATCTCGGCGACCAGATCGATCTCGATGCGAAATTCGGTGGTCGGCTCGGGAAACACCAGCCGGGCAAGGTAATTCGACTGCGGGTCTTGCTGCCAGTTGACGAAGTGGCCGACCGGCTCGACGCGCATGGAGTAGCTGAGGATGCGGGTTCGTGAATGTGGAGCAGGACGCAACCGCACGACCTGAGGGCCGAGGGTGATCGGCCGGTCGTAGCGGTAATGGGTCACGTGGTTGAGCGCGACATGGATGGACATTCAGGACTCCAGCGACGGCATGGTCAGGGCATGCCGGGAACAAAAACAATAAACGGCGCAGCATGACGCATCCTCGCGACAACTGCGCACACGACCTGTGCACAGCTGAGCGCGTGACGCGCCATGTCAGGCTTCAACCGGTACCAGAAAGTCGCGGCTGATACCCACGCCGATATTTCCAACGCGCTCGAGGAACTGCGTGAGATACGCGTGCAGACCGGTGGCCAGGATCTCGTCGATGCGACCGTATTGCAGATCGGCACGCAGGCGGCCCGCACGGCGCAGCGTCTCGCTCGACTGCCCGTTGGCCACCATGGTCAGGTTGGACAGCACCTCCTGCGTGCACGCCGCCAGCGAGCGCGGCATGTCGGGTCGCAGGATCAGCAGTTCGGCCACCTTCTCGGGCCGGATCACATTGCGATAGACCTTGCGGTAGACCTCGAAGGCCGACACCGAACGCAGGATCGCCGACCAGTGATAGAAGTCGTACTCGACGTCACGTGCGTGGCCTGGCTCGTCGCCCTGCGACTGCGATGCAGTCCCGGACATGCCCATCTCCACGGCGTCGGGGCGGCCGAAGAACTCGGTTTGCACCGCGTGAAACTTGACGTCCAGCAAGCGCGCGGTGTTGTCGGCGCGCTCCAGAAAACTACCAATGCGCAGGAAGTGGAAAGCCTCGTCTTGCAGCATGGTGCCCACCGTCACACCGCGTGACAGGTGCGAGCGGAACTTGACCCACTCGAATGCAGCGCCCGGGTCGCGCAGGAAGGATCCTTCAGCAACCATGCGCTGGAACTCCAGCCAGGTCTGGTTTTGCGTTTCCCACACTTCGGTGGTGAGCGTGCCGCGCACCGCACGGGCGTTTTCGCGCGCGGCCATCAGGCAGCTGCGGATGCTCGAACCGTTGTTCGGGTCGCTGACCATGTACTCCATGACGCCGCGCGGGGTCACCGCGCCATAGCGCTTGGCATAGTCACCCGTCAGTTCCGAGATGCTGAGCAAGCCCTTCCAGCCCTGCTCGGCCGCATCGGCCGATTGCGGCAGCAGCGACGTCTGGTAGTTCACATCGAGCATGCGCGCGGTGTTCTCGGCCCGCTCCATGTAGCGAGCCATCCAAAAAAGGTGGTCGGCGGTGCGTGAAAGCATGATCAAACCTCCCTTTAAACCTCGAGTACCCAGGTGTCCTTGGTGCCACCACCTTGGGACGAGTTGACGACCAGCGAGCCTTCCTTGAGCGCCACCCGCGTGAGTCCGCCGGGCACCATCTGCACGGTCTTGCCACTGAGCACGAAGGGACGCAGGTCGATGTGGCGCGGCGCAATGCCGCTCTCGACGAACGTCGGGCAGGTGGACAGGCTCAGCGTGGGCTGTGCGATGTAGCCCGACGGGTTGGCTTCAAGCACCGCGCGGAATTCGGCGATCTCGGCCTTGGTCGATGCCGGTCCCACCAGCATGCCGTAGCCGCCGGCGCCGTGGACTTCCTTGACGACGAGTTCGCTCAGGTGATCGAGCACGTATTTCAGGTCGTCGGCCTCGCGACACAGGTAGGTCGGCACGTTGTTGAGGATGGGCTTTTCACCCAGGTAGAACTCGATCATCTTGGGCACGTACGGGTAGATCGACTTGTCGTCGGCCACGCCGGTGCCGATGGCGTTCGACAGCGTCACGTTGCCGGCGCGGTAGGCATTGAGCAATCCGGCACAGCCGAGCGTGGAGTCGGAACGGAACGCCGTGGGGTCAAGGAAGTCATCGTCGACGCGGCGATAGATCACATCCACGCGCTTGGGGCCCTGGGTGGTGCGCATGTAGACGAAGTTGTCACGCACAAAGAGGTCTTGCCCCTCGACCAGTTCGACGCCCATTTGCTGCGCCAAGAAGGCGTGCTCAAAGTAGGCGCTGTTGTACATGCCGGGGGTGAGCACCACCACGGTGGGCTCGTTGACCGAGGCCGGCGCCACGGCACGCAGCGTCTCGAGCAGCATGTCGGGATAGTGGGCCACCGGCTCCACGCGGTGCTGGCTGAACAGCTCGGGAAACAGCCGCATCATCATCTTGCGGTTTTCCAGCATGTAGCTCACACCGCTGGGCACGCGCAGGTTGTCTTCGAGCACGTAGTAGCTGCCGCTGCCATCGGCGTTGCCGGCGCGCACGATGTCGATGCCGGAGATATGCGAGTACACACCGCCGGGTACATCGACACCCATCATCTCGGGGCGGAACTGTGCGTTCTTGAGAACCTGATCGGCCGGGATGATGCCCGCGCGCAGGATCTCCTGACCGTGATAGACGTCGTGAATGAAGCGGTTGAGCGCCACCACCCGTTGACGCAGGCCCTTTTCCATCTCGACCCACTCGTGCGAGGGAATCACCCGCGGGATCAAATCAAACGGGATGAGCCGCTCAGTGCCGGCGCCGTCTTCATCCTTGGCCCCGTAGACAGCGAAGGTGATGCCCACACGCCGGAAGATCATCTCGGCCTCTTCGCGACGCGAATTCATCGTGTCGCCCGGCTGTTGCTTCAGCCACTGCTCGTATCCGCGATAGTGCTCTCGCACCTGCTGCCCGGCGGCGTGCATTTCGTCAAAACTCGATTTCATCGGCTCCACTCCTGATGCACCAGTGTGTAGCAAATTTCAGGCCATTGATGACAGAAAAGAAACAACTCAGGGGCGTTGCGGATCCCGCCAGTGCCAGTAACGCCGCGCAGCGTCCCGAACGCACAGACCGCTGACCCGCGCTTGGCCTAGCGAGTCGCTGTGCCAGGCCCAGGCACCGCAATGCGGGCTGTCGAATCGGGCGATGCCGCGCTCTTCGTAGCGACGAAGCACCTCGTCGGCCGGGTGGCCGTAGCGGTTGTGATGGCCGGCCTGAAACACCGCCACGCGCGGATGCACCGCATCCAAGAACGCGGCCGAGGACGACGTCTTGCTGCCGTGGTGAGGCGCGAGCAGCACATCGGCGCGCAACGCCTCGGGCTGCTCTCGCAACAGGCGAATCTCCTGGTCGCGCTCGATGTCGCCGGTGAGCAGCGCGGCCATACCGGCCCCCTGCACGCGCAGCACGCACGACACCGTGTTGGGTTTGACAGCGGTCTCATAGACATCGGCCGCGGGGTGCAGCACCTCGAAGCGCACGCCGTCCCACTCCCATCGCTGGCCGGCCTCGCAGCGCGGTGCGCTCACCCCGCGCCGTTGCGCTTCGAGCAGCAGCGGGTGCTGCGGCTCGAGCGAGCTGAGCAACCCGCCCACCGGCAACTGCGCCAGCAGTGCCTGCGCGCCGCCGATGTGGTCGGTGTCGCGGTGGCTGAGGATCAACCGGTCGATGTGGTCGTCGCCGCGCGCGCGCAGCAGTGGCAAAAGCACGCGCTGGCCTGCATCGGACTCGGGCGAATAGCGCGGCCCGGCGTCGTAAAGCAGCACATGGCTGCGGGTGCGCACGATCACCGCAGTGCCCTGCCCCACGTCAGCCGCCACCAGTTCGAAGTGCCCTTGGCCCGGCAGATCGCGCGGCGGCAGCAGCAAGGGCAGCACCAGCGGCAACGCGCTCAGCCGCACCCGCCACGGCAGCGGCATGACCAGCAGTACCGCACCCAGCAGCGCGCTCAGTTGCGCCCACCACGGCGCCACACCCGCCGACCACGCGGCCGCCGGTGCCTGCGCCAGCCAGCCCAGCCACCCCACCAGCAGCGACACGCACCCCGCGCCGGCCACCCACAGCGCCGGCACCAACGTGCCCAGCAGCGCCAGCGGCGTGATCACCAGCGTGACCAGCGGAATGGCGATCAGGTTGGCCGCAAAGCCCACCAGCGAGATCTGCTGGAAAAACACCAGCGTCAAAGGCGCCAGCCCGACGGTGGCCATCAGTTGCGTGCGCAGCCCCTCGACCACAAGGCGGCGCAGCCTCGCTGCAGGCGTCCGACCAGCGGCTGAATCGCGCCCGTGTCCGGATGGCGACGACACCATCAACAACCCGACCGCCATGAAAGACAACCAGAACCCGGGCTGTTGCAGCGCCCACGGATCGAGCACCGTGACGACGCTGGCCGCGGCCAGCAGCACCAGCGGCCACGGCCAGCGCACACCGACGCTGCGCAAGACGGCCACCGCCGTCAGCATCCACACCGTGCGCTGCGCCGGCACACCCCAGCCCGACAACACCGCGTAGGCTGCTGCCACCACCATACCGCCCCACAGGGCGGCCGCGGGTGCCGGCACCCACAACATCGCGCTCACGCTGCGCCGCCACAAGCGACCCACAACAGCCCCCGCGCACCACGCGAACATGGTCACGTGCAGCCCGCTGATGCTGACGAGGTGCGCGATGCCGGTACGTCGAAACAGATCCCAGTCGTCGCGGTCGATGGCTGACTGATCGCCCACCGCCAACGCTGCCAGCACACCAGCGGCACGCGCATCGCTCACCTTTGCGTCGATGGCGTCGCGCACGCGCTGACGCCAGCGCTCCACCGGATGCGCCGCAGCGCGCTCGATGAGTTCGGGCAGCGGTGCCTCACGCACAGAACCCGTGGCGGCCACGCCCTGCTCGAACGACTGCAGTTCCACATCAAAGCCGTGCGGGTTCAACAGGCCGTGCGGCCGCCGCACCCGCGCGGTGAACTGCCAGCGCTGCCCTGCCCCCAGTTCGCGCTGCAACTCGCTGGGCGCTGACTCACCCTGAAAGCCCTGGTACCAGCCCAGTTGGATGCGCGGCGGCAGCGCCACGCTGAGCCCATCAAGCGTGGCCTGCTCGACATCGAACTGAAAGCACTGCCCGTTGGCGCTTCGCTGCGGCAAACTGGCCACCACACCGGTGATGCGCACATCGCGCCCTTCGAGGGCCGCGTCCAGCAACTCGGCTTGTTGCATCGACGCCCGCTCGCCGGTCAGCGCGAACGCCAGCAGCATCAATCCCGGCACGGCAGCGACCCAGACCCGGCGCCAGCGCAGCGCCACTCCGATCGCCAGCGCACCGACGACGCCGATCAGCCCATAGGCATGGGGCGATTGCAAGCTGCGCTCTTGCAATTGCAGCGCCGCGCCCAAGGGCCAGGCCAAGCCCAGAAATGCCAACCGCCAACCGGTGTTCACGACGGTGACGGGGGCGGCCTGGTCATGCGGCGGAGTGTAGGATTTCAGCGTCCGGCACCCTGCGGTGCCGCCTTGTTCCCGCTTCCGGATCTCCCACCATGACCGCATCTGCTTCCGTCTACGACCGCCTCAAGGCGCTGGGCATCGAACTGCCTCCGGTGGCCACGCCTGCCGCCGCCTACGTGCCGTTCGTGCAAACCGGCAACCTGGTGTTCCTGTCGGGCCACATCGCCAAGCGCGACGGCAAGGTGTGGGTCGGCCAGCTCGGGCTGAACATGGACACCGCCGCCGGCCGCGAAGCTGCCCGCGCCGTGGCCATCGACCTGCTGGGCACGCTGCACGCCGCGGTGGGCGACCTCAACCGCATCGAGCGCATCGTCAAGGTGATGAGCCTGGTCAACAGCACCGGCAGCTACACCGAACAGCACCTCGTCACCAACGGCTGCTCGGAGCTGATCGGCGAGGTGTTCGGCGCCAAGGGCCAGCACGCACGCAGCGCCTTCGGCGTGGCGCAGATCCCGCTGGGCGCTTGCGTCGAGATTGAGCTGATCGCGCAGGTCGCCGCAGCGTGAGGTCGCGCACCCGGGTCACAGGCTGGCTGCTGGCGACGGCCACGCTGTCGGTGGCGGGCGTGGCTGCCGCACTGGTGTCACAGCACGTCTTCGACATGCCGCCGTGCCCCTGGTGCGTCTTGCAGCGGGCGATCTACCTGGCCATCGCTGCGGTGTGCGTGATTGGCACAGCGCTGCCAGTGCCCCCGGCTCGCCGCACCGCGGGTGCGCTTGCACTGCTGCTGGCCATCAGCGGAGCCGCCTCGGCGCTGTACCAACAGCTGGTGGCCGCCCAATCGGCCTCGTGCAACCTGACCTTCGCCGACAAGGTGATGAGCTTTCTCGGCCTCGACAGCATCCTGCCGTGGCTGTTTCAGGTCTACGCCAGCTGCGCTGAGGCCGCCGTGTCGATGCTGGGCGTGCCGTACGCGTACTGGAGCCTGGCGCTGTTTGCAGCGCTGGGTCTGGGCGCGGCGAGGGTCGCCTTCGGCCGGGCCTGAGGCTCTGGCGGGCACGGCAGCGAGGGGATCCCGCTGCCGTGCGCACTGAACCGCAGTCGCGGCGCTCGCGGCAGACCGCCTAGTGGTGAACGGCCCCGCCGCTGCCTTCGGAGTGGTCACCATGACGCGGATCACGTTGGTCCACCTGGACTGTCCCTTCAAACAACGAGAACTTCTTGCGCTGTTCAGCGGGCAGCTTTGACTCTGCTTGCTCTACGGCGCGCGCCAGACGGTCGGCTGCGCTCTGAGACAGCCCAGCCTGACTCAAGGTCGCCGCTTGCTTCAACCCGTCGCCGCCACACACCGCGATCGACCAGGTGCCGCTGTCCTTTCGCAGCAGGGCACGCCCGCCGCGGTCGCTCTGCTGCCAGCCCGTCACGGCGAAGTCACCCTCGATGGAAATGGGCGCCACGGTCAGCGGCGCTCCAGGTTTGTCGAACAGCGCCTTCATCGCCGACTCGATCGCGCGGGCGTCGGTGTTGGCCCCCACCTCGGTCGGGGACTGGGCCGCCAGCTGTTCGTGGGCCACGCCCACCTGGCTGAGCGCGGCACCAGCAGTGAACCAAATCGCCACCCATGTCTTTCGTGCATTCATGTCGTGGATCCCTTTCTCAAAAGCTGGTCTTCAAGCCGACTTGCGCCGAAATGCCGGGCATGCGGTAGCCCGAGCGGAACTCGTAATCGCGGTCGAAGATGTTTTCCACGGCAGCAAAGATTTCTCCGCGCGAACCCAGCGCTGGCAATGCGTAACCCACGCGCACGTTCGCGACCGTGAAGCCGCCCACCTTCGATGTGTTCGCCGAGCCATCTGCGCGCGCCTGGCCGAGGACGGTCATGCGACTTTGGTTCTGGGCATCGAAGCTGATCCGAAACGGTCCTCCGCGCCAAGTCGTGCCCACGGAGATGTTGGTTCGGGGAGCGTACGGCAGGTCCGATTTGGACGAGTTCAACCAGGTCCAGCCGCCAAACACGCTCCAGCCCGACGAGATCCTGTGCTGCAGCATCACCTCGGAACCCTGCACTGCGTAGGAGCCCAGATTCAAGAACGCCGGCGCGGGCACCGAGGGCGGGAAGGCGAACACGTACCGGTCCTTAACGTCGTCGTCGAAGAACGCGACGTCGAGGGTGGTGGCCTCGCTGGCGTACCAGGTGAGCCCAACCTCCTTGTGGTCCATCTTCTCGGCATCGAGGCTGCGCCACGAGGTACCCAGCGCGGAAATCAGATGCGACAAAACGGCCGCGTCAATGCCCGGGTAGTTCACGCCCCGGGAGTAGTTGGCGCGCAGCGCCAGGCTGTCTTCATGGGCCAGGATCACGCCGGCATGCGGTGCAACGTCATTGGCGAGCTGGTTGTGCTGGTAGCTGCGAATTCCCACCGAGGGCGTCAGCGTCCAGCCGTTCCCCACCACAGCCGCATGGCTGACGGAGACGAACGGGGACGTGATCGTGAACTGCCGGGACTTGAAGCCAACCGGCGAGACCTTGCCGCTCAGGCTGTCGACATCCAGCCCCGTCGAGACAAGCCCACCGCTCCAGGGTTTGAAGTCTTCTCGCCAGCGCACGCCGTACATGTCGAATTTGGAGGTGAGTCCGGGTTTTTGGATCGCCTTGCCGCTGTTCTCATAGAACTTGATCGAGCCCTTGGCCCAACCATGGTCGTGCTCGACCGTGAGGGCGGCCAAATGGCCGTCGGTGTCGTAGCGGTCGCCTTTGCCCACGCCCGTGTCGGCATTTCCCGGATCGCGCGCGGTGTTGTCCACAGCCAGCAGCAGCACGCTGGCCGACCAGTGCGGATTGAATCGGTAACCCACGCGCGCCATCACATTGGCGAGACGGCCGTCGGCATCGTCGCGGTGGCCGTCAGACGTGGCATACCCCTCGGCCAGCGAATAGTCGAAGTCGCCGCTGCGCCCGGACAGGTCGGCCTGTTCAATGAAAGTGCCGAAGCTGCCGCCACGCACCGACGCATCGCCCCTCACACCGTCCCTTCCGGGCGACCGCTTGGGAACCAGATTGACGGCACCGAAGGTGTTTCCGAACACCTGCGGTTGCGGTCCCTTGTAGACATCCAGCCGATCCATGCCGTTGACCGGCAGCAAGTCAAGCAGCGGGTGGCTCCACACGCCCATGTAGAACGGGATGCCGTCGATGTAGGTCTTGATTTCGCTGCCCGGGCGGCTGGTTCCCATCCCGCGGATGTACACCGCCCCGCCTTCTTCGCCGCCGAAGGAGCCAACGGGATTGAAGCGGGAAATCGACACGCCGGGTGTGCGCCTCAGGGCGGCCGCGGCATCGACGGCGTTCAAGTCCTCGATTTGCTGGGCACTGACGGTCGTGCGGAAACTGGCGAAGGTATCGGTCGAGTTGCCCTCGATGACCGGCGAGCCGGTCACGATCACGGCGTCAAGGGTCTGAGTCTGGGCGGTAACGGAAAACGGAAACGCGAGGGCAGTCGCCCACGCAATGGCTGATTTGCGCATGAAGAGTCTTTCTGAAATTCAATGAGGAAAGCCGCGCATGGAGATGCGCCGGCCCAGGGGACTGAATTCAGGACTCGGGAGGTGCGCGTGCCTGCCAGGCACGAAATACGGCGGACTGAGGGACGGTGAGTGGCGCAGGCGGTGCCTCGGTGCGGACATCGACCTGCGCGACGAACACGATGACGGCTACAGGCGGGAGTCCATACCCGAGCCCGCACAACGGGCAGTCCAGCTTGGGCGTGAGCGGCACATCGTGGTCCGCATCCACCGGTACGGAGACGAGGGTCACGCCCGCGCCGCTGCAAAGCATTTGCGTCTGGGTGCCCAAAACCAGCGGCGACGCGATTGCAAAACCCAGCGACAGCAGGTAGCACGCCAGTGCCAGACGGCACATGGCGAGGGAGAGGCGGACTCGGCTCATGCTGATCATTGACCCTGATTCTTTCATGGGCTTGGCACCAGACTTGTGTGCCCGGATCTCAGCCGCGTGTCGGGCCACCACCGAAGCACGAGAGCAGTGCGAACAGAGTCAACCTGCCACCACCCTCACCGCCTTCGGAATCGCGTCCTGCGGCTTGCCCTTGCGCGCGCGCTTGCCCAGATAGACCGCCAGCGAAGCGCCCTTGAGCAGCTCGTCGCGGGCTTTGCCGCCGCGCCCGGTGCCCTCGATGCGCAGCGAGTGCGAGCACACCGCCACGCTGGACAGCGCATCTGGAGACTCCAGATCCATCAAGGTCAGGCCGCGCCCGCCATTGGGCTGCAGCTTCAGGTCGGACAGCGGGAACACCAGCAACCGGCCGCTGGCTGACAGGCACGCCACCTGATCGTCGAGGCTGCCGGCTGACGCCAGCGCAGGCGGCAGCGGCTGCTCGCCGGCTTCGAGCGTGAGGAACGCCTTGCCGCTGCGATGGCGGGACACCAGATCGCCCACGCGCGCCAGCAAGCCGTAGCCGCCGCTGGACGCGAGCAGCAGGGTTTGCGCGGTGTTGCCGGCGAAGTAGTGCGCCGGCTGGGTGCCCGATTCGAGCTCGACCAGCGTCGTGATCGGCTGCCCGTCGCCACGTCCGCCCGGCAGCAGGCTGACGGGCGTGGAATAGGTGCGACCGGTGCCGTTGAGCGCACTGCCGAACACCAGCAGCACGTCCACGCTGCGGCACGCGAAGGTGGCCAGCAAACTGTCGCCCGCCTTGAACTGCAAGCCGGCCGGATCGACCTCGTGGCCCTTGAGCGCGCGCACCCAGCCCTTGGCGCTGACCACGACCGTCACCGGCTCGTCGATCACCTTGATCTCGACCACGGCTTTCTTTTCGGTCTGGATCAGCGTGCGGCGCGGGTCCTTTTCGAGCGAGCCGAACTGCTTCACGTCGGCTTCGATTTCCTTGATGACCAGCCGCTTGAGCGTGCCGGGGTTGCCCAGGATGTCTTCGAGCTTGCCCTGCTCGGTGCGCAGCTCGGCGAGCTCCTGCTCGATCTTGATCGCCTCGAGGCGAGCGAGCTGGCGCAAGCGGATTTCGAGGATGTCGTCGGCCTGCCGCTCGCTCAGCTTGAAGCGCTCCATCAGCGCGGCTTTGGGCTCATCGGCGTTGCGGATGATGCGGATCACCTCGTCGATGTTGAGCAGCACGAGCTGCCGGCCTTCGAGCACGTGCACACGGTCGAGCACCTTGCCCAGCCGGTGCTGCGACCGGCGCTGCACCGTTTGCAGCCGGAAGGCGACCCACTCGCCGAGCATCTGGCGCAGCGTCTTTTGCGTGGGCCGCCCATCGGCGCCCACCATGGTCAGGTTGATCGGCGCCGAGCACTCGAGGCTGGTGTGCGCCAGCAACTGAGTGATCAACTCGGACTGCTCGATTCGGCTGCTCTTGGGTTCGAACACCAGCCGCACCGGCGCGTCCTTGCTCGATTCGTCACGCACCGCATCGAGCACGCTGAGCACCGACACCTTGAGCTGCACCTGATCGGCGCTGAGCGCTTTCTTGCCGGCCTTGACCTTCGGGTTGGTGAGCTCCTCGATCTCTTCGAGCACGCGCTGCGAACTCGTGCCTGGCGGCAGCTCGTTCACCACCAGTTGCCACTGACCGCGGGCGAGCTCTTCGATCTTCCAGCGCGCGCGCACCTTCAGGCTGCCGCGCCCGGTGGCGTAGGCGGCGCGGATGTCCTCGGCGCTGCTGATGATCTGCCCGCCGCCGGGGTAATCGGGGCCGGGGATCAACGCGGCGAATTCATCGTCGTCGAGCTGATCGTTGCGGATCAGCGCAATCGCCGCCAGCGCCACCTCGCGCAGGTTGTGGCTGGGGATCTCGGTGGCCAGCCCGACTGCGATGCCGCTCGCGCCATTGAGCAGCACAAACGGCAGCCGGCTGGGCAACTGCCGCGGCTCTTGTGTCGAGCCGTCGTAGTTGGGGATGAAGTCGACCGTGCCTTCGTCGATCTCGTCGAGCAGCAGCCGCGAGATGGGCGCCAGCCGCGCCTCGGTGTAGCGCATGGCCGCCGCACCATCGCCGTCGCGCGAGCCGAAATTGCCCTGCCCGTCGATCAGCGGATAGCGCTGCGAAAAGTCCTGCGCCATGCGCACCAGCGCGTCATAGGCCGCGGTGTCTCCGTGCGGGTGAAAGCGCCCGAGCACATCGCCCACCACCCGAGCGCTCTTGACCGGCCGCGGCCCGCCTGCGGTGGTGAAGCTCAGCCCCATGCGATCCATCGCGTACAGGATGCGTCGCTGCACCGGCTTTTGGCCGTCACACACATCGGGCAACGCCCGCCCCTTGACCACGCTCAGCGCGTATTCCAGATAGGCGCGTTCGGCGTAGTGCGCCAGGGAGACGGCGGCATCGGGTGAGGCCGTCGGGCTGAACAGATCGGTTTCTGATGTCATGGCAGGGCCGTGGCCGGGGGCTGAAACTCAAACATCCACATCGACTTCATCGCCATGCAACTCCATCAGATCGCGTCGCGCCTGCGCCTCGCCCTTGCCCATCAGCTTGGTCAGTGAATCGACGGTGGCGTCGAAGCCGAAGTCGCCGAAAGCCATGGGCAGCAAGCGCCGCGTTTCGGGGTTCAGCGTGGTGTCCCACAGCTGCTCGGCGTTCATCTCGCCCAGGCCCTTGAAGCGGCTGATGCTCCAGGCAGTCTCGCGGCAACCTTCCTGGCGCAACCGGTCCAGCGTGGCGGTGAGTTCGCCCTCGTCGAGCGCGTAGATCTTGGCCGCTGGCTTCTTGCCGCGCGCCGGCGCATCGACGCGAAACAGCGGCGGCTTGGCGATGTACAGGTGGCCGGCTTCGATCAGCTTGGGGAAGTGCCTAAAGAACAGCGTGAGCAGCAGCACCTGGATGTGCGAGCCGTCCACATCGGCGTCGCTCAGGATGCAGATCTTTCCGTAGCGCAGGCCGCTCAGATCGGGCGTGTCGGCAGCGCTATGCGGATCGACACCAATGGCCACCGCGATGTCGTGGATCTCGTTGTTGGCAAACAGCCGATCGCGCTCGACTTCCCACGAGTTGAGCACCTTGCCACGCAGCGGCAAGATGGCCTGCGTTTCCTTGTTGCGGCCCATCTTGGCGCTGCCGCCGGCCGAATCGCCCTCGACCAGGAACAGCTCGTTGTGCAGCAGGTCGCGGCTTTCGCAGTCGGTCAGCTTGCCGGGCAACACCGCCACGCCCGAGCCCTTGCGTTTTTCGACCTTCTGACTGGCGCGCTGGCGGGTCTGCGCCTGCTTGATCACCAGTTCCGCCAGCTTCTTGCCGTGCTCGACGTGCTGGTTGAGCCACAGCTCGAGCGGCGGCTTGACGCAGGTGGACACCAGTCGCAGCGCATCGCGGCTGTTCAGACGCTCCTTGATCTGGCCCTGGAACTGCGGGTCGAGCACCTTGGCGCTGAGCACGAAGCTGGCGCGCGAAAACACGTCGTCGGGCATGAGCTTCACGCCCTTGGGCAGCAAGCTGTGCAGGTCGATGAAGTTCTTGATGGCTCCGAACAACCCGTCCTTGAGTCCCGACTCGTGGGTTCCGCCGTTGACCGTGGGGATCAGGTTGACGTAGCTCTCGCGCACCGGTGCGCCATCCTCGGTGAAAGCCACGCACCAGGTCGCTCCCTCGCCCTTGGCGAAGTTCTCGGACTCTGAGCCGTCGGCATGGTGCGCACCCTCGAACAGCGGGATCAGCGGATCGGCGTTGAGCGTTTGCGTCAGGTAATCGCGCAAACCGCCCTGGTACAGCCAGTTCTGCACATCGGCGTCGGCACGGCCTGTCTTCTCGATCGTCAGCGACACGCGCGTGCCGGGCATCAGCACCGCCTTGCTGCGCAACAGGTGCGTCAGGTCACCGCGCGCCAGCTCGGCACTCTCGAAGTACTTGGCATCCGGCCACGCGCGCACCGTGGTGCCGCTCTTGCGGTCGCCCGAAGACGCCGTCAAAACCGACTTTCGCAGCTCCAGCGGCTCGATCACGTCGCCACCCGCAAACGCCAGCCGGGCCACCTGGCCCTCGCGCCACACCGTGACCTCGAGGCGCCTGGACAGCGCGTTGGTCACGCTCACACCCACGCCATGCAACCCGCCCGAAAAGCTGTAAGCGCCGCCCGAGCCCTTGTCGAACTTGCCACCTGCGTGCAGTTGCGTGAACACGATTTCGACCACCGGACGCAGTTCTTCGGGGTGCATGCCGAACGGAATGCCGCGCCCGTCGTCCTCGACGCTGACCGAGCCGTCGGCGTGCACGGTGACGTCGATTCGGTGGCCGTGGCCGGCCAAAGCTTCATCGGCCGCGTTGTCGATCACCTCCTGCACGATGTGCAGCGGGTTGTCGGTCCGGGTGTACATGCCCGGTCGCTGCTTGACCGGCTCCAAACCCTTGAGCACCCGGATGGAGGCTTCGCCGTAGGTCGAAGGTGCGGCGGCCGAGGTGCCGGAGGGGGATCGATCGGGGGGGCGAGTGACCATGGCGGCGGATTGTAGGTAGGGCCTATTCAGCCGGGCCCTGGCTCGGGCCACCGCTTTTTGGCCGTGTCGCGCCGGCTAAACTCGCCCGTTGGCAAGGAACCAAGAATGAAACCGATCACTGGCAGCATCGTGGCGTTGATCACGCCGATGCATGAAGACGGCAGCGTCGATTACGACACGTTGCGCTCCCTGATGGACTGGCACATTGCCGAAGGCACCGACTGCATCGGCGTGGTGGGTACCACCGGCGAATCGCCCACGGTGTCGGTCGATGAGCACTTCGAGATCATCCGCGTGGCCGTCGAGCACTGCGCTGGCCGGGTGCCCGTGATGGCAGGCACCGGAGGCAACTCGACGCGTGAAGCCATCGAGCTGTCGCGCTATGCGCAGCAAGTCGGTGCCGACTGCGCGCTGTCGGTTGTGCCGTACTACAACAAGCCTTCGCAGGAAGGCATCTACCAGCATTTCAAGGCCATCGCCGAAGCGGTGGACATCCCGACAGTGCTCTACAACGTGCCTGGCCGCACCGTGGCAGACATGCTGCCCGAGACCACTCTGCGACTCGCACAGTTGCCCGGCGTGGTGGCGGTCAAGGAAGCCACAGGGAGCATCGAGCGCGCGGCTTGGCTGATCAAGCATGCGCCACCCGGCTTTTCGATCTACTCGGGCGACGACTCGACCGCCGTGGCCTTGATGCTGCTGGGTGGTCACGGCAACGTCAGCGTCACGGCCAACGTCGCCCCCAGACTCATGCATGAGTTGTGCGTGGCCGCCATGGCCGGCGAGGTGCGCCAAGCCGCCGCCATCCACATGCGGCTGTTGGGCTTGCACAAGCATCTGTTTTGCGAACCCAGCCCGGCGCCCGCCAAATGGGCATTGGCACAACTCGGGCGCTGCAAGAACTCGCTGCGTCTGCCGCTCATGCCACTGACGTCGACAGGCGAGACCATGGTCTCTGCAGCACTGCGCGACGCCGGATTGCTTTAGACCATGACTGCTGTGCGTCACCCCCGGGATGCGGCGCAGCGCCAGATTTCTCGACCCTTGCGATCAACGGGCTGCGTGGCACCCCCGGCCGCCAACCCTCTGGAGATGAACAACGTGACAGACGCCCAACGCACTCGATCGAGCCACATGTCAGCCACTGTCCCCCATGCCCGAGGGCTGCTGGCTTCGTCCTTGGTGATCGCACTGGCAGGTTGCTCCTCGATGCACAGCCTGGTGTCCGGTGACAAGGTCGATTACCACGGCACGGCCGCGGAACAGACCACCGGGCTCGAAGTCCCGCCCGACCTGACACAGTTGTCCCGCGACAGCCGCTATCTGCAGCAAGCGGCGGCCGGATCATTCAGCGCCGCCACTTTCCAGGGTTCGACGCTGAAACTTCAATCCTCGCAGACCGTGGTTCCGGCAGGGACCGACCAATTGCGAATCGAGCGCAACGGCAACGACCGCTGGCTGGTCACCAACATGACCCCCGAACAGGTCTGGCCGATGCTCAAGGCGTTCTGGCCTGAACGCGGCTTCAAGCTCCTGATTGACCAGCCCGATGTGGGCGTGATGGAAACCGAATGGGCTGAAAACCGGTCGAAGATGCCGCAGGACTTTATCCGCTCGACCATCGGGATGGTGTTTGATTCGATCTACGACACCGGCGAACGCGACAAGTTTCGAACCCGCGTCGAGCGCACGGACACCGGCAGCGAGATTTTCTTGAGCCACCGCGGCATGACCGAAGTGGTGACCGGCTCGGCCAAGGACAACACGACTTGGCAGCCGCGCCCGTCCGATCCGGAGCTCGAAGCCGAGATGCTGCGCCGCCTGATGCTCAAGCTTGGGGCCAAGGAAGAGCAGGCCCAAGCGCAGATCACCGCGACAGCAACCCCCAAGGCGGCACGCGCACGGATCGCAGCGGCTCCTGCGGCCACGATTGAAGTCGATGACGATTTCGACCGCGCGTGGCGCCGCGTCGGTATCGCACTGGATCGGAGCAACTTCACCGTCGAAGACCGCGACCGCGCTCAAGGCTTGTATTTCGTGCGCTACACCGAAAACGCCGACAACAAGGAAGACGATCCCGGGTTCTTCAGCAAGCTCTTGCTGGGTTCCAGCAAGGACAAGGCAAACGCCAAGAGTCTTTCGCGCTACCGCGTACAGGTCAAGGCCAGCGGGAAAAACACCCTCGTGACCGTCCTGAATGCTCAGGGCGCGGTGGATTCGGGAACCACCGCCGCGCACATCGCAACGCTGCTGGTCCAGGATCTGAAGTAGTCCGGCGCGATGGCGTCGGGATTCGATCCTGACGCCTCGCCCGCAAACACCGCGTCCGCGGTGCGGACACAAAAAAGCCGCCCTAGGGCGGCTTTTTCTCGTCTAAGACGAGGATTACTTGGCGGCGCTGGCAGCGTCGACCACAGCGCTCGCGGCTTCAGCAGCAGGTGCCACGACAGCCGGTGCGGGTTCAGCAGCAGGTGCCACAACAGCAGAAGCGGCTTCAGCAACCGGAGCGGCAGCTTCTTCTTTCTTGCCACAGGCGGTCAGGGCGAAAGCAGCAACCAGGGTAGCCAGCACGAGCGATTTGTTCATGTTCATCCTCAATAAATGGTTTGATAACGCGGTGAGTGATCGTCGACCCACCACGTCGGCAGCAGGCCAAAAACACAGTTGCCAAGGGGCGATACCCTACCTAGCAAGCTGGGCAGTATAAACGTTGAAAGGATTAATTCACAGTCCCAGCGTGCTTGCGGGAAAGGCTTCAACTGAACGTTGAAAAAGTCCATCAAGCTCTTCGCGGATGCGCACTGCATCGTCGACGTCGGTGGAGATGCGACCGCGGTAGTGAACGCGATCCACGAGCCTCACACTGACCACCCCAGGCGCGTACAACAAACTCGGCAAGCGGCCATTGCCCGTTTCGTCGGGCGTCCAGCAGCTCACCACATGCGACCAGTGGCGGCGCCACTGAACCCAGCGTGGGTGGCGCCTGGGCATCAGGTTGTAGTCAAGCGCCAGCACATGACAGCGGCGATGAGACACCGCCCAGCGCGACAGCTGCTCCACCACCTGGGGTTCATTGAGCGGCCAGTCAGCGAAGTCGGCATCGCACATCCAGATCTCTTTGGCGCTCGACTCGGCAATCAGCTCGAAGGCTCGCCACAAGGCAGCTTGGTATTCGCTGCGTGATTCAATCAGCCCGTCGTTCGAGTCGTTCATCGGAAAACAGCCTCCAGCGTTGAATTGAACCCGTTTTTTCGAACCCGAAGGTGCCCGTCAAACCTCGTCGGGTACCGCATGCAGCCAACCTTGATCGGCCCACGACTGCACCAGCTCCCAGGCCGGAGAGCTCAGCTTCAAGACCGACGCCAAATCCAGAGCGCGGCGGTCGGCCAGCGCGCGCATCAGCACCGCGTCGCGGCCCGAAGCCACGAAAGACTCACCATTGATGAACACGTGATGGTCGTCGTAAATCATCCGGCTGCGACGATCCAGCGCCAATGCGCCCCGCTCCCCCAAAGCGCCGCGCGCGTCGAACCACACCTGGGGCTTGGGCTCGCTTAACCACTCGCCAAGCGCGCAATCCATCGAACGCGGCTCTTCAAGGAAGCGTCGCACCGCATCGGCGGCAAACGCGGCCAGCGCCGGCGGGATGCGCGCAGGCTGATCGGTGGCCGGCTGATTGGGATCGCGGTAGAGCGGTGTCTCACACGGGTCTTCCGCCGCATCCAGCATGCGCTGCAACACCGAAGTACCCACCTCGCCACGCGAAGCCGCCCTGAAACCCACCGACGCGGTCATGCATTCACCGCGGGCCACGCCGTCGTGCGCCCAACGGGGCGGCAGATACAGCATGTCGCCCGGCTCCAGCGTCCAGATGTGCTCGGGGTCGAAGTGGGCGAGGATCTTGAGCGGCATGTCGGGCACGATGTCCATGTTCTTCGTGCGCCCGATACGCCATTCGCGTTTCCCGGCCACCTGCAGCAAGAACACGTCGTACGAATCAAAGTGAGGGCCGACACCGCCGCCATCGGTAGCAAACGACACCATCACATCGTCAAGCCGCACGTCCGGTGCAAAGCGAAAACGCGACAGCAGCTCGTGCACCTGCGGCGCATGCATATCGACGCCTTGCACCAGCAGCGTCCAGTCGGCACGCGACAGCGGCGGCAGTTGCCGGCGGGTGAACGGGCCGTGGCGCAGCTTCCAGTCGGCACCACGCCGCTCGATGAGGCGCGACTCCACGCCCTCGTGCGAAGCCAGCTCAAACAGCCCCGCGCGATCCACGGCGAGATCGGCTGCCGAGATCGCCTGACGAATCAGGAGCGGCTTTTTTTGCCAATGCCGGCGCATGAAGACGCGCGGGCTGAGCCCGCCAAGCAGCGCAGTGGGTGTGTCGATGGTCATGTCCGGATTGTCCATGGACGATGCTGCGAACTTGTTGGTGCCGCCATGGGCTTTGGTGCCCCCTGTGCGATCATTTCCCGATGCAAATCCAATCCCCCTGCGTTGTCGCACTCACGTGGCGACTTGAAGATGCCCAAGGCGAGTTGATCGACGAACTCGCCGAGCCGGTCGAATTTTTCTTCGGTGGTGCTGACCTGCTCGAGAAGGTTGAGGCGGCGCTGCTCGATCAGAGCGAGGGCTTCGAAGCGTCGTTGCACCTCGAGCCAGAGCAGGCTTTCGGCGAATACCTGGCCGAACTCGTGTGCTTTGAAGAGCGTTCGGTGTTTCCGGAACACATCGAAGTGGGCATGCAGTTTGACGGCCTGCCCGAAGGCGCCGTCACGCCGGACATGCCTGCCGAGGCGGTTTACACCGTCACCGAGGTCTACGACTCACACGTGGTGCTCGACGGCAACCACCCGCTGGCCGGGCTGGCGCTGCGGCTGCACCTCACGGTGTGCGACGTGCGCGAGGCCACGCTTGACGAGACCGAGGCCGCCACCGTCGGGCAACCGGCCTTCACGGTGCTCAACGCAGTGCAGAGCGGGCCGCACCTGCACTGAATCGGCGGCGACTCAGGCGGCTCCGGTCGACCCGAAGCCGCCGGTGCCGCGCTCGGACGCGGCGAAGTCGTCAACCCGCCGAAAGCTCGCCTGCACCACGGGCACGATGACGAGTTGCGCGATGCGCTCGAGTGGCTGCACGGTGTAGGCGATATCGCCGCGATTCCAGCAGCTCACCATCAAGGGGCCCTGGTAATCCGAGTCGATCAACCCCACCAGATTGCCCAGCACGATCCCGTGCTTGTGCCCCAACCCCGAGCGCGGCAGGATCATCGCGGCCAACCCCGCGTCGCCGATGTGCACCGACAAGCCCGTCGGAATGAGGCGAGTTTGCCCGGGCTCGATCAGCAGCGGCTCGTCAACGCAAGCGCGCAAATCCAGCCCGGCGCTGCCCGGCGTGGCGTACGCCGGCAGCGAATCAGCAATGCGTGCATCGAGCACCTTGAGGTCGATCGTGGTCATGTCGTGGGCCTGAAACAAATGGTCGTCGAAAGCTGCAAGTCAGCGGGGCAAAGACTCAAGCCGCAACGCCACATCGGCAATCAGCGAGCGCGCCAGCGTGAGCTTGTCGGCCTGCGGCAGCTCGCGGTGGCCGTGCGCATCGACCAGCACCAGCGAGTTGTCATCGCGTCCGAAGGTCGCCGGCCCGAGGTTGCCCACGATCAGCGGCACTCGCTTGCGTTCGAGCTTTTCGCGCGAATGCTTGAGCAGGTCATGGCTCTCGGCCGCAAAGCCCACGCAAAACGGCCGCCCGCCCACGCAGCGCTGCGCCACGGCGGCAAGGATGTCGGGGTTTTCGGTCAGCTCGAACAACGGCGCGATCTTGCTGCCGTCTTTCTTGATCTTCTGGCCGGACAGGTGCGCGGGACGCCAATCGGCCACCGCCGCAGTGGCAACGAACACGTCATTTTCAGGAGCGAGCGGCATCACCGCATCGAACATCTGCTGCGCGGTCTGCACGTCGATACGGCGCACGCCACGCGGCGTGGCCAAGTGCACCGGGCCGGCCACCAGCGTGACGTCGGCTCCTGCTTCGGCGGCCGCGCGGGCAATGGCAAAACCCATCTTGCCGCTCGATAAATTCGTGATGCCGCGCACCGGGTCGATCGGCTCGAACGTGGGGCCGGCGGTGATCAGCACACGGCGTCCGGCCAGCGGCTTCGGGCGAAAGAATCCGATCAGCGCTTCGAGCAGATCGTCGGGTTCGAGCATGCGGCCTTCGCCGACTTCGCCGCAGGCCTGCTCGCCACTGTCAGGGCCGAAGAAATGCGCCCCATCAGCACCCAGTTGCGCCACGTTGCGCCGGGTCGCCGGATGCGCCCACATCTCGCGGTTCATGGCCGGCGCGATGATCAGCGGACAGGTGTCGATCGGGCGCGCCAGGCACAGCAAGCTGAGCAGATCGTCAGCGCGTCCGTGCAGCAAGCGCGCCATGAAATCAGCGCTGGCCGGCGCCACGAGCACCGCATCAGCGCCGCGGGTGAGGTTGATGTGGGCCATGTTGTTGGCGTGGCCGTCGACCTCACGCGCGTCCCAGGTGCTGCCAAACACCGCCCGCCCCGACAGCGCCTGCAGCGTGAGCGGGGTGATGAACTGCTCCGCCGAGGCCGTCATCACCACTTGCACCGTGGCGCCCGCTTTGACCAGCGCTCGCGTCAGTTCTGCCGCCTTGTAGCAGGCGATGCCGCCGCTCAGACCCAGCACGATGTGGCGCCCGTCGAGTTCGCCGCGCAGTTCGGTTTGATCGGTCATGATGTGTGGCGTTTCGCGTTCTCGAAGACAGGCCGCTTCAGGCGCCGCGAATTATGGGCGTCGCTCAGCCGACACAATGTCCGCCACGGTCACGGCCTGTCGCCACGACCCCCTGCCCTGAAAGCCGTTGTGACCCCATCTTCCACCAGCGGTTCAGTCGACGCCCGCCGCGAATTGATCAGCGGCCTGCTCGCGGCGCGGGCGCACACCTCGCCGAAGTACCTCTACGACCGACTTGGCTCGCGCCTGTTCGAGGCCATCACCGAGCTGCCCGAGTACTACCCCACGCGCACCGAAGCGGCCATCTTCGACGCCCATCTGATCGACATCGCGCGCGCCATCGGTGACATCGACACGCTGGTCGATCTGGGCGCAGGCAACTGCGCCAAGGCGCTGCGACTGATCCCTGCGTTGTGCCCGGCGCGCTACGTGGCGGTCGACATCTCGGCCGACTTTCTGGGCGATGCCATCGCCGAGGTGCAAAGGCAGTTCCCGACGCTCGAGGTGAACGGCCTGGGCCTGGACTTCTCGGCATCGCCCGAATTGCCCGACGGCAGCCTGCGCGGGCGGCCGGTGTTTTTCTATCCCGGCTCGAGCATCGGTAACTTCACGCCGGCGCAGGCGCAACACTTTCTGGCCGAAGTGCGACGGCAGGCCGCGGGCGGCGGTTTGCTGATCGGTGTCGACCTCATCAAGCCGCTCGACGTGCTCGAGCCCGCCTACGACGACGCGCTGGGTGTGACCGCAGCGTTCAACCTGAACCTGTTGCGCCACCTCAACCACCTGATCGGTGCCGACTTCAACCCGCGCGAGTGGCGCCATGTGGCGTTTTTCAACCGCACCGATTCGCGCATCGAGATGCACCTCGAAGCCCGCGACGCCCTGACCGTGAGCTGGCCCGGCGGCGAGCGGCGCTTTGCGGCAGGCGAGCGTCTGCACACCGAGAACTCCTACAAGTACAGCGTCGAAAGCTTCTCGGCGCTGCTGCGCGATGCGGGCTTTGAGCGCAGCGAGCACTGGGTGGATGAGCGAGGATGGTTCGCGGTGTTCTGGGCTCAGGGCTGACCATTCAGACATCAAAACCTATCGAATTTTCAGTAATTTCTGAAATATCATTCGGAATGTCTGAGCTTTCACCACTGGTTCGCAGCTTCGTCAGCCACTTTGGCGAGATGGGCAGTCGCTGGGGCATCAACCGCACAGTCGGTCAGATGTACGCGCTGATCTTCGTCTCTCCGCGCCCGGTCAACGCCGACGAGATCGCCGAAGCGCTGGAGTTTTCCCGGTCCAACGTCAGCATGGGTCTGAAGGAGTTGCAGGCATGGCGCCTCGTGCGCCTTTTGCACGTGCCGGGCGACCGGCGCGAGTATTTCGAGGCACCTTCCGACGCCTGGGAAATCTTTCGCACGCTCGCCGAAGAGCGCCGCCGCAGAGAGATCGAACCCACCCTTTCGATGTTGCGCAGCGCGCTGCTGGAAGCGCCCACGACCGAAGAAGACCGCATCGCTCAGCAGCGCATGAAGGGCATGCACGACCTGATCGAGCTGATGTCCACCTGGTTCGATGACGTGCAGCGACTGGATCACAAGACCCTGTCCCAGTTGATGAAGATGGGCTCCAAGGTGCAACGCGTGCTCGCGTTCGCCGGCAAGATGAAACTCGTACCCGGTGGCAAGGCATCGGCTTGAACACTTAGGCGACTCCATGGACGCACTCATCCTCGCTCGCATGCAGTTCGCTGCGAACATGACCTTCCACATCCTGTTCCCGACGATCACGATCGCGCTGGGCTGGTTGCTGCTGTTCTTCAGGTGGCGCTGGCTTTCCACCCGCGACACCGCCTGGCTGGCGGCCTATCGCTTCTGGACCAAGGTGTTTGCGCTGAGCTTCGCGCTGGGCGTGGTCAGCGGCATCACCATGAGTTTCCAGTTCGGCACCAACTGGCCGGGCTTCATGGAAAAAGCCGGCAACGTCGCCGGACCGCTGCTGGGCTACGAAGTGCTCACCGCGTTCTTCCTGGAGGCGGGCTTTCTGGGCGTGATGCTGTTCGGCCATGGCCGCGTGAGCGAGCGCATCCACATGATGGCGAGCTTCTTCGTCGCGTTTGGCACCACGGTCAGTGCGTTCTGGATCCTGGCGCTCAACTCGTGGATGCAAACACCGGCCGGCCATCAGGTGGTCGACGGCGTGTTCGAGGTGGTGAACTGGGCCGAGGTGATCTTCAACCCGTCGTTTCCGTACCGCTTCACCCACATGCTGCTGGCCTCGGCGCTGACGTGCTCGTTCCTGATGGCCGGTCTGAGCGCGTGGCAAATGCTCAAGGGCGTGGCGCACCACTCGGCGCCCAAGGTCATGCGCGTGGGCCTCACGGTGGCCGCACTGCTGATCCCGGTGCAGATCATGGTGGGCGACCAGCACGGGCTCAACACGCTCGAGCACCAGCCGCAAAAGATCGCCGCCATGGAAGGCATCTGGCACACCGAGCGCGGCGCCCCGCTGCTGTTGTTTGCGTGGCCCGACGCCGCCACCCAGAGCAACCACTTCGAAGTGGCCGTGCCCCACATGGCCAGCCTGATCCTGCGACACGACCTGCACGGCGAGCTCCAGGGCATCGACGCGTTCGGTGACGCGCACCCGCCGGTCGCCCCCCTGTTCTGGGGCTTTCGCGTGATGGTCGGCATGGGCGTGCTGATGCTGGGCGTGAGCTGGGCGGGCTGGTGGCTGGCCCGACTCGCCGGCTGGTCGGCCGATCGCATCCCGCAGCGGCTGCTGTGGGTGCTGGCCGGCATGACGTTCTCCGGCTGGGTCGCCACCGTGGCCGGCTGGTACGTGACCGAAATCGGACGCCAGCCCTTCATCGTCTACGGCTTGCTGCGCACCGCCGATGTGGCGGCCACCAACGTCACCTCGCCCATGATCGGCATGAGCCTGGCGATGTACCTGGCGCTGTACCTCGGGCTCATCCTGGCCTACGTGGGCGTGCTGAAGTACATGGCCGAAAAGCCCGAAGACACGGTCGAAAAAGTCTCTTCCGGCCCAGCGGGGGAGCGCACCGTCGCGGCCATCAGCGAAGGCGGCCTCGCATGAGCTTCGACCACGCGCTGCCGCTGATCTTCATGGGTCTGATGGGCGTGGCCATGCTGATCTACGTGATCAGCGACGGCTACGACCTCGGCGTGGGCCTGCTCATGCCACGCGCCACCGCGCAGGAAAAAGACGTGCTCATCGCCTCGATCGGCCCCTTCTGGGACGCCAACGAAACCTGGCTGGTGCTGGGCATCGGCATCTTGCTGGTGGCCTTCCCGAAGGCGCACGGCGTGGTGCTGTCTCAGCTGTACCTGCCGGTCACGCTGATGCTGGTGGGCCTCACGCTGCGCGGCGTGGCGTTCGACTTCCGGGTCAAGGCCAAAGCCAGCGACAAGCCGCTGTGGGACCGGTTGTTCTTTGCCGGCTCGATGCTCGCCTCACTGTCGCAGGGCTGGATGCTCGGGCGCTACATCAGCGGCTTTGGCGAAGGATGGAACTACCCCGTGTTTGCCGCGGCCATCGCGCTGGCGCTGCCCGCGGCCTATGCACTGCTGGGTGCGGCCTGGCTGATCATGAAGACCGAAGGCGAGCTGCAGGCCAAGGCCATTCATTGGGCCAAGCTGGCATGGGGGCCGGTGGTGGTGGGCATGGTGCTGATCTCGCTGGCCACGCCATGGATCAGCGCCACCGTGCGCGAACGCTGGTTCACGCTGCCCGCGTTCATTGCGCTGATGGTCATTCCGCTGGCCACCGGCATCGCACTGCTCGCCGCCCGATTGCTGCTCGACAAAGCCATCGTGCGCACCACCTTGTGCTGGGTGCCCTTCGTGGCGCTGATCGCGGTGTTCGTGCTCGGCTTCATTGGGCTGGCCTACAGCATCTACCCGTTCGTGGTGATCGACCGCCTGACCATCTGGCAAGCCGCCAGCAGCCCGGCAGCGCTCAAGGTCATCCTGATTGGCGTGTGCATCTCAGTGCCCGCCATCGCCGCCTACACGGTGTTCTCGTACCGCGTGTTCTGGGGCAAGGCGACGGAGTTGCGGTACGCGTGAGGCGCGGCCCGTCGGCCGCACGGAGCCCATCGCCTGGATTTTTGTGTACACATCCACGAGAATGTGAACCCTGATCCCTGTCGCCGCAAAGGACACCCCATGAAGCTGCCCGCCACACCCACTCCCAGCGTCGGCATCCGCGAGTTCCGCTCGGCTTTGGCCGAATACATCGATGCCGACACACCGGTCACCGTCACCCGCCACGGCCAGGCCGTGGGCCTGTTTGTGCCGCTGCGCCGGCCGACGCCGCAAGCTTTGCAGCGGCTGCTCGACGCCACGGCCCAGGTTCAGGATGTCATGCCGCTGAGCGATCAGGAGATCGAAGACATGGCGGCCGACTTTGAAGCACTGCGCCGACCCGGCCTACCAAAGCGCGGTACCAAGTTGGGGTGATGGCCGTGATCGCCATCGTTCTGGACGCCAACATCCTGATCCGTTTTGCCATCGGCAGGCAGGTGCCACGGCTGCTGCTCGCCCATGCAGCCAAAGTCGACTTCCTGGCACCCGAGACGGCATTCGACGAGGCGCGCCGCCACCTGCCCACCATTCTTCGTGCGCGCGGTCACACCGGCATCCGCGAAACCGCCACGCTCGCAGCACTCGATGCCGCGGCGGACATCGTCACGGCCGTTCCGGCCAGCAGCTACGAGCCGCTGCGCGCAGCCGCCCTGGCCCGTATCGGCCCTCGCGACCCTGATGACTGGCCGGTGCTGGCGTGCGCGCTGCTGCTGAGCTGCCCCATCTGGACCGAGGACCGGGACTTTTTCGGCACGGGTGTAGCGACATGGACCACCGCCTCGGTGGGGCTGTACCTGACCGAGCCGAACCCGGGTTCCGAGGAACATTGATGGGCAGCCGAGGAACGAAGCCGACGCCTGTGCTGTGCACGTGGCCAAACGAACTGAAGCAGGACTTGCACGACCAGACGATCCGACGCGGCCAACGCGAAGGCTGGGCCGACGATGCGCGCCGGCTGGCAGCGCAAGGCGGCGACGCGCTGGTGTGGCCCGAAGTGGCCAATGAAGGCGACAGCAAACTGGTCTGGTGATGGCGGCCGGAGACCTCCCAAGCATCTGGTCGCCTTGCGCCCTCAAACGCTGGCAGTCACGCTGCAAACGCTGCAGTCGATGTTCGCGCCCTGAGTTCGGCGCCAGCCGCATGGAGAATGCGCCCACCCCACTGCCCGGCGCCTGGCCCCATGTTTGAGCAAACCTTCAAGAACATCGACGACATCCTGCACAAGGATGCCGGGTGCACCAGTGAGCTCGACTACACCGAGCAGTCGTCGTGGCTGCTGTTCCTGAAGTACCTCGACGCGCTCGAGCGTGACAAGGCGCTCGAAGCTGAGCTCGAAGGCAAGCGCTACCAACCCATCATCGATGCCGACCACCGCTGGGAAGCGTGGGCCGCCCCGCGCACGCCCGATGGCCGGATCGACCACAACGCCGCGCTCACCGGCGACGACCTGCGCGACTTCGTCAACTGGCGGTTGATCCCCTACCTGGCCGGCTTCAAGCAGCGCGCCAGCGGGCCCAACACCATCGAATACAAGATCGGCGAGGTCTTCAGCGAGATCAAGAACAAGATCCAGAGCGGCTACAACCTGCGCGACGTGATCGAGCGCGTGGACGAGCTGCGCTTTGGCTCACAGACCGAAAAGCACGAGCTGTCGCACCTGTACGAAGCCAAGATCAAGAACATGGGCAACGCCGGGCGCAACGGCGGCGAGTACTACACGCCGCGCCCGCTGATCCGCGCCATGATCAAGGTGGTGGCACCCCACATCGGCGAGCGCATCTACGACGGCGCCTGTGGCTCGGCCGGCTTTCTGTGCGAGGCCTTTGATTACCTGCTGCCCCAGGCCACCAAGGCCGACGATCTGGCCACGCTGCAAACGCGCACCTTCTACGGCAAGGAGAAGAAAAGCCTTGCCTACGTGATTGCGATCATGAACATGATCCTGCACGGCATCGAAGCGCCCAACGTCGTGCACGCCAACACGCTGGCCGACAACCTCAGCGACATCCAGGACCGCGACCGCTTCGATGTGATCCTGGCCAACCCGCCCTTTGGCGGCAAAGAGCGCAAAGAGGTTCAGCAGAACTTTCCCATCAAGACCGGCGAGACGGCCTTCTTGTTCTTGCAGCACTTCATCAAGACGCTCAAGGCCGGCGGGCGCGCAGCCATCGTCATCAAGAACACCTTTCTCAGCAACACCGACAACGCGAGCACCAGCATCCGCCAACTGCTGCTCGAGAGCTGCAACCTGCACACCGTGCTCGACTGCCCCGGCGGCACCTTTCAAGGCGCCGGCGTCAAGACCGTGGTGCTGTTCTTCAACAAGGGCGAGCCCACACGCCGCGTCTGGTTCTACCAGCTCGACGTGGGCCGCAACATGGGCAAGACCAATCCGCTCAACGACGCCGACCTGGTCGACTTCATCGAGCAGCAAAAGACCTACTCCGACTCGGCGCGCAGCTGGTCGGTGGACGTTGCCGGCATCGACACCGCCACCTTCGACCTGTCAGTCAAGAACCCCAACGGTGGCGATGAGGTCGCGCTGCGCACGCCGCAGGAAATCCTTGATGAGATCGAGGCGCTGGATGCGGAGAGTGCCGACGTGTTGACGACGATTCGGGGCTTACTTTGATCGCCGGTTGGCAAATTAAGAAAATTGGTGAGGTCTGCGACCTCGCTACTGGCGGAACCCCAAGCACAGCAAACCCTGCTTTCTATGGTGGCGACATTAGGTGGCTGGTGTCCGGGGACATTCACAGACGCGAAATCCGAGACTGCGACGGTCGGATAACTGAGGCAGGGATGAAGGCTTCCAACGCCAAGTTGCTTCCGATCAACTCGGTGATGATTGCTCTGAACGGCCAAGGCAAGACCCGAGGAACTGTTGCCCTTCTCAGGACATTGGCAACATGCAATCAGTCACTGGTCAGCATCACTCCAAAACAGACTGCAGGATTGCTCTCGGAGTTTCTGTTTGCCAATCTTCATGGACGCTATGAGGAGATTCGGCGGCTGACCAGCGATGCCGACAATGATCGGCGCGGTTTGAACATGGGGATGATTCGGGAAATCAAGGTCCCAATCGCTCCCCTTGGCGACCAGCGCCGCATCGTCGCCATTCTCGACGAAGCCTGCGAGGGCATCGCAACCGCCAAGGCCAACGCCGAGAAGAACCTGCGGAATGCGCGGGAGTTGTTCGACGACTACTTGCGGGAGGTCTTCACCCGACGGGGTGAAGGATGGGCCGACCGAACACTGGGTCAGGTTTGCAAGGTCGAACGGGGAAGCTCCCCCCGACCGATCAAGAGCTTCTTCAGCACCGCACCCGACGGCGTGAACTGGATCAAGATCGGTGACACCGAGGAAGGCGGAAAGTACGTCTACTCGACAGCCCAAAGGATTACCCCGGAAGGGGCGAAGCAGTCTAGGTATGTCAAGGAAGGCGACTTCATCCTGACGAATTCAATGTCCTTCGGCCGTCCGTACATCATGAAGACCAGCGGGTACATCCACGACGGGTGGTTCGCGCTGAGACTGAGCGACGAGTTGGACGCAGACTATTTCTACTACCTGCTTTCGTCGCAGTTCGTCCAGAACCAGTTTGCCTCCCTTGCAGCAGGCGCCGTGGTCAAGAACATCAGCGGAGATCTTGTGAAAAAGGCCGTCCTGACCATCCCGCCAATAGCGGAGCAGAAGTCAATCGTGGAGCGCTTCGCGGTGCTTGGTGAACAGACGGACTCGCTCACAGTGCTGTTTAGGCAGAAACTCGCCGCCCTCGACGAACTGAAGAAATCCCTGCTCCACCAGGCTTTCACCGGCGCGCTGTAGGAACGGAATGCCGCCGATGAACGAAGCCGAATCCCCTACCGAGCCCGTCGACAGGACCGGCGTCACGATCTACCAGTCGGACAATGGCATGGTGGAGGTGCGCCTCGATCGCGACACGGTGTGGCTGACTCAGCGTCAGATGGCCGAGGTGTTTGACACCACGCCCGAGAACGTGCTGATGCACTTGAAGAACATCTTCGCCGACCAGGAACTGCCCGAAGCGGCAACTGCTAAGGATTTCTTAGCTGTTCGAACCGAAGGTCGGCGCCAGGTGAAGCGCCGGCTGCGGCACTACAACCTCGACGCGATCATCTCGGTGGGCTATCGGGTGAATTCCAAGCGCGCCGTGGGCTTTCGCCAATGGGCCACACGCACGTTGAGCGAGCACCTGACCCAGGGCTACACGCTCGATCGTCAGCGACTGCAAGCCAATGCCCGCGAACTGGACGCGGCACTGCAACTCGTCAAGAAGGCCGCCCAGAGCCCCGATCTGCTGGCCGACACCGGCCGCGGCCTGGTCGACATCGTGACCCGCTATGCGCAGACCTTCCTGCTGCTGCAACGCTATGACGAAGGCCTGCTGACCGAGCCGCCCGAACAGCCCGGCGGCGTGCTGCCCACGCTGGCTGAGGCCCGCACGGCGCTGGCGCGCCTGAAGCACGAATTGATGGCTCGCGGCGAAGCCACTGAACTGTTCGCGCGCGATCGCGGCGAGGGGCTGGCAGCCCTGCTGGGCAATCTGGACCAGTCTGTCTTCGGCGAGCCCGCCTATCCCAGCGTCGAAGCCAAGGCAGCGCACTTGCTGTACTTCGTCATCAAGAACCACCCGTTTGCCGATGGCAACAAGCGCAGCGGGGCGTTCCTGTTCGTCGACTTCCTGAACCGCAATGGCCGGCTGCTCGATGCGGCGGGCATGCCGGTCATCAACGACATCGGGCTGGCAGCGCTGGCCTTGCTGGTGGCCGAGAGTGATCCGGCGCACAAGGAGACCATGATTCGCCTGATCATGAACATGCTGGTCCCACCCCGCCCATGAACGAAGCCGAAACCCGCGCCGAGCACATCGACCCTGCCCTGGCCGCCGCCGGCTGGGGCGTGGTGGACGGCAGCCGCGTGATGCGCGAGCACGGCATCACGCTGGGGCGCTTGCAGGGTGGCGGCGGCAAGTCGCAACGGGCCAAGGCCGAGATCGCCGACTACGTGCTGGTGTACCGCAACACCAAGCTGGCGGTCATCGAGGCCAAGGCGTGGGGCAAGCCGCACACCGAAGGCGCGGGCCAGGCCAAGAGTTACGCCGCCAAGCTGGCGGTGCGCTTCACCTTTGCCACCAACGGGCAGGCGATCTACCGCATCGACATGACCACCGGCGCCGAAGGCGACGTGGCCGGCTACCCGAGCCCCGATGAGCTGTGGGCGCTGACCTTTGCCGAAGCCGAGGCGGCCACCGCTGCGTGGCGCAACCGGTTTGCGGCCATCGCGTTCGAGGACAAGGGCGGCACCTGGCAGGGCCGCTACTACCAGGACATCGCCATCACCCGCGTGCTCGAAGCCATCGCCGCCGGGCGCGATCGCATCTTGCTGACGCTGGCCACCGGCACGGGCAAGACCTTCATTGCCTTTCAGCTGGCGTGGAAGCTGTTTCAAAGCCGCTGGAACGTGGCCGACTGGAAGAGCGGCGCCGAGCCCACGCGCCGCCCGCGCATTCTGTTTCTGGCCGATCGCAACATCCTGGCCGATCAGGCCTACAACGCGTTTTCGGCGTTTGCCGACGATGCGCTGGTGCGCATCGACCCGGCCGACATCCGCAAGAAGGGGCGCGTGCCCAAGAACGGCAGCATCTTCTTCACGATCTTCCAGACCTTCATGAGCGGCCCGCCCCGTGAGGGCCAACCGTCGCCGTACTTTGGCGAGTACCCGGCGGATTTCTTCGACTTCATCGTGATCGACGAATGCCACCGCGGCGGCGCCAGCGACGAGAGCAACTGGCGAGCGATCCTCGACTACTTTGCGCCGGCGGTGCAACTGGGCCTGACCGCCACGCCCAAGCGCAAGCTCAACGGCGACACCTACGCCTACTTTGGCGAGCCCGTGTTCGTGTACTCGCTCAAGGAGGGCATCAACGACGGCTTCCTGACGCCGTTCAAGGTCAAGCAGATCGCCACGACGCTGGACGACTACGTCTACACCGCGGACGACGAAGTGATCGAAGGCGCGATCGAGGCGGGCAAGCGCTACGAAGAAAAAGACTTCAACCGCGTCATCGAGATCAAGGAACGCGAGAGCTACCGCGTGAAGCTGCTGATGCAGATGATCGACCAGCGCGAAAAGACCATCGTGTTCTGTGCCACGCAGGCCCACGCACTGGCCGTGCGCGACTTGATCAACCAGGCCAAGACCAGCACCAACGCCAACTACTGCGCCCGGGTGACCGCCAACGACGGCGCCATCGGTGACCAGCACCTGCGTGACTTTCAGGACAACGAGAAAACCATCCCGACCATCCTGACCACGTCGCAAAAGCTCAGCACCGGCGTGGATGCGCGCAACGTGCGCAACATCGTGCTGATGCGGCCGGTGAATTCGATGATCGAGTTCAAGCAGATCATCGGCCGGGGCACGCGGCTGTACGACGGCAAGGACTTCTTCACGATCTACGACTTCGTGAAGGCACACCACCACTTCAGCGACCCCGAATGGGACGGCGAGCCGATCGAGCCTGAGCCGAAGACGCTGACCACCGGGACAGGTGGGACCGACATCCCAGCCAACGAACCGCCGCCCGACACGCCCGCAGACCCACGGCCCGAGCGCATCAAGATCAAGCTGGCCGACGGCAAGGCGCGCAGCATCCAGAGCATGACGTCCACCAGCTTCTGGAGCGCCGACGGGCGGCCGATGTCGGCGGCGCAGTTTCTGGAAACGATGTACGGCGCCTTGCCCGAGTTCTTCAAGGACGAAGACGAACTGCGCCGCATCTGGAGCGCGCCCGACACCCGCAAGGCGCTGCTGCTCGGGTTGGCCGACAAAGGCTTTGGCCGCGAGCCGCTGGCCGAGATGCAAAAGATCATCGAGGCCGAAAACAGCGACCTGTTCGACGTGCTGGCCTACGTGGCCTTTGCGGCCCAGCCCGTGACCCGGGCCGAACGCGCTGCCGCAGCCCAGTCAGCCACCGCCGCCGAGTTCACCGACAAGCAAAAGACCTTCGTCGATTTCGTGCTGGCTCAATACGTGAGCCAGGGCGTGGACGAGCTCGACGCCGAGAAGCTGTCGCCGCTGCTGCGCCTGAAGTACCAGGCGCTCAACGAAGCGTTTGCCGAACTGGGCGACCCCACGCGGGTGCGTGAGGTCTTTGTGGGGTTTCAGCGCCACCTGTACACCTGATCGGGCGTCAGGCTTTCCGGTCGCGCTGCCTCAGCGCCTCGTACAGGCAAACCCCGCTGGCCACCGAGACGTTGAGGCTTTCCACCGCGCCGCGCATCGGGATGCTGACCAGCTCGTCGCAGGTCTTGCCGGTGAGCTGACGCATGCCGGCGCCTTCGGCTCCGAGCACCAGCGCGACGGGGCCGCTCAGGTCGATGTCGTAGATCGACTTCGTGGCGGTGTCGGACGTGCCGATGACGCGGATGTTGCGGTCTTTCAGCTCATTGAGGGTGCGCGCGAGGTTGGTGACCATGAAATAAGGCACCGTCTCGGCCGCGCCGCTGGCCACCTTGGACACCGTGGCGTTGACGCCCACGGCGTGGTCCTTGGGCGCGATCACGGCATGGGCGCCGGCGCCGTCGGCCACGCGCAGGCACGCACCCAGGTTGTGCGGGTCGGTGATGCCATCGAGCACCAGCAGCAGCGGATTGCCGCCGACCGAATCGAGCTCGTCGAGCGTGTCGTCGAGCGAGTGGCTGAGCGCCACCGGCTGCACGCGCGCCACCACGCCTTGGTGGCGGTGCGTGCCGCACATCTTTTGCAGCTGCGTGTCCGTGCTGTCGACCAGCTTGGCGCCCGCAGCGGTGGCCCGCTCGGCGAACTGGCGCATGCGCTGATCGCGCCGGCCGGTGTCGACGTGGATCTCGATGACCGACTGGGGGGCCGTCTTCAGACGGATCGTGACGGCGTGAAAGCCGAATAAAACCTTGGTGCTCATCGCGGCGATGGTAGCGGGTGGCCCTGCGCTCAGGGGCTGCGGTGCAACCACCACGCGGCGCCCATGACCAGCGCGATCAGCACCGGTTGGTGCGCCATGTAGAACAGCAAGCTGCGCTGTCCCAGCCAGGTCAGTGGCCGGCATGCCGCGCGCAACCCCGAGGGCAACGCATCGGCCAACCAGCCGCGGCGCTGGCGCAGCGCCCATTGCCCTGCGGCCAGACCCCACAGCGCCACGCCCAGCCACGGCAGCAGTGGCACGTAGTCTTCGGTGATGGGTTTGTGGGTGACCAGCCCGATCCAGTTGGTGGCACGGCTGTCAAAAACGGGATGCGCCACCCACATCGGCAACAGCAGCGCCAGCGCGCCCAGCGGCCACAGCCAACGCTGCGCTGGAGCGGCAACCCGAAGCACCAGCAGCATCAGCGCAATGCCGTGCAGCACGCCAAAGCTGATGTAGCTGCGCGGAAACATGAACCACGAGCCGGCGCTCACCAGCAGCGCGCAGCCGGCCACCTGGGCCCAGCGCTTCCAGAAGCGCGCGCTGCCCTGCCCCTGGTCCAGCGCCACCGCTTGCGACAGCCCCACGCAAAACACGAACAGGCTGACGATGGCGCTGCGCTGCGTGGTCCACAGCGGGTCGTCGTAGAAGTTCTGCGAGATGAATCCGGCCTGGTTCAGATCGAAGCACAAGTGAAACCCGGCCATCCAGACGATGGCCGCGCCACGCAGTGCGTCGAGCCGCTCGAACCGCTCACCGCCGTGCACGCGCGTCACGGCGGGCTTCATGCGTCAGGCTCAGCCGACCCAGCGTCGCGCATTGCCAAACAGGCGCATCCAGGGGCTGGGCGCACCCAGATCGCCGTTCGTCCAGCTCAGTTGCACCTGACGGAACACCCGCTCCGGGTGCGGCATCAGCGCGGTGTAGCGGCCGTCGGGCGTGGTCACCGCGGTGAGGCCACCGGGGCTGCCGTTCGGGTTGAACGGATAGGCCTCGGTCGCCTGACCGGCGTGGTCGACGAAGCGCATGGCGCGGTGCACCGCCTTGGCATCACCGCGCTGCGAGAAGTCGGCACGGCCTTCGCCGTGCGACACCGCCACCGGCAGCCGGCTGCCCGCCATGCCGGCAAGCAGGATCGACGGGCTGTCGAGCACCTCGACCAGCGACAGCCGCGCCTCGAACTGCTCGCTGAGGTTGCGGGTGAAGCGCGGCCACGCCTGCGCGCCGGGGATGATGGGCGCGAGCGCAGCCATCATCTGGCAGCCGTTGCACACGCCCAGCGCGAAGGTGTCGGTGCGCGCAAAGAAGGTGGCGAACTGCTCGGCAAGCATCGGGTTGAACAGGATCGAGCGGGCCCAGCCTTCGCCGGCGCCCAGCGTGTCGCCGTAGCTGAAGCCGCCACAGGCCACGAAGCCGATGAACTGATCAAGCCGCGCGCGGCCCGACTGCAGATCGCTCATGTGCACGTCGTAGGTGTCAAACCCGGCCAACGCCATCGCGCGGCTCATCTCGACCTGGCTGTTGACACCTTGCTCGCGCAGGATCGCGAGCTTGGGGCGGGTGGTGTTGATGAACGGCGCGGCCACGTTGTCGGCCGCATCGAAGCTCAAGTGCACGTGCAAGCCGGTGTCTTCGACCACGCCGATGGCCGCGTGTTCGGCATCGGCGCACGCGGGGTTGTCGCGCAGCTGGGCGATGCGCCAGCTCACTTCGTCCCACGCCTGCTGCAACTCGCGCAGCGGCGCGGTGAACACCGTCTTGGTGTCGCGCCAGACCTCGAGCGTGCTGCGGTCGTTGGGCTTGCCGATGAAGTGGCTGTGCTTCGACAGACCGTGGCGGCGCAGCGTTTGCATGACCTCGTTGCGCACCGCGGTGGGCACTTGGATGACGGCGCCGAGCTCCTCGCTGAACAGCGCCTTGCGCGTGAGTTCCTGGCGGCGCGCGCCGACCTGGCCGGCCCAGTTCTTGGAGTCGCCCCAGTCCATGCGGCTGTCGGTGATGCCGTCGCCCTCGGTCACCAGCATGTCCACGTTCAGGCTCACGCCCACGTGGCCGGCAAACGCCATCTCGCACACCGTGGCCCACAGCCCGCCGTCGCTGCGGTCGTGGTACGCGAGCAGGCAGCCTTCGGCGCGCAGTTCGTTGATGGCGGCGATCAGCGATTTGAGCTGCGCCGGGTCATCAAGGTCGGGCACGCCATCGCTGGCGTTGCCGGTCTGGTTGAGCACCTGCGCGAGCATCGAGCCGGCCATGCGGTTGCGGCCCTGTCCCAGGTCGATCAGGATCAGCGTGTTGTCGCCGGGCTGCAGCTGCGGCGTGAGGGTGCCGCGCACGTCGTCGAGCGTGACGAAGGCCGACACGATCAGCGACACCGGCGCGGTCACCTGACGCGACTGCCCGCCTTCGCTCCAGCGGGTGCGCATCGACAAGCTGTCCTTGCCCACCGGCACGCTGATGCCCAAGGCGGGACACAGCTCCATGCCCACGGCACGCACGGTGTCGTAGAGCGCCGCGTCTTCACCAGGCTCGCCGCAAGCGGCCATCCAGTTGCAGCTGAGCTTGACGCGCTCGAGCACGAACGGCGCGGCCAGCAAGTTGGTCAACGCCTCGCCCACCGCCATGCGGCCCGACGCGGCGGCATCGATCACGGCCAGCGGCGTGCGCTCGCCCATGCTCATCGCCTCACCACGCAAACCCACGTGATCGGCCAGCGTGACCGCGCAATCGGCCACCGGCACTTGCCAAGGGCCGACCATCGGATCGCGGTGACTCAGGCCACCCACGGTGCGGTCGCCGATGGTGATCAAAAAGCGCTTGCTGGCGACCGTGGGGTGACGCAGCACATCGAAGGCCACGGCCTCAAGCGCCACATCGGCCAGATCGAGCGCCGGCAGTTCGGGCGCCACGCGCCGCACATCGCGGTGCATCTTGGGTGGCTTGCCCAGCAGCACGTCCATGGGCATGTCGATGGCTAGCACCGACGGCGGCTTCACGGCCAAGTCGTCGTCGAGCGGTGCATCGGCCAGCACCAGTTGCTTGGCGTCGGTGGCCACGCCGACCACGGCGTAGGGACAGCGCTCGCGCAGGCACATCGCGTCGAACACGGGCAGCAGGTCAGGCTGCAGCGCCAGCACGTAGCGCTCCTGGCTTTCGTTGCTCCAGATTTCCTTGGGCGACAGACCGCTTTCTTCGAGCGGCACCTGCCTCAAGTCGAAGCGCGCACCCCGCCCTGCCCCGTCGACCAGCTCCGGGAAGGCATTCGAAATGCCTCCCGCGCCCACATCGTGGATGGCCAGGATCGGGTTGCCCTGCCCGAGCGACACGCAGTGGTTGATGACCTCTTGTGCGCGACGCTGGATCTCGGGGTTGCCGCGTTGCACGGAATCGAAGTCGAGCGACACCGCGTTGGCGCCCGCAGCCATCGAACTGGCCGCACTGCCGCCCATGCCGATGCGCATGCCGGGCCCGCCCAGCTGGATCAGCAGCGTGCCCGCAGCGAAGGCGATCTTGTCGGTCTGCGACGCCGAGATGGTGCCCAGACCGCCGGCGATCATGATGGGCTTGTGATAGCCGCGGCGCTGTGTGCTGGCGCCCGAACCCACGTCCTGTTCATAGACGCGGAAGTAGCCGGCCAGGTTGGGCCGGCCGAACTCGTTGTTGAACGCGGCACCGCCCAGCGGGCCTTCGATCATGATCTGCAGCGCACTGGCAATGTGCGCGGGCTTGCCGTAAGCCACGCGCTCCCACGGCCAGTCGGTGCCGGGCAGGTGCAAGTTGGACACGGTGAAGCCCGTCAGGCCCGCCTTCGGCTTGGAGCCGCGGCCGGTGGCACCTTCGTCGCGAATCTCGCCACCAGCGCCGGTCGAAGCACCCGGGAACGGCGAGATGGCCGTCGGGTGGTTGTGCGTCTCGACCTTCATGAGCACGTGGGCGAGCTCTTCGCGGCCGGCGTAGCGTGGTGCGTTGGTGTAGCCCTCGGGCTGCCAGCGCTCGATCACACCGCCCTCCATCACCGACGAGTTGTCGCTGTAGGCGATCACGGTGTGCTGCGGCGCCAGCCGGTGGGTGTTGCGGATCATCTGGAACAGCGAGTGTTCCTGCGGCTGGCC
>CANBSV010000013.1 GCA_947372225.1 Burkholderiales bacterium | reverse complement strand
CGGCGAGCCCACCGCCACATCATGCTGACCCGAGTGGCGCATCAGCAGCACCTGGAAGGCCGCCAGCAGCACCATGAACAAGGTGGCGTTCTCGCGCCTTGCCAGCGCCTTGAGTTCGGCCAGCGTGTTCGGCGAAATCTCGACGTGCTTGCGTGCTCCCTGGTGGTTCGATCGCGGCGCTCGAGCTCGGTCGGTGTGCAACTGCAGCGGCTCGATGCCAGCCAGTTGCTTGCGCCAGTAGGCCAGATCACGTGTGTCCGAGGGCCCGTTCAGACGCTCGCGCTGCCACACCGAATAGTCGGCGAACTGCCTCGGCAGGGGCGCGAGACCATCGGGCTGCCCAGTGCAATACGCGCCATAAAGGGCGCCCAGTTCGCGCGCCAGGATGCCCATCGACCACCCGTCGGCCACGATGTGGTGTACGACCAGCAGCAGTGCGTGCTCATGCTCGCCGGTGCGCCACAGCCGCACGCGCAGCAACGGCGCGAGTGCCAGGTCGAAGGGTTGGGCGGCGGCCGATTGCAGCGCCCCGGCGAGAGTTTGGCCCTCGAGCGCCATCGCGACCAACTGCAGACTGCCTGTGACTTCCTCCAGCGCACGCACCGATTGCATCGCCACACCGTCGCTTGACAGGAATGCCGTGCGCAGACTCTCGTGCCGATGCACCAGCGCATGCACGGAGCGTTCGAGGGCGGCCAGGTTCAGCGGCCCAGTGAGGCGCATCGCTTGGGCGATGTTGTAGACCCCGCTGGGCCCCGCCAGTCCATCCAGAAACCACAGACCTTCCTGGGCGCAGGACAAGGGGGCCGAGCGTGCCGCCGTCCCCGCAGCTGCGGCATCGGCAGGGGCTGCGGCCGGATCCGGCTGGAGGCGCGATTCGTGCCCGGGACCCGGCGTGTCAACCGACGCCATGGGCTGCTGCGGGACCTGAAGGCCGGTGTGGTCCCGCGCGATGGCCGCACAGAGTCGTTCGACCGTGGTGGCCTCGAACAGTGTTCGCACCGCCACCTCGACATTCAACGCAGACTGGATTCGCGCGGTGACCCGCATGGCCAGCAACGAGTGCCCGCCCAGTTCGAAGAAGTTGTCGTTCATCCCGACAGCCTCGAGATTCAGTACGTCGCGCCAGATGTCCGAGATGAGTGTTTCCAGCGCATTGCGCGGCTCGACAAAGTTGGCGCCACGGTCGGGTCGCGCGGTCTGAGACGGCCTTTGCACGGGAACGCTTGTTCCCATCTCGGGCGGCGCTGGGACGCCGTTGCGGGTCGCATCCAGTTGGAGTGCCAACCCCGCAATCGTGGGTGCATCGAACAGCGCACGCACGGGCAATTCGATGCCCAAGACGTCGCGTACCCGCGAGACCAGGCGGATGGCCAGCAGCGAGTGGCCTCCCAGATCGAAAAAATTCTCGTGGATGCCAATGGCCTCGTGCCGCAGAAGTTCGCGCCAGATCCTGGCCAGGGCATCCTCCACGGTGCTGGGCGGCTCGCGCCCGGCAACGCTGGTGGAAAGGGGCGCTGTCTGGCCACGGTTCGGCGCCTCCAGTGCCTTGCGATCGGCCTTGCCGCTGGCAGTGAGCGGCAAGGCGGCCAGTGGCACGAAGGCCGCTGGAATCATGTGGTCCGGCAGTTGCTCTTTGAGCGCTTCCCGCAGTTCGGCTGTGTTGGGCATTTCGCCCACGGGCACGACATAGGCCACCAGACGTGGGTCGCCAGGGGTGTCTTCGCGCAGCAGCACCACCGCTTCGCGCAGCTGGGGCTGGCGCATCAGCAAGGCTTCGATTTCTCCAAGCTCGATGCGAAATCCGCGCAGCTTGACCTGGTGGTCGGTGCGCCCGAGGAACTCGATGTTGCCGTCGCTCAGGTAGCGCGCCAGGTCGCCGGTGCGGTACAGCCTTGCGCCAGCGTCGGCGCTGAACGGGTCGACCACAAAGCGCTCGGCGGTCAGTTCGGGACGGTTCAGGTAGCCGCGCCCGACCTGCACGCCACCGATGTGAAGTTCGCCCGCCACGCCGATCGGAACGGGCTGGTCCAGGGCATCAAGGATGTATGTGCGGGTGTTGGCCAGCGGTCGCCCGATGGGCACGCATGGCGCTTGGCGGCCAGGCTTGCACGCCCAGAACGTGGCATCCACGGCCGCTTCCGTGGGCCCGTAGTGGTTGTGGAGCTCCAGGTTTGGGAAGCGCGAAAAAAACCGCTCCATCAGGTCCGATGGCAAGGCCTCGCCGCCACAGAACACGCGCTTCAAGGCGGCACATTCCTCGAATCCGTGCCCCTCCATGAACACCTGCAGCATCGAGGGCACGAAGTGCAAGGTGGTGATGCCGGCGTCGCGGATGAGCCGTGCCAGATAGGCGCTGTCGCGGTGACCATCGGGACTTGCGAGGACCATCCGCGAGCCGGCGATGAGCGGGCAGAAGAACTCCAAGACCGACACGTCAAAGCTGAACGGGGTCTTTTGCAGCATCCGGTCGTCGGCCGACAGGCTGTACTCCCTACACAGCCACAGCAGCAGATTGCACACGGCACCGTGCTCGTTCATGGCCCCCTTGGGTCGTCCGGTCGATCCTGAGGTGAAGATCACGTAGGCCAGGTTTTCGGACTTGCACGTGGCGTGCAGGTTTTCGGTAGGCTCGCTCGCAAAGGACGCCCACGAGGCATCCAGCAGAAGCGTGTGCGCAGCGCTTGCGGGTAGCTCATCGAGCAGGTGGGGCTGCACCAGCACCACGGCGACCTGTGTGTCTTCGAGCATGTGCAGCAAGCGTTGCTGCGGGAAGGACGGATCCAGCGGCACATAGGCGCCACCGGCCTTGAGCACCGCCAGCAAGGCCACCACCATCTCGGCCGAGCGTTCAGCGTACACGCCCACCAGCACCTCGGCGCCCACCCCCAGGGATCGCAGCGCATGCGCGCACTGGTTGGCACGGGCGTTGAGCTCAGCGTAGGTGAGCTCGCGTCCCTCAAAGACGACGGCCACCGAATGGGGCGTGCGCTCGACCTGTTGCTCGAAGAGATGGTGGATGCAGTGGCCCCGGAAGTCGGCCACGTCGGTGTGGTTCCAATCGACCAGCACCTGATGGCGCTCGGCCTCGATGAGCAGCGGCAACCGATCGACGGTTTGCTCAGGGTCAGCCGCGATGCCTTCGAGCAGCGTGACGAATTGACCCGACAGGCGCTGGATGGTGGTCGCGTCAAACAGCTGAGTTGCGTACACGAACTCACCGCTCAACCCGCCATCTGTTTCGGTGAGCGTCAACGAGAGGTCGAGTTGCGCCGCGGTGGATTGAGGCTCGACCGGGCGCGCCGTCAACCCGGGTAAATCGACGTGGTGTGCGGGTGGGTCGCGCAACTCGAAGGACGCCCGATACAGCGAATTTCGGTTCGAGTCGACTTGAGGGCGCAGTTCCGCTGCCAGCTTGTCGAATGGCAGTTCCTGGTTGTCGTGAGCATCCAGTGACGTCTGTCGAACTTGCCGCAAGAACTCAACGAAAGTCGGGTTGTCCCCCAGCCGTGCCCGCATCACCAGGGTGTTGACGAAGCAGCCGATCAGGCCATCGTGTTCTGCGCGCGGGCGGCCTGCGACCGCCACTCCCACAGCGAGGTCCCGCTGGCCGCAGTAGCGCATCAGCAGCACTTGAAACGCCGCCAGCAGCAGCATGAAGAGCGTCGCGCTTTCTCTGCTTGCCAGAACTTTCAGCGATCCGACCAGCGACTTGGGTACGACGAAGCGTTCGAGCGCGCCGTGGTGATTCATGCGCGCTGGAAGCGGCCTGTCGGTGGGCAGCTTGAGTGCTTCCAGACCCTCCAGTTGTGCGCGCCAGTACTGCAGTTGCGTCTCCAGCGCACCCGATGTCAGGCGATGTCCTAGGCCCAGCGCGTGATTGATGAACTGTGCCGGCAACGTGCCCGGCGCCGCGGGTACCTGACCAGCGGTGTTCTCGGCGGTGGCCGCCGCAGCGAGCGTCGCGATGGTCGGGTGGTGGAAAATCACCGGGGCGGCCCATGCGAGGCCGTGCCTTTCGTTGATGCGTGAGACCGCCCGGGCCGCTTTCAGCGAGTCGCCTCCAGCGGCGAAGAAGTTGTCGTGTATGCCCGGGTGCTCAGTGCCCAGCACCTCGCGGAAGATGGCCTGAATCGATCGCTCAAGGTCGGTGCGGGGTTCCACGAAGTCCGCACCCAGTTGGGCGTGCAACTTCTCGTGCAGGCTGGTGCGCTGCACCTTGCCGGTCGCACCCTTCGGGATGGCGTCGACGAAGGCGATCACGGATGGCACCTTGAAGGCCGCGAGCCGCTCGAACAGAAAAGCGCGCAACGCGGCTTCGTTGGCCACTGCTCCGACGCGCAGCACGACGGCCGCCACCAAGTCCTCGCCGAGCGTGGCGTGCGGCCTCCCGAAGGCGACGGCCTGGGCCACGGCGGGGTGCTCGAGCAGGGCTTCATCCACCTCGCGTGGCGAGATTTTCTCGCCGGCGCGGGTGCCGATTTCCTTCAGCCGCCCCGAGATGAATAGATACCCAGCGTCATCGATCCGGCCCGGATCGCCGGTCCTGAACCACCCGCTGCAAAATGAGTTTGCGTTGGCCTGCGGACGGTTTTCGTAGCCCGCGAAGACACCGGGGCCTCGGATCACGATCTCCCCGGTCTCGCCAGGCGCCAGCAAGTCGCCGGCCTCGGTCATGATCGCGATGTCCACGCCGGCAGAGATGCCCACCGAGCCGGGCTTGCGCGCGCCTGGCGGCAGCGGATTGCTTGCCATCTGGTGCGACGCTTCGGTCATGCCGTAGGCCTCGACCACGGGCGCACCGGTGAGTTCTTGCAGCCTGTGGAAAATCGCCGGTGCCAGCGCCGCAGACGACGAACGCACGAAGCGGAATCGATGCCCGGGCGCCTTGAGTCGGTACTGCGCCCCGTTCTCCACCACCGACTGGTGGATCGTTGGCACGGCGCTGTACCAGCTGGGGTCGAACTGCGCCGTCCACTCGAAGAACTGGTGATCGTCGAACCCCTCAGTGCAAACGATGCTGCCGCCGGAGGCCATGGTGGACAGCAAGGTGCCGACCAGTCCGTGGATGTGGAAGAGAGGCATCACGTTCAGGCACCGATCGTCCGACGCCAGCGTCAGGTGCCGCGCGATGTGGCGCGCCGAGGCCACCAGGTTGGCCTGCGACAGGGGCACGATTTTCGGCCGCGCGGTCGTGCCGGAGGTGTGCAGGATCAGCGCGATGTCGGCATCTACGGGCATCGCGACCCGTGTCACAGGATCGGCGGTGTGCGGCACCGTGATTCGCAGGTGCCCGGCGGGCTGCGCGCGGTCCGATCCCACTTCGACCACCGTCAACCTGAGATCAAGGGCGATGGTTATCACGGGTCTTGAGTCTCCCACCCGAACCACGACCACTTGCGCGCCCAGGTCCTGAAGATAGAAGCGCAACTCCTCTGCCGTATAGGCTGGGTTCAGCGGCGCGCACGTCGAGCACATCGAGGTGCCTAGGAACACGACCGCCATCTCTGGACCGTTGGGCAGGACCACGGCCACACGAGTCGATGGCGTCACGCCCAGTGATTGGAGTGCAGAGGCGAGTTCCGAGACCTGTTGCCACAAGGCGGCGAACGTCAGCGCGGTGCGCCCGGGTGACAGGATCGCTGGCGCACCAGGGCGTACTCGGACCTGCTCATGCAAAAGGGCGGCAATCGTGCAGGCGGTCGGTTCAATCAATGGGGTGTCTTCGGTGTTCGTGCGCCTTGGGCGCCGCGGCTGCAGTGGCTGCTGACAGGGCGCAGGATATCGGTCGGCCTCACCGGGCGAAACACCAATATGCGGCCTATTTCCGGTTCTGGCAGGGCAAGCCGTGTCGGTCTGCTCCAGACCCACCCCCAAGGAACGACCCATTCAGGGGGATGTTCGAAGTCTTGAGTCTTGAACAGACTGGCAGCTCCTCAACGATGTGGAGTGTTGCCATGCCTGACTGTGAACCCCGTGTGTCTCGCCGCTGTGCTCTGGTGGCTGTTGCGAGCTTGTGGCCGGATGCGCCACGGGCGGCTTTGCGCGCTGCGTCAACCGCGAGTGCGCCTTCAATCGAGTTGCTGTTGCCTGCGCCTGAGGACGTGTCCCCCGATGGCTACCTGGTCAGTGAAAAGTTCGATGGCGTGCGTGCCATCTGGGACGGGCGCGGACTTCGCTTTCGCAGCGGCCGGCCGATTTCGGCGCCGGGCTGGTTCACGCAGGGTTGGCCCACCGATGCGCTGGATGGCGAGCTGTGGGGCGGGCGGGGGCGCTTCGACGCGACTTCGGCCACGGTGCGGCGATCAGCTTCCGACGATGAAGAGTGGCGCGCGTTGCGGTTGATGGTGTTCGACTTGCCTGGTGCGGCGGGCAGTTTTGCTCAACGAGCCGGACGAATCGAAGCGATGGTGCGGGATTCGCCAGCGGGGTCGCTGGCGGCGGCGGAACAAGCCCGGGTGGCCGATCGCACGGGCTTGAGGACCCGGCTCGACTCGGTCGTGCGTGGCGGCGGTGAAGGGCTGGTGCTGCACCGCGCCGATGCGCTCTGGACGCCCGGACGCAGCACGGCAGTGCTCAAGCTCAAACCGCAGCAAGACGCCGAAGCTCAGGTGCTTGGCTTCGAAGCCGGTCGAGGCCGGTTTTCCGGGATGCTGGGTGCGCTTCGGGTGCGCAACGAAGCGGGCAGTGTGTTTCGCATCGGCAGCGGCTTCACCGACGCCCAGCGCCGCAATCCACCGGCCGTGGGCAGCTGGATCAGCTACACCCACAGAGGGTTCACTCCGGCGGGCATACCCCGCTTCGCGAGCTATTGGCGAGCTGCCGTGCCTGATCTTTGAGCTGCCTCAGGCGTCACAGCACCTCACTGGCGAAGTCAGCCAGTCGCGAGCGTTCGCCGCGCGCGAGCATGACGTGCCCGCTGTGCGGCCAGCCCTTGAATCGGTCGACCGCGTAGGTCAGGCCGGAGCTACCTTCGGTCAGGTAGGGCGTGTCGATCTGCGCAAGATTGCCCAGGCAGACGATCTTGGTGCCGGGGCCGGCTCGCGTGATCAGTGTCTTCATCTGCTTGGGTGTGAGGTTTTGCGCCTCGTCGATCAGCACGAACTTGTTGAGGAACGTGCGTCCACGCATGAAGTTCAGGCTCTTGATCTTGATCTTGCTGCGCACCAGGTCGTTGGTGGCCGCGCGGCCCCATTCGCCCGCGCCGCCGTCGGTCTTGGACAGCACTTCAAGGTTGTCGTCGAGCGCGCCCATCCACGGGCTCATCTTTTCTTCCTCGGTGCCCGGCAAAAAGCCGATGTCCTCGCCCACTGGAACGGTGACGCGGGTGACGATGATCTCGGTGTAGCGCCGGTCGTCCATCACCTGGCTGAGGCCGGCTGCGAGCGTCATCAGCGTCTTGCCGGTACCGGCGGTGCCCGTCAGCGTGATGAAGTCGCAGTCCGGATCCATCAGCAAGTTGAGCGCGAAGTTCTGCTCACGGTTGCGCGCGGTGACACCCCATACCGCGTTCTTGGCGTGGGTGTATTCGCGCAGCGTGCGCAGCACGGCGGTCTTGCCCGTGATCTCGGTCACCTTGGCGTGCAGCGGTGCGGCGCCCGGGGCCTCGAGGTAGACGAATTGATTGATCATCAGCGCCGGCACCATCGGACCGCTGATGCGGTAGTAGGTGAATCCGCCCTGGTTCCAGCTCTCCATCGTCTTGCCGTGGCGGTCCCAGAAATCGCTCGGCAGTTGCAGCACCCCCGTGTAGAGCAGGTCGCCGTCGTCCAGCGTCTTGTCGTTGAAGTAGTCCTCGGCGGGCAGACCCAGTGCGCGCGCCTTGATGCGCATGTTGATGTCCTTCGACACCAGCACCACTGCACGGTCCGGTTGCTGCTCGCGCAATGCCTGCACCACACCCAGGATCTGGTTGTCCGCCTTGCCTTGCGGAAGGCCTGCAGGCAGCTTTGCGTTCACCAGGTTGGTTTGGAAGAAGAGCTTGCCTGTGGCTTCGCGATGCCCGGTCTGCGACAGCTGCAGCCCTTCGCTCATTCCGTTGATGTCGCGCGAACTCATTTGGGCAGCCAGCGCATCCAGATCGCGGCTGACTTGGCGCGCATTGCGGGCCACCTCGGTCATGCCCTTCTTGTGATCGTCGAGTTCCTCGAGCGTGATCATGGGAAGGTAGACGTCGTGCTCGTCGAAGCGAAACAGGCTCATCGGGTCGTGCATCAGCACGTTGGTGTCGAGAACGAACAGCTTGGCAGGACCGGTGCCGCGCGGCTTGGCCGTTCTCGCCGCCTTCGGCTCGGGCCGCGTCGTTGGCGCCGGTTTGGCCGGCGATGCTGCAGCCACTGGGGCTCGCACCGACTGCTGGACGGGCTTGACTGCCGCTACCGCAATGGGTTGCTCCGGGGCGCTGGCTCGGGGAGATCGTTTGCTGGGTTTGGGTGCGGGTTGCGACTCAAAGTCGACCACGGACAACTGGGCGGCACGTTTGGCAGGCGGCTTGGGAAGTGGCATGGGGCGTGGCAACGGTGGGGTGGCTGGAAAACAAAAAAGCCGCACAGAACCGTGTGCGGCTTTCGAGGTCAACGTGCGCGTTGTAAAGATCGAGCATGAATCATTATGCACACGGCATGGTGTCAGTCCGAGCTCACCGCCCGCAGCCGACCGGTGCTGTGGCCAGGCACAAAAAAGCCGGCGTTGCGGCCGGCTTTTCGAGGCGCGATGTGCGTCGGGTGCCGGATCAAGCCTCTTTCTTGAGTGCCTTGGCTGCGGCCAGAACTTCCTCGACGTGGCCGGCCACCTTGAGGCCGCGCCACTCGCCGCGCAACACACCAGAGCCGTCAATCAGGAAGGTGCTGCGCTCGATGCCCTTGACCTTCTTGCCGTACATGATCTTGTTCTTGACCACGCCGAACATGTGGCACAGCTTTTCTTCGGTGTCCGCAATCAGCTCAAACGGCAGTTCGAGGTTCTGCTTGAATTTTTCGTGCGACGCCATGTTGTCGCGCGACACGCCGAACACCACCGCGCCAGCCTTCAGGAATTCCTTGTGGTGGTCACGGAACTGCATCGCTTCGGTGGTGCAACCGGGCGTGTTGTCCTTCGGGTAGAAGTACAAAACCACGGTCTGGTTGGCATAGGCCTGGGGGGTGAACTTCACCCCTCCGGTAGCGAGCGCTTCAAATTCCGGGAGGATCTTATTCAGTGCTGGCGTCATGAGGTTTCAAGGGGAGTCGCCAGCGCGGGCGTGAAGGCAGATTATAGGGGGAGCAAACGCCCGGCTGGCCTGAGATGCGCGCATGAATCAGTGCTCGAACAGCAACGCTGCCAGCACCGCGCGTCCTTCAGCGAGCAACACGTTGTAGGTCCGGCAGGCAGCAGCCGTGTCCATCGACTCGAAACCAATGCCCTTTTCGACCAGTTCCCGCAGACAAGAAGGCGGGGCGAATCGCATTTTCAGGCCACTGCCAAAGATCACCAATTCGGGCTTGTGCAGCATCAGCTCGCCAAAATGATCGGCGTTGAGTTGCTCGAACCGCTGCGCCGACCAACTGGACACCGTGCCTCGCCACGGAACCACCACGCTGCTGGTGTGCGTGATGCCGTTGACGACCACCCCGTCCTTTCCGTGACGGGCGATGGCGTTGGTGCCTTCGATGCGTTCTGCGTGCAGTTTCAAGCTCGTCGACTCCAAGGGCGTGCGGCGTAAAATTGTAGGCTTCGCGTCGCGCCGGCGCGGTGCCGGAGGCCCTGCTGTGAAACCCATTTCCAAGTCGAGCAAGCTCGCCAACGTCTGCTACGACATCCGCGGTCCTGTTTTGGACAAGGCGCGGCAAATGGAGGAAGAAGGCCAGAAGGTCATCAAGCTCAACATCGGCAATCTGGCGGTGTTCGGGCTCGAGCCTCCCGAAGAGATCGTGCAGGACATGATCCGCAACCTGCCCCACAGCGCAGGCTACACCGACAGCAAGGGCCTGTTTGCGCCCCGCAAGGCGGTCGTGCATTACATGCAGGAAAAGCAGGTGCACGGCGTGACGGTCGATGACGTCTACCTCGGCAACGGGGCGTCCGAGCTGATCACCATGAGCATGAACGGCCTGCTCAACGATGGTGACGAGGTGCTGGTTCCGGCACCCGATTACCCGCTGTGGACGGCTTCGGTGGTCTTGTCAGGCGGCACGGCCGTGCATTACCTGTGCGACGAGCAGTCCGAGTGGCACCCCGACATTGCCGACATTCGAAGCAAGATCACGCCCAGAACGCGGGCCATCGTGATCATCAATCCGAACAACCCGACCGGCGCGCTGTATCCCGAAAGCGTCCTGCGCGACATCGTTGAAGTGGCACGTGAACACCAGCTCATCGTGTTCGCCGACGAGATCTACGACAAGACGCTGTTCGACGGTGCAACGCACACCAGCATCGCCTCGCTGGCAGACGACGTGTTTTTCGTGACCTTCAACGGGCTGAGCAAGAACTACCGCTCGTGCGGCTATCGCGCGGGTTGGATGGTGGTGTCCGGCGCCAAGGCGGGTGCCAGCGACTACATCGAAGGGCTGAACATGCTGGCTTCGATGCGGCTGTGTTCGAACACGCCCGGACAGCTGGCGATCCAGACCGCTCTGGGTGGTCATCAGAGCATTCGCGAGTTGGTTGCCCCCGGCGGCCGACTGTGCCGTCAGCGCGACCTGGCATACGAGATGCTCAACCAGATTCCGGGCGTCAGCGTGGTCAAGCCCAAGGCGGCGCTCTACATGTTCCCGCGGCTGGACCCCGAGATGTACCCCATCGCCGATGACCAGCAGTTTGCCTACGAGCTGCTGGCCGCCGAGAAGGTGCTGATCGTGCAGGGCAGCGGCTTCAACTGGCCGCAGCCAGACCACTTCCGGCTGGTGTTCCTGCCCAATTCAGACGATCTTGCCGAGGCCATCCGTCGGATCGCGCATTTTCTCGAGCAATACCGCAAGCGCCACGCCAAGTGACCGTTTCACGGCGGGCGCGTTTCCGGCAGTTGCCCCCCTACTTATTCACCCGAACCGCAGCGGCTTTGAGCCCACACCTTTCATGAATCCGATCCGAGTTGGCCTTTTGGGCGCAGGCACCGTAGGCAGCGGCACGTTCAATGTGCTGCGCCGCAATCAGGAAGAAATTCAGCGTCGCGCCGGCCGCGGCATTGAAATCACCATGGTCGCCGACCTCGACACCGCTCGTGCGCGCGCGGTCGTGGGCGACGGCGTGCTCGTGGTCGCAGATGCGCGCGAGGTCGTCAGGCACCCCGACATCGACATCGTTGTCGAGTTGATCGGCGGCTACGGCGTGGCGCGCACGCTGGTGCTTGAAGCCATCGCGGCGGGCAAGCATGTGGTCACCGCCAACAAGGCGCTGCTCGCCGTGCACGGCACCGAGATCTTTGCCGCCGCGCGCGAAAAGGGCGTGGTCGTGGCCTTCGAAGCCGCGGTGGCCGGTGGCATTCCGATCATCAAGGCCCTGCGCGAAGGCCTCACGGCCAACCGCATCCAGTGGATCGCCGGGATCATCAACGGCACCACCAACTTCATCCTGTCGGAGATGCGCTCGAAGGGGCTCGACTTCGGCGTCGTGCTCAAGGAAGCGCAGGCGCTTGGTTATGCCGAGGCCGACCCCACGTTCGACATCGAAGGCATCGATGCGGCGCACAAGCTCACGCTGATGAGCGCCATCGCGTTCGGGGTGCCGGTGCAGTTTGACCGAGCGCACATCGAAGGCATCACCGCGTTGCAAGCGGCTGACATCGGCTACGCCGAGCACCTGGGCTACCGTATCAAGCTGCTGGGCATCACCAAGCGGCGCGACGACGCCGGCGGCATCGAGTTGCGCGTGCACCCGACCTTGGTGCCCACCAAGCGGCTGATCGCCAACGTCGAAGGCGCCATGAACGCGGTGATGGTGCAAGCCGATGCCGTGGGCAGCACGCTGTACTACGGCAAGGGTGCCGGGTCCGAGCCCACCGCGTCGGCGGTGATCGCCGATCTGGTCGACATCACCCGGCTGCACACCGCTGATCCGCACCACCGCGTGCCGCATCTGGCGTTCCAGCACGACGCGCTGGCTGCCACGCCGGTGCTGCCGATGGAGCAGACCATCACGTCGTTCTACCTGCGGCTGCAAGTCACCGACCAGGCGGGCGTCATGGCGCGCATCGCCGGCATCCTGGCCGAGCACGCCATTTCGATAGACGCGTTGCTGCAGCGCCCGAATGACGGCCAGAGCGGCACCGGCACGGCGCACACCGACGTGATCATCCTCACGCACGACACCGTCGAGTCCGAGATGAATCGTGCCATCGCGCAGATGCAAGCGCTGCCCACGGTGCTCGCGCCGATCGTGCGCATCCGCAAGGAAGAACTCAGTTGAGCCGCGCACACATCCCAGGAGCGATCGCTTGAAGTACCAGAGCACCCGCGGTCACGCCGAGTTGCGCAGTTTTTGCGAGATCCTGCTCGAGGGCCTGGCGCCCGATGGCGGCTTGTACCTGCCCACGCATTACCCGCGCATCGACGCGGCCACGCTCGCGCGCTGGCGCGGGCTGCGCTATCACGAGCTCGCGTTCGAGATCCTGTCGCTGTACATCGACGACATCCCCGCCGATGACCTGCGCGCGCTCACCGCACGCACCTACACGCCCGAGGTCTTCGGCTCGACCGAGATCACGCCGCTCAAGCCGCTCGACCGTGCGGCCAACACGCCCGAAGGCGTGGACCTGTACCTGCAGGCGCTGTCGAACGGACCGACGCTCGCGTTCAAGGACATGGCCATGCAGTTGCTTGGCCAGTTGTTCGAGTACGAACTCGCGCGCCGCGGCGAAACGCTCAACATCCTGGGAGCGACTTCGGGCGACACCGGAAGCGCGGCCGAATACGCCATGCGCGGCAAGAAAAACGTGCGCGTGTTCATGCTCAGCCCGCAGGGCCGCATGAGCCCGTTCCAGCAGGCGCAGATGTTCAGCCTGCAAGACCCCAACATCCACAACCTGGCCATCGAAGGCGTCTTCGACGACTGCCAGGACATCGTCAAGGCCGTCTCCAACGACCTCGATTTCAAGCGCCGCCACCACATCGGCACCGTCAACTCCATCAATTGGGCGCGGCTGCTCGCGCAGGTCGTGTACTACTTCGCGGGCTACTTCCAGGCCACGCGCGACAACGGCGATCAGGTCAGCTTCGCGGTGCCGTCGGGCAACTTCGGCAACATCTGCGCCGGCCATGTTGCGCGCATGATGGGCTTGCCGATCCGCCACCTGGTGCTGGCCACCAACGAGAACAACGTGCTCGACGAGTTCTTCCGCACCGGCACCTACCGGGTGCGCGGCAGCGCCGAGACGCACGAGACCTCGAGCCCGTCGATGGACATCTCCAAGGCGTCGAACTTCGAGCGCTTCGTGTTCGATCTGCTCGGCCGCGATGGCGATCGCACGAAGCAGTTGTTCAAGACCGACGTCGAGCAGCACGGCTCGTTCACCGTCACCGACGACGAATTCGCCCGCACCGCCGAATTCGGCTTCGTGTCGGGCACCAGCACCCACGCCGACCGACTGGCGACCATCCGCGACACGTACCGCCGCTTCGGCGTGGTGATCGACACGCACACCGCCGATGGCCTGAAGGTTGGCAGGGAGTGCATCGACTGGGGCGTGCCGATGATCGTGCTCGAGACTGCGCTGCCGGCCAAGTTCGCCGAGACGATCGTCGAAGCCATCGGCATTCAGCCCGATCGGCCGCCGGCCATGCGTGGCATCGAAGACCTGCCCAAGCGCTTCGTGGTCATGCCGGCCGACGTGCAGCGGGTCAAGTCCTACCTCAGCGAGCACGTTTGACGCCCGGCGCGCCTCCGCCACGTCAGCCCTTGCTCGATCTCGACGAGGCGCTGGGGCGGTTGCTGCGCGCGGTGGTGCCGTTCGCGGCCCACACGAACGAAACGATCTCCACGTTTGACGCCCGCGGCCGCGTGCTGGCCGCCGATCTGCGCTCGCTGATCGACGTGCCGCCGGCCGACAACACCGCCATGGACGGCTATGCGCTGCGCTGCGCCGATGTGTCTGCCGCTGGCGTCAGCCTGCCGGTGAGCCAACGCATTGCCGCCGGTGCGGTGGCCCAGCCTTTGCTGCCGGGCACGGCCGTGCGCATCTTCACCGGCGCGCAAGTGCCCGCCGGTGCGGACGCCGTGGTGATGCAAGAGCAGTGCGCAGCCGTCGATGGCGGCGCCGTGCGCATCGACACCATGCCGCAGGCCGGCCAGTGGATCCGCCGCCGCGGCGAAGACGTGCATGCCGGTGCGGTCGTGTTGCCGCGTGGCGCCCGCCTCACGCCGCAAGCGCTCGGTCTGGCGGCGTCCGTTGGTGCCGCCAACCTGACGGTCACGCGGCGTCCGCGCGTGGCGCTGTTTTCCACCGGCGATGAGCTGGTGATGCCCGGCGATCCGCTGCCGCCCGGGGCCATCTACAACTCCAACCGCTACACGCTGCGCGCATTGATCGAGTCGCTGGGCTGCGAGTGCACCGATTTCGGCATCGTGCCCGACCGGCTCGACGCCACCCGCGATGTGCTGCGCCAGGCCGCACGCGAACACGATGTGATCGTGACCAGCGGCGGTGTGTCGGTCGGCGAAGAAGACCACGTCCGCCCGGCCGTCGAGGCCGAAGGCCGCATCGACCTGTGGCAACTGGCCATCAAGCCCGGCAAGCCACTGGCCTTTGGTGAGGTGCGGCGTGGCGCGTCGGTGGATGCGCTCGCCGCGTACTTCATCGGATTGCCCGGCAACCCGGTGTCGAGCTACGTGACGTTTTTGCTGGTGGTGCGCCCGGTGCTGCTGCACCTGCAAGGCGTCGTCGATGTGACACCGCGCGGCCTGCCGATGCGCGCCGATTTCGATGTGCTGCGTCCCGACCGGCGGCGCGAGTTCCTGCGCGTGCGACTGAACGCCGCGGGTGGGCTCGACTTGTTTGCCAACCAGAGCTCAGGCGTGCTGACCTCGGCGGTATGGGGCGACGGGCTGGTCGACAACCCCATCGGCGGCACCATCCGCGCGGGCGACACGGTGCGCTACCTGAGCTTTGCGGAGCTGCTGTCGTGAAGGTGAACCTGCGCTACTTCGCTGCGATCCGCGAGGTGCTCGGCGAGCACGAAGTGATCGATGTGCCCCCTGGCATCACCGTGGGCGAATTGCGCGATCGCCTGATGGCGTCCAGCGCGGACCACGCGGCCGCCCTGGTGCGCGGACACGGCCGGCGCTGCGCGCTGAACCACGTGATGTGCGAGGAATCGGCAGTCGTCACCGAAGGTGCCGAAGTGGCGTTCTTCCCGCCCATCACCGGCGGCTGAACCACGGCAGCGAGACGGCCATGAGCGTGAGCATCCAGACGGCTGACTTTGACCTTGGCGCCGAAGTGGCTGCGCTGCGCGAGGCCGACCCCGCCGTGGGCGCGGTGGTCACGTTCGTCGGCTGCGTGCGCGACCGCAACGATGGCGCTTGCGTCAGTTCGATGGAACTCGAGCATTACCCCGGCATGACCGAAGCGTCGATCGCAGCCAGCATCGATGCGGCCCGCGCGCGATTCGACATCCGCGGCGTGCGCGTGATCCACCGGGTGGGACTGCTGCAGCCGCAAGACCAGATCGTGCTGGTTGCCGTGAGCTCGGCCCACCGTGGCCAGGCGTTTCAGGCCTGTGAATTTCTGATGGATCACCTGAAGATCCATGCGCCGTTCTGGAAAAAAGAAGCCACGCCCGACGGCACGCGCTGGGTGGATGCACGCGTGAGCGACGACGCGGCCTTGGCGCGCTGGAACCCGACCGACCCTGCCACCGCTGAGGCGCTCCGATGATGCAGACCGTTCCCTGGCTCCAGATCCTCGCCGTGGCCTTGGGCTCGGCGGTGGGCGGCGTGTCGCGCTGGCGCGTTCAGGTGTGGCTCAACGAACGTTGGGCCGGGTTCCCGCTGGGCACGCTGCTCGTCAACTGCGTGGGTGGGCTGCTCATCGGCATGGCGCTGGCGTGGTTTGCCCGCTCGCCCAACGACACGCTGCGGCTGCTGGCGGTCACCGGCTTTCTGGGCGGTCTGACCACCTTCTCGGCGTTCACCGGCGAATCGCTCAGCTTGCTGCAACGTGGCGATTACGCTTGGGCGGCAGCACATGCGCTGGCCCATCTGGCCGGCGCGTTGCTGTGCAGCGCCGTGGGGTTCAAGGTGGTGAGCGCCTTGCTGGATTGAACCAAGGCTGCGGGCATGAGCCGCCGCTTGCCTGGTTTGTCTGCTGCTGCCTTGCGCTCTAGATCGCCACGCGCTGGGGCATCGGCTCGGTCGCGACGCTCAACGCTTGTGCGCCCTGGAGCACATCCCCCACGATCAGGATCGCCGGGCTGCCGATGCCGGCCTGCGCGGCGTGGGCAGTCAGCTGGCCCAGCGTGGTCACCAGCCGGCGCTCGTGCGCGGTGCTGGCGTGCTGCACCAGGGCGGCTGGCGTGTCCGCTCGCAGGGCGGCCAGCAGGCCGTCTTGGATTTGAGCGAGCCGCTGCACGCCCATGTAGACCACCAGCGTGAGCCCTTGTGCGGCCGCCGCGGCCAGCGTGGGCCAATCGAGCGTGGTGCTGGATTCGCCGGGGTGGCCGGTCACCAGCATCACGCCGTGCGCGTGCTGGCGGTGCGTCCACGGCACGCCCAGCGCGGTGGTCGCGGCCAGACCTGAGGAAATGCCGTTGACCACGCGCACCTCGATGCCGGCGTCGCGCAGGTGCTCGGCTTCTTCGCCGCCGCGGCCGAAGATGAACGGATCGCCGCCTTTGAGCCGCACCACGGTCTCGCCGCGCTGCGCCTCGGCCACCATCAGCTTGTGGATGAACGCCTGCGGCGTGCTCGCGCAGCCGCCACGCTTGCCCACGTGGATGACGCGTGCGCTGCGGCGGGCGTAGCGCAGCACGCCGTCGCCCACCAGGCTGTCGAGCAGCAGCACCGTGGCACGGCGGATGGCCTTGATCGCCTGCACCGTGAGCAACTCGGGGTCGCCCGGGCCGGCGCCGACCAGGCTGACGGTGCCGATGCGCTGGGGCGCTGCGGTCAAGGTGTCGGGGCGCGTGGGGGTCATGGATGGCTCCTCAAACGGTCTGGCCGGCAGGCTGGATGCGCAGCACCTGCTGGCGCAGCGCGGGCAGACAACTGCCGCAGTTGGTGCCGCACTTGAGCGCGCCTTGCAACTGCGCGAGCCGCGAGTCGGCGCTGCCGCTGCAACGCTCGAGCACGGCGGTGATTTCGGGTTCGCAAACATCAAAGCAGTTGCACACCTGCGCGCCGCGCGAAGGCAGCGCCACCGGCGGCGTGGCGGTGCCGGCGAGCAGCGCTCGGCCGAATCGCTGCGCCGGCAGTTCGTCGAGCAGCAGGTCGCTGACCCAGCCGCTGGCGAGCGTGTCGCCGGCCAGCATGAAGGACTTGAGCAGCGCGTCGGTGGCGGCACTGGCAGGCATGCTGGCCGTTGCGTTGGTGTCGCCAGCCGCATCGGCCGTCTCGCGTCGCATCAGCCGCATGCTGCGCCGCTGGCCGCGCTGCGGGTCGGTGTAGCGCAGCACCTCGGCGTGATCGAGCCCGAGCAGCGCCTCGATGTGCGCCAGCCACTCGGCCGATGGCGCGGCGGGCGTGGCCGCTCGCAGCCACACGCCGGTGGCACCAGGCTCGCGGCCGAACGGCATGCACACCGCGTAATCCAGTTCGCTGCACGCGGCCAGCAGTTCTGCGCGGCGCAGCAAGGCCACATCGGCCGGCATCCACGCGCGGGCGACCAGTTGCCAGGGGAGTGCTGCCGGGGTGATCTTGACGGCGGCGTGCTTGAGTTCGGGCTGCTTGCTTTGCGGGCAAAAGGCCGGCGATGTCAGCGCGTTGATGCCGCCGCGGTGGCGACCGCCCAGCACCTCGTCGCCCCAGTGCATGGCGATGAAGGCCTGCGCGGGCGCCACGCTGGTGCTGCTGTTCACGGGCAGCACCAGCGTGCCGCGGCGCGAGGTGACCTGCACCAGATCGCCGCCGGCCAGCCGCAGCCGGGCCAGATCACTCGGGTGCATGTCGACCGTGGGCTCGCTGGCGTGGCCGTACAGACGGCCCAGCGTGCCGGTGCGGCTCAGCCCATGCCAGTGGTCGCGCAAGCGGCCGGTGTTCAGACTGAACGGGTAGGGCGCATCGCGCTTTTCGGCCAGCGGCCTCGCGGCGACGGCGGCGAACTTGGCGCGACCGTCGGGCGTGGGGAAATGTCCGTCGGCATAAAGCCGCTTGGCGCCGATCGCCTCGCCTTCGCGCAGCGGCCACTGCTGCGGGCCATGGCGATCGAGCATCGCGTAGCTGAGACCTGTGATGTCGAGGTCGCGTCCACGGGTGCTCTCGCGGTGCTCGTTCCACAGGCTCTCCGGGGTGTCGAACCCGAACAGCGCTGCGCCATCCGTACGCCGCGGCGGCAGCAGCGCTTCGAGACGGCGGGCCACATCGACCACGATGCGCGAGTCGTTGCGCGCCTGGCCGGGGGCGGCCACGGCAGGGCGCACGCGGCTGATGCGCCGTTCGCTGTTGGTCACGGTGCCATCCTTCTCGCCCCACGTGGTGGCCGGCAGCAGCAAGTCGGCGTAGGCCGCTGTGGCCGTGGTGGCAAAGGCTTCCTGCACGATGACGAACTCGCAGCGCTCGAGCGCGCGCCGCACGGTGGCCTGATCGGGCAGGCTTTGCGCGGGGTTGGTGCAGGCGATCCACAGCGCGGCGATCTCGCCATCGGCTGCGGCTTCGAACATCTCGACGGCGGTCTTGCCCGGCCGCTCGGGCACGTTGGGCAAGCCCCACAGCGCGGCGACTTCGGCGCGGTGCACAGCGTTGCCCAGGTCGCGGTGCGCCGAGAGCAAGTTGGCCATGCCGCCGACCTCGCGCCCGCCCATCGCGTTGGGCTGGCCCGTCAGCGAAAACGGCCCCGCGCCCGGCTTGCCGATCTGACCGGTGGCCAGATGCAGGTTGATGAGCGCGGCGTTCTTGTCCGTGCCGCTCACGCTTTGGTTCAGGCCCTGGCAGTACAGCGACAGCGTGGGCGTGGCGCCGCCGAACCAGCGCGCGGCTTGAACCAGATCGGCTTCCTTGATGCCGCACAGCCGCGCGGTCTCGCCGGGCGTGCAGTTGCGCACCAGGTCGCGCAAGGCATCGAAGCCGCTGGTGTGCCGCTCGATGTAGGCGCGGTCGGTCAGGCCTTCCCACAGCATCAGGTGCAGCAGCCCGTTGAACAGCGCCACGTCGGTGCCCGGCAGGATCTGCAAATGCAGGTCGGCGGCCTCGGCGGTTTCGGTGCGCCGCGGGTCGACCACGATCCACTTTTGCTGCGGATTGGCGCGCCGCGCCTCTTCAAGCCGGCGAAACAGGATCGGGTGCGCCCAGGCCATGTTGCTGCCCGCGATGAACACCGTTTGCGCGTGGTCGAGGTCCTCGTAGGAACACGGCGGTGCGTCGGCACCCAGCGTGGTCTTGTAGCCGGCCACCGCGCTGCTCATGCACAGGCGGCTGTTGGTGTCGATGTTGTTGGTGCCGAGCAGCCCCTTGGCCAGCTTGTTGAAGGCGTAGTAGTCCTCGGTCAGCAACTGGCCGCTGATGTACAGGCCGATGGCATCGGGCCCGCGCGTCTTTGCAACCTCGGCCAGCCGGTTGGCGGCCAGATCGATGGCGGCGTCCCAGCCGACGGCCTCGGGTGGTGCGCCGCGCTGCAGCCGGCGCATCGGCTGCAGCAGCCGCGCTTGCAACGTGACCGGGGCGCTGGCGGTCAGGTGCAGCGTGCTGCCCTTGGTGCACAGGCGGCCGAAGTTGGCCGGGTGATCGGGGTCGCCACGCACGCCCGTGATCTGAGCGCCCTCGCTTTCGATGATCACGCCGCAACCCACACCGCAGTACGGGCAGGTGGAGGCGGTTTCCTTCACGCGGCCGCCGCGGGCTGGTCGATGGCCAGTTCGCGCAACTCGGCGGCATCGAGTGCGACCGCGCCGGCCTCGACGCGCACCTGGAACGGCGTCGTGCAGCCCTCATCGGGTGCGCGCGCGCAGCCGTCGGCCAGGCCGATGGTCCAGTTGTGCAGCGGGCAGGCCACGCTGTGGCCGAACACGATGCCCTGGCTCAGCGGCCCGCCCTTGTGCGGGCAGCGGTCAAGCAGCGCGAACACGTGGTCGTCGGCGGCGCGAAACAGCGCGACCGGCGCGCCCTGGGCTCGCGCCACGCGGCGCGCGCCCAGCACGGGGATGTCTTGCACCCGGCAGATCGGGATCCATTCGCTCATGGTGTGGCTCCTGGTGGTGCGCTTCAGGCGGGGATGGGCTTGAGCATCGCGACCGGCGTGAACTGGCGCATGTCGACTTGCGCGCGCTCGTGCTCGAACCACGGGTCGGGCTCGCCGTCCAGCGCGAACTGCAGCCGCTCCCACAGCGCCTGGCGCCCGGCCGCATCGTCGAGGATCTTGCGTTTGACGTGGTCCAGGCCGACGCGGTTCACGTAGTGCACCGTGCGTTCGAGGTACCAGCCTTCCTCGCGGTACAGCTGGCAGAACGCGCCGGTGTACTCGAGCACCTCCTCGGGGGTTTTCAGCTTCACGAAGAAGTGCGCCACCTCGGTCTTGATGCCGCCGTTGCCGGCGACGTACATCTCCCAGCCCGAGTCCACGCCGATGATGCCCACGTCCTTGATGCCGGCCTCGGCGCAGTTGCGCGGGCAGCCGCTGACCGCGAACTTGACCTTGTGCGGCGCGTACATGCGCCACATCGCGCGCTCGAGGTCCTTGCCCATTTGCGTGCTGTCCTGGGTGCCGAAGCGGCACCACTCGCTGCCCACGCAGGTCTTCACGGTGCGCAGGGCCTTGGCGTAGGCGTGGCCGCTGTGCATGCCGATGTCCTGCCACACCGCCGGCAGGTCTTCCTTCTTGACGCCCAGCAAGTCGATGCGCTGGCCGCCGGTGACCTTCACCGTGGGGATGTTGTACTTGTCGACCGCATCGGCAATGCGGCGCAACTCGCTGGAGGTGGTCTCGCCGCCCCACATGCGAGGGATGACCGAGTAGGTGCCGTCCTTCTGGATGTTGGCGTGGCTGCGCTCGTTGATGTAGCGGCTTTGCGGGTCGTCCACCGCCTCCTTGGGCCAGCTGCTCAGCAAGTAGTAGTTGATCGCCGGGCGGCAGCTCGCGCAGCCGTTGGGCGTGCGCCAGCCCATCGTGGCGTAGACGTCGGCGATGGTCAGCAGGTGCTGCTCGCGGATGGCATCGCGCAACGCCTGGTGGCCGTGGTCGGTGCAGCCGCACATGGCCTTGAGCTTGGGCGCAGCGCTGTAGTCGCCGCCGGCGGTGAACATCAGCAACTGCTCGACCAGCCCGGTGCACGAGCCGCACGATGCGCTGGCCTTGGTCTGCTTGCGCACCTCGTCGAGCGTGAACAGGCCTTTTTCCTTGATCGCCTTGCACACGGCGCCCTTGGTCACGCCGTTGCAGCCGCACACCTCGTCGCTGTCGGCCATCGCCATGGCCCTGTTCTGGCCCTGGTGCCCGACGTCGCCGATGTTCGATTCACCGAACATCAGCTTGTCGCGGATGTCGCTCACGCTGCGCCCGTCGCGCAGCAGCTTGAAGTACCAGCTGCCGTCGACCGTGTCGCCGTACATCACGGCGCCCACGAGCTTGTCGCCCTGAATGACCAGCTTCTTGTAGACGCCGCCGTAGGGATCGCTCATCACGATTTCTTCGCAGTCGGCGTCTTCGGTCTTGCCCGTTTTGGCGCCCATGAAGTTGCCCGCGCTGAACAAGTCGATGCCCGTGACCTTGAGCTTGGTGCTGGTCTGGCTGCCCAGGTAGCGGCCGATGCCGAACTGCGCCAGGTGCGTGGCGCACACCTTGCCCTGCTCGAACAGCGGCGCCACCAGCCCGTAGGCCACACCGCGGTGCGCGGCACATTCGCCCACCGAGTAGATGCGAGGGTCGGTGACCGTTTGCAGCGTGTCGCTCACCACCACGCCGCGCGCGCAGTGCAGGCCGCAGCTCTCGGCCAGGTCGGTGTTGGGGCGGATGCCTGCGGCCATCACCACCAGATCGGCCGGGATCTGCGTGCCGTCCTTGAACTGCACCGAGCCCACGCGACCGCTCTCGCCGGCGATCAGCGCTTGCGTTTGCGCGCCCATCAGGAAGGTCAGGCCGCGTGCTTCAAGCGAGTGACGCAGCAACCCGGCGGCCACGTCGTCGAGCTGGCGCTCCATCAGCCACGGCATGAGGTGAACCACGGTGACCTTCATGCCTCGCAGCATCAGCCCGTTGGCCGCCTCCAGCCCGAGCAGGCCGCCGCCGATGACCACCGCATGCTGGTACTTGGTGGCCGCATCGATCATGGCTTCGGTGTCGGCGATGTCGCGGTAGGCGATGACGCCCGGCAGGTCCTTGCCCGGCACCGGCAGGATGAAAGGGTGCGAGCCGGTGGCGATCAGGAGCCGGTCGTAGGGCGCTTCGGTGCCGTCATCGGCACGCACGATGCGCTTGACCCGATCAATCTGCGTGACCTTCTTGCCGGTGTGCAGCGTGATGCCGTGCTCGGCGTACCAACCCAAGGGGTTGAGCACGATCTCGGCCAGCGTTTGCTCGCCGGCCAGCACCGGACTGAGCAGGATGCGGTTGTAGTTCGGGTACGGCTCGGCGCCGAACACGGTGATGTCGTAGAGGTCGGGCGCGATCTTGAGCAGTTCTTCGAGCGTGCGCACGCCGGCCATGCCGTTGCCCACGAGCACCAGTTTCATCTTGGTGCGCGCGTCCATCAGGCGGCCCTCTCGACGTGGCTGTGGCGCGTGTAGAGGAAGTCGATGACCTCCTTGCGGTAGCGCGCATAGGCGGGGTCGCCCACCAGCTCGACGCGGTCGCGCGGGCGCGGCAGGTCCACGCTCAGCACCTCGCCGATGGTCGCGGCCGGGCCGTTGGTCATCATCACGATGCGGTCGCTCAGCAGCACCGCTTCATCGACGTCGTGGGTCACCATCATCACGGTGGCGCCGGTGGCGGCCACGATCTTGAGCAGCTCGTCTTGCAGCCGCGCGCGGGTCAGCGCATCGAGCGCTCCGAACGGCTCGTCCATCAGCAGCATCTTGGGCTCCATCGCCAGCGCACGGGCGATGCCCACGCGCTGCTTCATGCCGCCGGAAATTTCCTGCGGGCGCTTGGCCACCGCGTGGCCCATGCCCACCAGTTCAATTGCCGCCAGCGAGCGTTCGCGCAGTTGGGCCTTGGTTTCCTTGTCGCCGAACACGCGCTCGACCGCCAGGTACACGTTGTCCAGGCAGCTCAGCCAGGGCAGCAGCGAATGGTTCTGGAACACCACGCCGCGGTCGGGACCTGGGCCCGTGAGCTCGCGGTCGTCGAGCAGCAGCACGCCCGATGTCGGCGTGGTCAGCCCGGCCACCAGGTTCAGCAGCGTGGACTTGCCGCAGCCCGAGTGCCCGATCAGCGAGACGAACTCGCCGCGTTGCACGTTGAGCTGGATGTCGCGCAGCGCCACGAACGGGCCGCGGCGGGTGGCGAAGGTCATTCCCACGTCTGCGATCTGCAGCATGGGCTTGTCGAATTTGCTCATGGTGTGGCCCTCCGGCTCAGCTGTAGTCGAAGCGTTTGGCCACCGCCATCAAGGCCCATTCGAGCAGCAGCCCGACGATGCCGATGACGAAGATGGCGATGATGATGTGAGCGACGTTGAGGTTGTTCCACTCGTCCCACACCCAAAAGCCGATGCCCACGCCGCCGGTCAGCATCTCGGCCGCGACGATCACCAGCCAGGCCGTGCCCACGCTCAGGCGCATGCCGGTCAGCATGTAGGGCATGACCGACGGCAGCAGGATGCGCGTGGCGATCTTCCATTCACTCAGCTTGAGCACGCGCGCCACGTTGAGGTAGTCCTCGGGCACACGCTGCACGCCCACCGCGGTGTTGATCACCATCGGCCAGATCGAGCAGATGAAGATGGTCCAGATGGCCGCCGGGTTGGCCGACTTGAACACCAGCAACCCGATGGGCAGCCAGGCCAGCGGCGACACCGGCTTGAGCAGGCTGATCAGCGGTGACAGCATGCGGTTGAGCAGCGCGAACCGGCCGATGATGAACCCCAGCGGTATGCCCACCACCGCCGCCAGCCCGAAGCCCACCGCCACGCGCTTGAGCGAGAACAGGATGTTCCAGCCGATGCCCTGGTCGTTGGGGCCGTTTTGATAGAACGGATTCGCGAACAGCTTGACCGCGGCGTCGAAAGTGGCCGCGGGCGTCGGGAACGGGCCGCCCTTTTGCGTGAGCAAGCCCCAGATGGCCACCAGCAGCGCCATGCCCGCCAGCGGGGGCAGGATCTGCCCCATCAGCGCGCCCCAGTCGAACGGATCGCGCTTCGGGCGCGCTTCGGGCACGCCGTGGGCAGCGGACACCGGCAACGTCGGCGACAGCGTCGCCGAGGCGGCTGCCACGGCCTTGGCTTCACGCAGCAACTGCGAGGCCCGTTGGGGCGAATGAAAAACGGCACTGACCATGTGGGTCTCCTGGACGACGGTACGCGGTGGGTGTCGGGGATGGGCTCAGGCCGTCAGGCGGCACGCACTTTGAAGCTGTCGGCGTACTTGGCGGGATCCTTGCCGTCCCACACCACGCCATCCATCAACTTGCTGCTGCGCATGGCGTCCTTGGGCACGTTGACCTTGAGCGCACTGGCCGCTTGCTTGTAGAGATCGATCTGGTTGATCTGCTTGGCCACCGCGAGGTAATCGGGGTGATCCTTGAGCAGGCCCCAGCGCTTGTGCTGGGTCAGGAACCACATGCCGTCGCTCAGGTACGGGAAGTTCACCGCGCCGTCGTTGAAGAACTTCATGTGGTTGGGGTCGTCCCAGGTCTTGCCCAGGCCGTTCTGGTAGCGCCCCAGGATGCGCTGGTTGATCGCGTCGACGCCGGTGTTGACGTAGCTCTTCTCGGCGATCGTCTCGGCCATCTTGTTCTTGTTCTGCAGACCGGAATCGATCCAGCGGCCCGCTTCGATGATGGCCATCATCACGGCGCGCGCGGTGTTGGGGTACTTGGTTACGAATTCGTTGGTGGTGCCCAGCACCTTTTCGGGGTGGTCCTTCCAGATGTCTTGCGTGGTGACCGCGGTGATGCCGATGCCGTCAATGATCGCGCGGTGGTTCCAGGGCTCGCCCACGCAGTAGCCGTCCATGTTGCCCACGCGCATGTTGGCCACCATTTGCGGCGGCGGCACGGTGATGACCTTGGCGTCCTTTTGCGGGTTGATGCCCGCGGCTGCCAGCCAGTAGTACAGCCACATGGCGTGCGTGCCGGTCGGGAAGGTCTGCGCAAAGGTGTACTCGCGCTTGTCGGCGGCCATCACCTTGGCCAGGCTGGGGCCGTCGACCGCACCCTTGTCGGCCAGCGCCTTCGACAGCGTGATGGCTTGCCCGTTGTTGCTGAGCGTCATCAGCACGGCCATGTCCTTCTTGGGGCCGCCCACGCCCAGGTGCACGCCATACACCAGGCCGTACAGCACGTGCGCCATGTCCAGTTCGCCGTTGACGAGCTTGTCGCGCACGCCGGCCCAACTGGCTTCCTTGGTCGGGATGATCTTCACGCCGTACTTCTTGTCGAAGCCCAGCACGCTGGCCATCACCACGCTGGCGCAATCGGTCAGCGGGATGAAGCCGATGCGAACTTCCTCCTTTTCCGGCTTGTCGCTGCCCTGGGCATAGGCCGCCGCGCGCAGCGCAGGGTCGATGACGAGGCCGGCGGTGGCTACGGCAGCGCTTTGGATCACTCGGCGACGGGACATGGTGGGGGCCTCGACAGGTGGGTTGGTGGACGACGGCGTGGTGGTCATGGGAGCCTTTCGGGAATAAAAAAAGCCCGCGACACGACACTGCGTGTTGCGAGCTCCGTTGCTCTGAACTGTTTTGGTGCCGCGACGCCATTGCCGCCACACCTGGTCGCTAGGTATGCAAAGGTCGTGCCATGGGGTCTTACGGGGAGAGCGCCTCGGCGGGCAGGTCGTGACCGCACGATTGCGCGCACAGGCGCACCAAAACCGGCCCCGCGGGGCGGCTCAGCCTAGCAGGGACTCGACGTCGATCACGCGTTCGGCGGCATCGCGCAGCTTCAGGCTCTTCTTCATGGCCAGGTCCTGCAAGAAGCGGTGGGCCTCGGGCTCGCTGAGGTTTTTCTTGGCCATCAACAGCCGCTTGGCGCGGTCGATGGTCTTGCGGTCGGCCAGCTCGTTGCGCGCGGCGTCGAGTTCGCATCGCAGCGCCTGCTCGCCGGCGAAGCGCTCAACGGCCACGTCGATGACGGCTTGCACACGTTCGGGCTTGAGCCCCTTCACCACATAGGCCGACACGCCGGCACCGATGGCGCTGCGCATGGTCGGGCGGTCCGGGTCGTCGGTGAACATGACGATCGGTCGGCGCGCGTCGCGGGTCGCCATCACGATGTGCTCGAGCACGTCGCGCACCGCGCTGTCGCTGCGCACCACGACCACGTCGGGCTTGAGCCGGGCCATGGCCTCGGGCAGCGATGCGTCACCCGCACGCACGCCCAGCACCAGGTGCCCCACGTCGGCCAGCGCGCTGGAAATCGCGATGGCGTCGTCGGACGTCTCGGCAAAGGGGTCGGTGACGATCAGCACCGACAGCGTGGTACCTGTGACAGTCATGACGCAGAACTTAGCAAGACGTGAGCCATGCGCGCGACCGAGCCGCCACGCGGCGTGTTCACCGCCGATTTGATCCATCTCAATGCGCCTCGGTCGCCACGCCTTGAAATGCGATCTCAACCCCTCACCTTCGCTGCAATCGGAGGAATTACCAGATGCGTCTCGACAAATTCACCACCACCTTCCAGTCGGCACTGTCCGACGCCCAGAGCATGGCCAATGGCCGCGACAACCCGTACGTCGAGCCGGTGCACCTGCTGCTGGCGATGCTGATGCAAACCGATGGCCCCAAGGCGCTGCTGTCGCGCGCTGGCGTGAACACGGCCAAGCTGCAAGGCGCGATGGAGGCCGAGTTGTCCAAGCTGCCTCAGGTGCAAGGCGGCGAGCAGGTGCAAACCAGCCGCGACCTGGGCTCGTTGCTGCAGGCCTGCGAGAAGGAGTCACTCAAGCGCGGTGACCAGTTCATCGCCAGCGAGATGTTCCTGCTGGCGCTGGCCGACAGCAAGTCGCCGATCGGTCCGCTGGTCAAGGAGCACGGCCTGACGCGCAAGGCGCTCGAATCCGCCATCGATGCCGTGCGTGGCGGCCAGAAGATGGACAGCGCTGAGGGCGAGGGCCAGCGAGAAGCACTCAAGAAATACACGCTCGATCTGACCGAGCGCGCGCGCCAGGGCAAGCTCGACCCGGTGATCGGCCGTGACGACGAGATCCGCCGTGCGATCCAGGTCCTGCAGCGGCGCACCAAGAACAACCCGGTGCTCATCGGCGAGCCGGGCGTGGGCAAGACCGCCATCGTCGAAGGTCTGGCGCAGCGCATCGTCGCCGGCGAGGTGCCCGATTCGCTCAAGAACAAGCGCGTGCTGGTGCTCGACATGGCGCTGCTGCTGGCCGGCGCCAAGTTCCGCGGCGAGTTCGAGGAGCGGCTCAAGTCGGTGCTCAAGGAAGTGGCTCAAGACGAGGGCCAGACCATCGTCTTCATCGACGAGATCCACACCATGGTGGGCGCGGGCAAGGCCGAAGGTGCCATCGACGCAGGCAACATGCTCAAGCCGGCGCTGGCGCGCGGCGAACTGCACTGCATCGGCGCGACCACGCTCAATGAATACCGCAAGTACGTCGAGAAGGACGCCGCGCTCGAGCGCCGCTTCCAGAAGATCATCGTGGACGAGCCCAGTGTCGAGGCGACCATCGCCATCTTGCGCGGGCTGCAGGAAAAGTACGAGGTGCACCACGGTGTGGAGATCACCGACCCGGCCATCGTGGCTGCGGCCGAACTCAGCCACCGCTACATCACCGACCGCTTCCTGCCCGACAAGGCCATCGACCTGATCGACGAGGCAGCGGCCAAGGTCAAGATCGAGATCGACTCCAAGCCCGAGTCCATGGACAAGCTCGACCGTCGCTTGATCCAGTTGCAGATCGAGCGTGAGGCCGTGCGCCGCGAGAAGGACGAGGCCTCGCAAAGGCGCTTCGATCTGATCGAAGAAGAGATCGTCAAGCTGCAGCGCGAATCGGCCGATCTCGACGAGATCTGGAAGGCCGAGAAGGCCGCGGCGCAAGGCTCGGCACAGGTCAAGGAAGAGATCGACCGCATCCGCTTCCAGATCGAGGACTGGAAGCGCAAGGGTGACTTCAACAAGGTCGCCGAGCTTCAATATGGCCGACTGCCGGAGCTGGAGAAAAAGCTCGCCGAGGCGCAGTCCACCGAGCAGGGCAAAGCCAGTGCCGGCAAGGCCAGCGGCAAGCCACAGCTGCTGCGCACGATGGTGGGCGTGGAGGAAATCGCCGAGGTGGTCGCTCGCGCCACCGGCATTCCGGTGTCCAAGCTCATGCAAGGCGAGCGGGAAAAGCTGCTGCAAATGGAAGGCCGTTTGCACGAACGCGTGGTCGGACAGGACGAGGCCATCACCGCGGTGGCCAACGCCATCCGTCGCGCGCGCTCCGGGTTGAGTGACCCCAACCGCCCGACCGGCTCGTTCTTGTTTCTGGGCCCCACCGGTGTGGGCAAGACCGAGCTGTGCAAGGCGCTCGCCGGTTTCCTGTTCGACAGCGAGGATCACCTGATCCGCATCGACATGAGCGAGTACATGGAAAAGCATTCGGTCAGCCGCCTGATTGGCGCGCCCCCGGGCTATGTGGGCTACGACGAAGGCGGCTACCTGACCGAAGCCGTGCGCCGCAAGCCCTACAGCGTGCTGCTGCTCGACGAGGTCGAAAAGGCCCACCCCGATGTGTTCAATGTGCTGTTGCAAGTGCTCGACGACGGCCGGCTGACCGATGGCCAGGGGCGCACCGTGGACTTCAAGAACACCGTCATCGTGATGACCAGCAACCTCGGCTCACACCAGATCATGCAAATGGCCGGGCAAGACAGCGAGTTGATCCGCGAGGCGGTGTGGGTGGATGTGAAGCAGCACTTCCGCCCCGAGTTCCTCAACCGCATCGACGAGGTGGTGGTGTTCCACGCGCTCGATCATCGTCACATCGAGTCGATCGCGAAGATCCAGCTCAGGGGGCTCGAAGAGCGGCTCGAAAAGATGGACATGAAGCTCGAGGTGTCCGAACTGGCGTTGGCCGAGCTGGCCAAGGCCGGATTCGATCCGGTGTTTGGTGCGCGACCGCTCAAGCGTGCGATCCAGCAACGCATCGAAAACCCGGCCGCCAAGCTCATCCTCGAAGGCAAGTTCGGGCCGAAGGACGTGATCCCGGTCGATATGCGCGACGGCGAATTCGTGTTCGACCGCGTCGTTCACTGAGCGTGGTTTTGGGGGGTGGTCGATAGAATCGACCGATGAAAAACACCCCCCGAGCCAGCGACCAGCGCGTTGCCACCGTGCGCCATGTCCGCGCCTGAGCAGTCTGTGGCGCCGGCCCCCGTGGTCATCATCGGCGCGGGACTCGCGGGCCTGACGGTGGCGCTGCACCTGGCGGCCGAGCATCGGGTGATCGTGCTGGCCAAGCGCTCCCTGTCCGAAGCGGCCACCGCCTGGGCACAAGGCGGCATCGTCGGCGTGCTGGGCAGCGACGACAGCGTCGAGTTGCACGTCAATGACACGCAAGACGCCGGTGCCGGCCTCGTCGACGAGCAGACCGCGCGGTTCATCGCCGAGCAAAGCGCCGAGGCCATCGGCTGGCTGGTCGAGCGCGGCGTGCCGTTTTCGGGTGACCCGGACGGACCCCTCGGGCTGCACCTCACGCGCGAAGGCGGCCACGCGGTGCGCCGCATCGCGCACGCGGCCGACGCCACCGGCAAGGCCATTCACGACGCGCTGCTCGCCGAGGTCAAGCGCCACCCGAACATCGAGGTGCGCGAGCGCTGGATGGCGGTCGATGTGATCACGTCGCGCCACCTGAACCGCGACGAACCCAACCGTTGCTACGGCATTTACGCACTCGACATCGACAGCCAGCGCGTGGAGACGCTGGCCTCGCATGCGGTGGTGCTGGCCACGGGTGGGGTGGGCAAGGTCTACCGCTACACCAGCAAACCCGACACGGCCACCGGCGACGGCATCGCGATGGCCTGGCGCGCGGGCAGCCGCATCGCCAACATGGAATTCATCCAGTTCCACCCGACGTGCCTCTACCACCCGCAAGAGCGCAGTTTTCTCATCACCGAGGCGCTGCGTGGCGAAGGCGCACACCTGCGGCTGCCCGGTATCGGCGCGGGCTTCGGCGAGCGCTTCATGGCTGCGCACGACGAGCGGCTGGAGCTCGCGCCGCGCGACATCGTGGCGCGCGCCATCGACTTCGAGATGAAAAAGCACGGTCTTGACCATGTGTGGCTGGACGCCACGCATCTGGGCGAAGATTTCCTGAAGGAACACTTCCCGACCATTCATGCGCGTTGCCTGGCGCTGGGCATCGACATCGCTCGGCAGCCCATTCCGGTGGTGCCCGCAGCGCACTACACGTGCGGCGGCGTGGTCACGGACCTGCAAGGCCGCAGTGATGTGCCGGGTCTGTACGCGGTGGGTGAGACCAGCTACACCGGCCTGCACGGCGCCAACCGGCTGGCCAGCAACTCGCTGCTCGAGTGCGTGGTGCTCGGGCGCACCTGCGCGCAGCACATCCATGGTCTGCAGGCGAGCGGTGCTCCGCAGCCGCCGGCCTGGGACGAGAGCCAGGTCGAAAACGCCGACGAGCAGGTGGTGATCGCCCACAACTGGGACGAGTTGCGTTTGCTGATGTGGAACTACGTGGGCATCGTGCGCACGACCAAGCGGCTCGAGCGGGCGTTGCATCGCATCAAGCTGTTGCGCAGCGAGATCGACGATTACTACGCCAACTTCCGCGTCAACCGCGATTTGCTGGAGTTGCGCAACCTGGTCGATTGCGCCGAGCTGATCGTGCGTTCGGCGTCGATGCGCCATGAGAGCCGCGGACTGCACTACAGCCGCGATTACCCGTTCACGCTGCCGGTGAGTTTCCCGACGGTGCTCATGCGCACCTTGCGCAGCGGCAAGAAGCCCAAGACCAACGGGTTGAGCGCCTGAAGCCCCCGGCGCGTGGGCGCTTCGCTCAGCGACGCGCGCGCAGGAGCACCTTGGCCTGCACGAATTCGAACGCGAAGGACACGGCCTCGGCGATGGCCGCCTCGTTCTGGGCGCGCTCGCGCTCGGTCAGATAGAACGCGTAATCGACCTCGTGGCGGATGTAGCGTGGTGGCAGGCGATTGAGCGCCACACAGGCGACGTCGGCCATGATGGGCGGTTCGTTCAGGTGTGCGAAGTTGGGCGCAGCGGCGAGCACGGCATCGAGCACCAGACGCTCGTGGTGGTTGTGGATGGTGTCGAACATGCTGTTCATCGGCGTATCGCTCCAGGTCACGGCTTGACCCGAAGTGTGGACCCGCCCGGGGCCGTCCAGCCCCCGAACAACACCCGAAGTCCGGCCCAGATGCGTGCCAATGCCACACCCGCAGACGCTTCAGAACGCCGACAGCACCCGCATCGAGTAGTCGGTCGCCCGCACGTCCTTGGTCAATCGGCCGATCGAGATGCGATCGACGCCGGTGGCGGCGATGTCGCGCACCTGATCCAGCGCCACGCCGCCCGACACCTCGAGCAACGCACGTTGCGCATTGAGTGCCACGGCTTCGCGCATGCGCGGCAGATCGAAGTTGTCGAGCAGCACGCTGGTAGCACCGGCGGCCAGCGCCTCGGCCAGTTGTTCGAGCGACTCGACCTCGATCTGGATGTCCACGCCAGCGCGCAGCGCCTGCGCATTGCGCAGTGCCGCGGCCACGCCACCGGCGGCGGCGATGTGGTTTTCCTTGATCAGGATGCCGTGCCACAGCGCCAGGCGCTGGTTGCTGCCGCCGCCCGTGCGCACCGCGTACTTTTGGGCCTGACGCAGGCCGGGCAGCGTCTTGCGGGTGTCGAGGATCACGCAGCCGCGCGGGTTGGGGCTGGCGCCGGCGATGGCATCGACGTGGCGGCGCGTGAGCGTGGCGGTGGCCGACAGCAACTGCAAAAAGTTGAGGGCAGGGCGCTCGGCCGACAGCAGCGCGCGCGCGTCGGCCTCGATGTGGCACACCAGCGTGTCGGCCGACATGGGCGCGCCTTCGGCGACATGCCAGTCCACGTGCGCGGTGGCATCGAGTGCGGCCAGGCAAGCGTCGAACCAGTCGCGTCCGCACAGCACGGCGTCTTCGCGCACCAGCACGCGGGCCTTCACGCGCCGGCCCGCGGGCACCAATTGCGCCGTCCAGTCACCGCGGCCGATGTCTTCCATCAGCGCGTCGCGCACGTTGCGCTCTCGCGCGGCTTCGAGGGTTTCGTTGGTGTCGAACATCGGGTCAGGCAGCGCGCTCAGGCCGCGCCGATCTTGGGCACCAGAGCGCCGGCGCGCGTGGCTGCGGGGCGGCTGGCCACGAAATCGAGCATGCGCTGGATGCAACCCAGCGCTTGAGCACGCACCGGCTCGGCCACCTCGATCTCGCCGCGACCGGTTTCCAGGCAATCGATCACGCCTTGCAGCGCGTTCATCGCCATCCACGGGCAGTGCGCGCAGCTCTTGCACGTGGCGCTGTCGCCGGCGGTGGGGGCTTCAAGCAACGTTTTGGCGGGTGCGAGCTGGCGCATGCGGTGCATCAGCGCGTTGTCGGTGGCCACGATGAAGGTCTGCGCGTCCATCGAGGTCACCGCATTGAGCAGTTGCGTGGTCGAACCCACGACATCGGCCAGCTTGACCACCGCCTCGGGTGATTCGGGGTGCACCAGCACCACGGCGTCGGGATGTCGGGCCTTGAGCAGTTCGAGCTCGACGCCCTTGAACTCGTCGTGCACGATGCACTCGCCGTTCCACATCAGCATGTCGGCGCCGGTTTGCTGCTCGATGTAGCGCCCCAGATGGCGGTCGGGCGCCCACAGGATCTTCTGGCCCTGGTCCTTCAGGTGCTGCACGATGGACAGCGCGCATGAGCTGGTCACCATCCAGTCGGCACGCGCCTTCACGGCGGCGCTGGTGTTGGCGTAGACCACCACCGTGCGATCGGGGTGCGCGTCGCAGAACTGTGCAAAAGCGTCGGGCGGGCAGCCCAGGTCGAGCGAGCAGGTCGCGTCCAGGTCGGGCATCAGCACGCGCTTGGCGGGGCTGAGGATCTTGGCGCTCTCGCCCATGAAGCGCACGCCGGCCACCACCAAGGTGCGGCCTGCGTGGTCACGTCCGAAGCGCGCCATCTCCAGCGAATCGGACACGCAGCCGCCGGTCTCGAGCGCCAGATCCTGCAAATCACCGTCGACGTAGTAATGCGCCACCAGCACCGCGTCGTGCTGTTTGAGCAGCGCGGCCGCGCGAGCCTTGAGTGCGGCGCGTTCGGGCACGGACAACGCCGTTGGAACCTTGGCCCAGGCCTGCGCGGTGCTGCACGCGCCACGGGCATCTTGCCGCGTGTAGTCGAACAGGGTCTGGGTCATTCCTTACTTTTTCTGGCCTTGGCGACCGGCCAGCGAGTGCTTGAGCGCGGTAGGGTCACGTTCATCGCTGGGCACCAGGTCGAAGCCGCCTGGAACCTCCACCGACTTGAGGTAATTGATGCGCGTGAGCACGGGCTCCTTGGGCCACTCGCCTTCGTCGGCGGCAATCTCGAGGAAGTGGATGGCCCCGCCGATCACGTACAGCAGCGCTTGCACCGGCGCCGTCACGCCTTCGACTTCGATGTTCACGTCGCCAAACGCCATTTCGGCGGGTGTGACACGTGCGGCAGTGGGTGGCAACTGGAAGTCGACGAAGCAGCCCACGCCCGTGTGCGTGCGGGCCTTCACCTGAATCTTGTCAATCTGCTTGCGCAAGACGGCGAGTTCGGGCTGGTTGCCTTTGAGGAATGCGTCGAGAACTTGTTGTTCGAATGGGTTGAGCGGGCTCATGGGACTCCGTGAAAAACTGGATCGGGCGCCTGTTGCGCGTCCGCGATTATCTGCGTTCGTCGGGGGCGCGGGCTGTCGCTGGCCACAGCCGGTCGACGACCCGAGCGGGGCTGGTCGACAATCAACCTTGCGTGTGGCTCCCGCGCGGCAGGGCGACTGTGCGCCGGTGCCGCCGACCGCACCTCAAGGCCTTCTGATGAACCGACCACTGCCCCCCGAGGCCTACGACGCTCACTTGCGCGAAGACGTCCGCACCATTTCGCTGGTCGGTCTGGCGCATGGCACATCGCATTTTTTCCATCTGCTGCTGCCCCCGCTGTTTCCAATGTTCATTCGTGACTTCGGCTTCAGCTATGCCCAACTCGGCCTGCTGGTGACCACGTTGTTCGTCGTTTCGGGCACCGGGCAGGCCATGGCGGGCTTTGTGGTGGACCGCATCGGCGCACGGCCGGTGCTGTTCGCTGCGATGGCGTGCTTTGCCCTGGCGGGGGTGGCCTTGTCGATGGCCACGGGGTTCAGCGGCCTGGTGCTGGCTGCCGCGCTGGCGGGCCTGGGCAATTGCCCGTTCCATCCGGCCGACTTCACCATCTTGAACCGCCGCGTTTCGCCACAGCGTTTGGGACACGCCTTCAGCGTGCATGGGCTCACCGGCAATCTGGGCTGGGCCTTGGCGCCGGTGTTCCTGACCGGGCTGGCCGTCACGTTCGACTCCTGGCGGGGTGCGGCGTTGTGCGCTGCGCTGCTGGCGATCGTGGTGCTGGCGGTGCTGTGGTGGCAGCGCGATGCGATCGACGACCGCGGCGTTCAGGCTGCGCCGGTGTCGAACCCTGCGGCGAACGGCGCTGTGGCCGTTGCGCCAGAGCATCCGATGGCGTTCCTGCGGTTGCCTTCGGTGTGGCTGTGTTTTTCGTTTTTCTTCTGGTCGACCTGCGCGCTGAGCGCCATCCAGAGCTTTGCCAGTCCGGCGCTGCACACGATGGTGGGGCTGCCGCTGTCGACCACCTCGCTCGTGGTCACCGGCTACATGCTGTTCGGCGCGGTGGGCATCGTGATCGGCGGCTTTCTGGTGGCGCGCAGCGAGCGACTGGAACGCATCATCAGCCCGTGCCTTCTGGGCTCGGCCGCACTGCTGGTGCTGGTAGGCACAGGCCTGGTGAGCGGTTTGATGGCCGTGGTGCTGGCGGCCGTGGCAGGCTTTGGGACCGGCATCGCCGGCCCGTCGCGCGACATGCTCATCAAGCGAGCTGCGCCGCCGGGGGCCACCGGTCGGGTGTATGGCACGGTGTATTCGGCGCTGGACCTCGGCTTTGCATTGGCCGCGCCGGTGTTTGGAGCGCTGCTCGACCACGGCTGGCCGCAAGGCGTGTTCTATGGTTCGGCACTCGCGCTGGCGCTGGGCGTGTTGTCCGCCGCTGCCGTCGGATCTGGCATCCACCGCCAGCGCAGCGCTGCCTCGAGCCTCGCGACCTGACATCCCCCGAGTGCCGATGGCCCGCACCGGCCGCGACGGGATGGGCGCGTGGCATGGCACAGTGCGGGCCTTCACCCCTCACGTCCATGCCATGAACGCTGCCAACCCCCCTTCAAACCAGCCGTCCGCCAACACCTGCGATCTGGGTGACCAATTCAAGAACGACACCAGCGGTGCCTTTCGTGCACTGCCGCCGGTGTTCAAGAACTACGGCGCGCGGGTGCGCTTTGCGGGGCCGGTGAGCACCGTGCGCTGTCTGGACGACAACTCGGTGGTCAAGGCTGCGCTCGAAGAGCCCGGTGCCGGCCGCGTGCTGGTGGTCGACGGTGGCGGCTCGCTGCGACGAGCGCTGGTCGGCGGCAACATCGCCGCGGGTGCGGCCAAAAACGGCTGGGCCGGCGTGGTGGTCGATGGCTGCGTGCGCGACACCGCTGAGCTCGCCGCCGCCGATGTGGGCATACGCGCGCTGGGCTTGATGCCACTGCCCACCGACCGCAAGAACCAGGGCCTGCGCGACGTGGTGGTGCAGATTCAGGGGGTCACCGTGCGTCCCGGCGAATGGCTGGTGGCCGACGAGGACGGCATCGTGGTACTGAGCGCGCCGGTGTGAGCCGGCTCAGGCGCCCAACACCTCGAGCAGGCGGTCCAGGCCGCCTTCGTTGATCGCCACCATCGCCTGCTCGCGCACGCGCGGCTTGGCGTGATAGGCCACCGACAGGCCCGCCACGCCCATCATCGGCAGGTCGTTGGCGCCGTCTCCGACGGCAATGGATTGCGCGGGGCTGATGCCCATCTCAGTGCACGTGGCCAGCAGCGTGCGGCGCTTTTCCTCGCCATCGCAGATGTCGCCCCAGGGCTGATCCACCATGCGCCCTGTGAGCACGCCGGCCTCGACCGCGAGCACGTTGGAGCGCGCCGCATCCAGTCGCAGCCGATCCCGGATGCGGTCGGTGAAGAAGGTGAAGCCACCCGACACCAGCAGCGTCTTCAGACCGGCCCGCTGGCAGGCCTGAACCAGTGATTCGGCACCCGGATTGAGCTGCAGCCGCTGCTCGTACACCTGCTGCAACGCAGCCACCGGCACGCCTTCGAGCAGCGCCACGCGGCGGCGCAGGCTGTCCTTGTAGTCGGTGATTTCGCCTCGCATGGCAGCCTCGGTGATCGCCGCCACCTCGGCTTTCCGCCCCGCGGCATCGGCGATCTCGTCGACGCATTCGATGTTGATCAGCGTCGAATCCATGTCGAATGCGATCAGCTTGAAGTCGCTCAGGCGCAGACCATCGCGCACACCTTCAACGACCAGGCCCGGCATCCCGCTCATGCTTGTGCCTGCCTTCTCTCACTGATGAGCCGCGCCAGCCTGGCCACCAGGGCCGGGGGATCGAAGGGCTTGGCGATGCGGTCGTCCATGCCGGCCTCCTGAATCTTTCGAAGGCCATCCTCGGTCACTTCGGCGGTCAGCGCCACCACCAGCAGCCCGGCGAGCTCGGGGCGCTCGCGGATGCGCCTCGTGGCGGCGTAGCCGTCCATCACCGGCATCTGGCAGTCCATCAGCACCACGTCGAAGCGCGGCTCGCGAGACAGCCGCTCCAGCGCCTGGGCGCCGTCCGTCGCAACTTCCACGATCGCGCCGTCCATTTCAAGCACGATGCACACGAGCTCCTGGTTGAACTCGTTGTCTTCCACCACCAGGACACGCCGGCCTCTGAGCGACAGCGCTCCGGACGGGGCATCGGCCCGCGCGGCTGGCACCGGTTGAGGTGCAGGCGTCGCATCGCCGACCTCGTGGGTTCCCAAGGCTCGCGCCAGTGCACCTTGCAGGCCCGACATCGTGAACGGCTTGCCAAGCGCAGCATTCACCGGCACGCCAGCCACGTGGGCGCTGGACATGACTTCTTCGGATCCGAAGGACGTGACCACGATGATGAACGGCAACGCGGCCTTCGTCCCAGTGCTTTGGGCGTATGCGGTGGCGGTGGCGTGAATCTGTTGCGCGGTCTCGAAACCGTCCATCTGAGGCATGCGCCAGTCGACGATGACGATCTCGTGCGGGCGCTCGTTGCGCAAG
>CANBSV010000012.1 GCA_947372225.1 Burkholderiales bacterium | reverse complement strand
GACAACGCGTATGGGCCGGGCAAGGATCTGGCTCGAACCGAGCTGGCCCGCTGGGGCATCGGCCACCGCTTTTATGACGCGATGAACGTGGACTCTCTGGCCGCTGCGCTGAGTCCTGCGACCAAGCTGGTGTGGCTCGAGGCTGCCGGCTCTGTGACGATGGAGTTCCCCGATCTGCCTGCGCTCATCCGGGTGGCGCGAGCCCATGGCGCGCTGACGGCGCTGGACAACACCTGGGGCGCGGGCATTGCCTTCAATGCGTTTGACATCGAACCCGGCCTGGGCGCCGACATCTCGGTGCACGCGCTCACCAAATACCCTTCGGGTGGCGCCGATGTGCTGATGGGCTCGGTGACCACGCGCGATGAAAGCCTGCACCTGCGCATCAAGTCCACGCACATGCGCATGGGCTTCGGCGTGGCCGCGAACGATGCTGAGCTGCTGCTGCGCTCGCTGCCGACGCTGGCCTTGCGCTATCACGCGCAGGATCAGGCTTCGCGCCGGTTGGCCCAGTGGTGGGCCAAGCGCCCCGAGGCGGCTGCTGTACTTCACCCCGCGCTGCCCGAATCGCCAGGGCACTCCGCCTGGCGGCGTCTGTGCTGCGCTTCGGCGGGCTTGTTTTCGGTGGTGTTCGATGAACGCTACAACACCGCTCAGGTTCACGCGTTCATCGACGCGTTGCGACTTTTCAAGATCGGATTCTCCTGGGCCGGTCCGGTGAGTCTGGTGGTTCCGTACGACTTGACATCCCTGCGCAGCCGGCCCAGCTGGCCGGGCGTGCTGGTGCGGTTTTCAGTGGGGCTGGAGTCGGAGGACGACCTCATTGCCGACTTGACGCAGGCTTTGGCGGTCTTGCGATGAGCAACCGCGAGACGCACCGCTTGCCGCTGATCGACCTGCTGAAGGTCATTGGATCGCAGCTGATCGTCTTGCATCACTTGGCGTTTTACGGGCCGATGTCCGATTACGCGGCGCCGTTGATGCCGGCACTGGCGGACTGGCTGTCCCACCACGCCAGGGTCGTCGTGCAGCTTTTCCTGGTGGTCGGCGGGTATCTGAGTGCGACCAGCCTCGCGCCGCAGGGACATCTGCGCGAGCCTGCACGGGTTGGCTCACGGATATTCGAGCGCTACTTGCGTCTGGCTTTGCCGCTGTTGCTGGCACTCGTGGTGGCAATTGCCGCAGCGGCGCTGGCTCGCCAATGGATGCACCACCCATCCGTACCTGATGCGCCCACGCCGATGCAGTTGTTGGCCCACGTGTTTCTGGCACAGGACCTGATCGGCGAAGAGGCACTGTCGGCTGGCATCTGGTACGTGTCGATCGATCTGCAGCTCTACGCCACGCTGCTGTTGTGGATGGCGCTGGTGGCGGCCTGCTCAAAGGGACCGGACACTGCGCGTCGGGTCTTGCCACTGGGTGTGATGTGCGCGGTGGCGTGGTCCGCGTTGCAGGTCAACCGCAATGCCAACTGGGACATCAGCGCGCCGTACTTTTTTGCCGCCCACGGACTGGGCGCCTTGGCGGCCTGGGCTCGCGTGGGCCGTCCGGCCCGCGTGGCCTTCGGCCTGGCGATGGCCAGCGTGCTGCTGGGCCTGTGGCTGGAGTGGCGGGAACGGCTGGCTCTGGCCGCTTCGGTGGCGGCGCTCCTTTGGGCATGGCAGCGAACTCGCAGCAGCTTTTCGGTGCATGCGACGCTCCGCAGCGGTCGTGTGCTTGGCGTGGTGCATTACCTGAGCCGCATCAGCTATGCGGTGTTCCTGCTGCACTTCCCGGTGTGTCTGGTCGTCAACGCCGCGTTCACCGAGTTCGTGCCGCCGCAGCCCTGGCCACAGGCTTTCGGGGTGCTCCTTGCGTGGGTGCTCAGCGTCATGGTCGGCGCTTGGTTCCACCACGTGGCAGAGGCGCCTGCGATGCGCTGGATCACCCGTCGCCGCTCTACCGGTTGGCGTTTGGGGCAACGCCCAGTGGCGGATTGAGTCGGGCTCAATGCCCCTGGGGCTGCCAAGCGTTCGACGAGGCTTGAATCTCATCACCGTCCTTTTTGCCGAAAAGTTCGGTGCCTCGCTTCGCGATGCGCGCTACGCTTTTGATGAGACTTTATGTCTCATCAACCGACCTTTTTCCCGGTCCCAGTCGCGTTCTTTTTCGGTGTTGCGCTTGTCGTGTTCGGCCTTGCCCTTGGCCAGAGCGATTTCGATCTTCACGAGGCCTTCCTTGTAGTGCAGGTCCAGCGGGACCAGGGTGAAGCCCTTTTGCTCGACCTTGCCCACGAGCCGTTTGATCTCTTCCTTGTGCAGCAGCAACTTCTTGGTGCGGTCGGCTTCGGGGCTGACGTGCGTGGAGGCGCTGCCCAGGGCATTGATGCGACAGCCGATCAGAAAGAGCTCGCCGTCGCGAATCACCACGTACCCGTCGGTCAGTTGGACCTGGCCGGCGCGGATGGCCTTGATCTCCCAGCCTTGCAGCATCAAGCCGGCTTCGTATCGCTCTTCGATGTGATAGTCGAACCTGGCGCGTCGGTTCTCGGCGATGGGCATGGGGGCTTCGCGCTCAGGACGCGTCAATACAATCGAGTCATTGTATGAAGCAGGTCAACAAGTCAGTGCTGTTGTGGTACTCGCCGCACGAGATGTATGCACTGGTGACCGGCGTGGCCGACTACCCGAAGTTCCTTCCGTGGTGCGAGCGTGCCGAGGTGCTTGAGCACACCGACACTGCCATGAGGGCGCGTTTGCATCTTGGCTTCTCAGGCATCCGGCACGCCTTCACGACCTCCAATGAGCATGTGGCCGATCGCGAAGTCCGCCTGCGTCTGGTCGACGGGCCTTTCTCGGTGCTCGACGGTCACTGGAAGTTCGAGCCTCTGGGCGCCGAACCCAACGCCTGCAAGGTCGAGTTCGAATTGAGATACGCGTTCTCGAGCCGGGCTCTCGAGGTGGTGATCAGTCCTGTGTTCGACCGCATCGCCAACACCTTCGTCGATTCATTCGTCAAGCGGGCTGCTCAGGTCTATGGCGAGCGCTGAGTCCGGGTCGGTTCGGGTGGAGGTTGCGTGCAGCCCGGCCGCGGGTCAGGTGCTGCGCTGCCATTTGGTGCTGGACATGGGTGCGACCGTGCGTGAAGCGATTTCACAAAGCGGCCTGCCATGGCCTGTCGAAACCGATGGCATTCGCTCTAGCAAGGTGGGCGTGTGGGGCCAGTTGCGCCCACTTGATCAAGTGCTGAGAGACGGTGATCGCGTCGAGATCTATCGTGACCTGCTGATCGATCCGAAGGATGCCCGTCGAGTACGGCACCGGGGCCAGAGCAAGTCCAAACGCTGAGGGCGCGAGCCCCCGGGGTGACGGGCCATGGGCCCTGCTCGGGCGCCTACTTGCAGTCTGAGGCGATGATGGCCTTGACGCGGCGTGACTCTTCGGCCCGCCCCTTGTCATCCAGAACTTCACGCTCGCCTTGAGCATTGATCCGAGCGAGCCGCAAACCCTCATCGAGGCCGCGCATTTGGCTGCGGGCGCGTGTGCAACTGTCGGCTTTCTGGGTGGTGATCTTCTGCTCTTCGAGCTTGCTCTTGTCGGTCTTGGCCTGCTGCTCCTTGCGGAGCTTTTCCTCAAGTTCGGGGTCGACCGTCTTGGCCGATGGCAATGGAGAAGCCATCACGGTGGACGCCGCCTCTGAAGCCGCCACAGGAGAGTGCGGCTTGGCGGACGGTGGGCGCGACAGGATGCTCGATTCGGCGACTCCCGCTGGCGGCGGCAGATCGCTGTATTGCGTTTGGCCCTTGGCATCGCGCCACTTCCATTGCGCCGACGCGCTGGAACACAGCCCGAAGAGCAACACGACGACCACCCCACTGACAAGCCTTGCACGCATGGATGAACAGCCCCGTTTGAAACTCGGGAAAGTGTAAGCCTGCGATCGGCTGGAAGCCGCACGAATACAAGCACAGGCATCGGGTAAGCGTGCTGGCCTACCTATAATTTCGTTTTGCGTCAGGAGCCAAATCCATGCGCCTTCTTGGTAAAGCGCTCACCTTCGACGATGTGTTGTTGGTGCCAGCGTTCTCCCAGGTGTTGCCTCGCGACACCAGCCTTGCCACACGACTATCCCGCAACATTCAGTTGAACCTGCCGCTCGTGTCGGCTGCGATGGACACGGTGACTGAGGCGCGACTGGCGATTGCCATTGCCCAGGAAGGCGGCATCGGCATCGTGCACAAGAACCTCACGGTCAGGCAGCAAGCGGCCGAGGTGGCGCTCGTCAAGCGGTATGAGTCGGGTGTTTTGCGAGACCCCATCACGGTGACGCCCGACACATCGGTGCGTGCCGTGGTGGATCTGTCGCGTCAGCACGGGGTGTCGGGCTTCCCCGTGCTTGAAGGCTCACGGGTCGTCGGCATCGTGACCAACCGCGATTTGCGGTTCGAGACACGCCTCGATGCGCCGGTGCGCGAGATCATGACGCCACGCGAGCGGCTCGTCACGGTCAATGAGCGCGCCACGCTCGAGGACGGCAAGGCCCTCATGCACAAGCACAAGCTCGAGCGCGTGCTGGTGATCAACGACGCCGGCGAGTTGCGTGGTCTGATGACCGTCAAGGACATCACCAAGCAAACCAGCTTTCCCGATGCGGCTCGAGATGCCCAGGGCAAATTGCGCGTGGGTGCCGCCGTGGGTGTGGGCGAGGGCACTGAAGAGCGCGTCGAAGCCCTCGTGCGCGCCGGCGTGGACGCCATCGTGGTCGACACCGCGCACGGCCACAGCGCCGGCGTGATCGAGCGCGTTCGCTGGGTCAAGAAGAACTTCCCTCAGATCGATGTGATCGGCGGCAATATCGCCACGGGCGCGGCGGCGCTCGCGCTGGTTGAAGCGGGCGCTGATGGCGTCAAGGTCGGCATTGGCCCCGGGTCGATCTGCACCACGCGCATCGTGGCGGGTGTGGGCGTGCCCCAGATCACAGCCATCGACAACGTCGCCAGGGCGCTGGCCGGTACCGACGTGCCGCTGATCGCCGACGGGGGCATCCGTTACTCAGGCGACGTGGCCAAGGCGATTGCCGCCGGCGCGCACTCCGTGATGATGGGCGGCGTGTTTGCCGGCACCGAAGAAGCCCCAGGCGAGATCGTGCTGTTCCAGGGTCGCAGCTACAAGAGCTACCGGGGAATGGGCTCGATCGGCGCCATGCAGCAAGGCAGTGCCGATCGCTATTTCCAGGAAACCACCGGCGGCAACCCGAATGCCGACAAGCTGGTTCCCGAGGGCATCGAAGGCCGCGTTCCTTACAAGGGTTCGATGGTCAGCATCGTGTTCCAGATGGCCGGAGGCATCCGCGCGTCGATGGGTTATTGCGGCTGCGGTTCCATCGAAGCGATGCGCAATGACGCGGAATTCGTGGAGATCACCAGCGCCGGCATCCGCGAAAGCCATGTGCACGATGTGCAGATCACCAAGGAAGCGCCGAACTACCGCATGGAGTGAAGCTGCATCCCGCGGCACATAACCGCGGCCACTCGATGGCCCGACAAGAACCTGATGCCGACTCCCGACCGTTCCGACCCAACGCCAGCCCCGAGCGCCGAGACATCGCCCGCGCCCGCGCGCAAGGCGGCCATGCGATTCATCATGATCACCGTGCTGATCGACATGGTGTCGATCGGGCTGATCGTGCCGGTGCTGCCGCTGTTGATCGGCAATTTCACGACCAACCCCACCGAGCATGTGCTCTGGTACGGCGTGGTCGCCTTTGCCTACAGCGCTGCCAATTTTTTCGGGGCGCCGATTCTCGGTGGACTGTCTGACCGGTATGGCCGCCGCCCCGTGCTGCTGCTGGGGTTTTGCGGGCTGGCGCTCAATTTCTTTGCGACGGCGCTGGCCACTCAGCTGTGGGTGCTGATCGCCGTGCGTCTGATGGGCGGCCTCATGCAAGCCAACGCGGCAGTGGCCAACGCCTACGTGGCGGACATCAGCACACCAGAAGAACGCGCCAAGCGCTTCGGCATGCTGGGTGCGATGTTCGGGCTGGGTTTCATCATCGGCCCGGTGATGGGCGGTCTGCTTGGCGGCATCGATTTGCACCTGCCGTTTTTTATGGCTGGCTCGCTGGCGTTGCTGAACCTGCTTTATGGCTATTTCGTGCTGCCCGAGTCGCTGCCCGTGGCCAAACGCCGTGCAGTGACCTGGAGTTCAGCCAACCCGATCACCTCCTTGAAGAAACTGGGGCGCCTCGAAGGCGTGGGCTCGCTGGTGGCGGTGATCGCGCTGAGCAACCTCGCGCAGTTCGTCATGTACACCGTGTGGGTGCTTTACACGACGTTCAAATTCGGCTGGGGCCCCACCGAGAACGGCTGGTCGATGTTTGCCGTGGGCCTGGCCGCCGCGCTGGTGCAAGGTGTCTTGCTGGGTCGCTTGCTCAAGCGCTTTGAGGCCAAAAAGCTCGCGATCATCGGCCTCGTGTCGAGCACGCTGGGCTACCTGGCCTGGGGTCTGGCGCCAGCCGGCTGGGTGATGTATCTGATCATCGCGCTGAATCTGCTCGGCTTCACCGTCACGGCGTCGATGCAAAGCATCGTCTCGAACGCTGCCGACGCGAGCTCCCAGGGTCAGACCATGGGCTCGGTGGCGTCGCTCACCAGCCTGATGGCGGTGGTCGGCCCTGTGCTGGGCGCGCCACTGATGGGCGCGGTGTCGCACCTTGAGCGCGGCGACTGGCGCATCGGCGCACCGTTCTACTTTTGCGCGGCCGTTCAGCTGCTGTCGATGCTGGTTGCCACGCGCCACTTCCGCCGCGAGCGGCAGCTGGCGTCGCTGAGCGCGGCGCAGTCCCCTGCGGCCTGACGCGAGTCCGCACGAATACTCCACCGATTTATCCGAGCCTGCGATGCACGACAAGATCCTCATTCTCGATTTCGGCTCCCAGGTCACGCAGCTGATCGCCCGGCGCGTGCGCGAGGCGCATGTGTTTTGCGAGATCCACCCCAGCGACGTCAGCGACGAGTTCATCCGCCAGTTCGCGCCCAAGGGCATCATCCTCAGCGGCAGCCACGCCAGCACCTACGAAGACCACGACCTGCGTGCGCCGCAAGCGGTGTGGGATCTGGGCGTGCCGGTGCTGGGCATTTGCTATGGCATGTTCGCCATGGTGGTTCAGCAAGGCGGCCAGGTCGAAGCCAGCGCGCACCGCGAATTCGGCTATGCCGAGGTTCGCGCGCACGGTCACACCAAACTGCTCGACGGCATCGAGGACTTCAGCACGCCCGACGGCCACAGCATGCTCAAGGTCTGGATGAGCCACGGCGACAAGGTCACGCAGCTGCCGCCGGGCTTCAAGCTGATGGCCAGCACACCGAGCTGCCCCATCGCCGGCATCGCCGACGAGTCGCGCGGCTACTACGCGGTGCAGTTCCACCCGGAGGTCACGCACACCGTGCAGGGCAGGGCGCTGCTCGAGCGCTTCGTGCTCGACATTGCCAAGGCCAAAGCCGACTGGGTGATGGGCGACTACATCGCCGAAGCCGTGGCTCGCATCCGCGAGCAGGTGGGCAGCGACGAGGTCATCCTGGGCCTGAGCGGCGGTGTCGATTCGAGCGTTGCCGCTGCGTTGATCCACCGGGCGATCGGCGATCAGCTCGTGTGCGTGTTCGTCGACCACGGCCTGCTGCGGCTCAACGAAGGTGCGATGGTCATGGACATGTTTGCCGGCCGGCTGCACGCCCGTGTCGTGCACGTGGATGCCAGCGCGCAGTTCCTCGGCCACCTCGAAGGCGTGACCGATCCGGAAGCCAAGCGCAAGATCATCGGCCGCGAGTTCGTCGAGGTGTTTCAGGCAGAGGCCAAAAAACTGGCTTCAGCCAAGTGGCTGGCGCAAGGCACGATCTACCCCGACGTGATCGAAAGCGGCGGCAGCAAGAAGTCCACCACCATCAAGAGCCACCACAACGTGGGTGGGTTGCCCAAGACGCTGGGGCTCAAGCTGCTTGAGCCCTTGCGCGAACTGTTCAAGGACGAAGTGCGCGAACTCGGGGTGGCGCTGGGTCTGCCGCCCGACATGGTCTACCGTCATCCGTTCCCCGGCCCCGGTCTGGGCGTGCGCATCCTTGGCGAGGTGAAGAAGGACTACGCCGACTTGCTGCGCCGCGCCGACGCCATCTTCATCGAAGAGCTGCGCAACACCCGCGACGACGCCACCGGCAAGACCTGGTACGAACTCACCAGCCAGGCCTTCGCCGTCTTCCTGCCGGTCAAGAGCGTGGGGGTCATGGGTGACGGCCGCACCTACGAATACGTGGCGGCCCTGCGCGCCGTGCAAACCAGCGACTTCATGACCGCCGACTGGGCCGAACTGCCCTACAGCCTGCTCAAGAAGGTCTCGAGTCGCATCATCAACGAGGTGCGCGGCATCAACCGCGTGGCCTACGACGTGTCGAGCAAGCCGCCAGCGACGATCGAGTGGGAGTGAGGGGCGAAAAGCCCATCGAGGCTGGCTCCAGCCCGACGTTACGTCGGGCGGTGCGTAGGCCGCGAGATGGTGAGGGGAGCGCGCGCGGGTGAAGCTCACGAAGTGTTTGGTAGCAGTTTCATCATGTGCTCGAGTCTGGTTGGCTAGGCACGTGGACACGCCACAAGCCCTTAGCTGTAGATACGGATTAGCGCGGAAAAGTGTCGGGTCGATTCACGACGGGTACGGTGCGATATTCCGATAGGCCGACTGGCAAGCCGATCAGTGTCGGGATCACGACCTGAACATCGCATGGCCCAAACCTAGTTCTCGGCTCGCGGCTGCGAGCATGATCGACTCTCCCCCCATCGATCCAGGAACTGCCGACACCGCGCAGTGCGGAGGCTGAAGGGCCCAGATCGAGGCACTTCAGGGGGGCTTGGCCCTGTTTCGACCCTGGCAGTGGCTGCTCTGGACCAGGCCATCAGCGCCCAGCCCATGCTGGACAAGGTTTTGCGCGAGGAGGCGAATGGCTGCGATTGACGAATCTCCCAAAAAGGGAGAAACTCATCTGCATGAGGGTCATCGCCAAGAGCAGTCTGAAGAAGTTTTGGGACCGACCCGGCTGCGGTGATGCGCGCGGTCCGCTTCACAGTTGGTACGACGAAGCCGTCAAGGCGACTTGGGCCTCACCGCAGGATGTCAAGGACCAGCACGCCAACGCCAGCATCTGTGGCAACAACCGCGTGGTGTTCAACATTGGCGGCAACAAGTACCGGCTGGTGGTGGAAATGCAGTACCGAGCAGGCATCGCCTGGGTGAAGTTTGTGGGCACCCACGCCCAGTACGACCGCATCGATGTGGAGAATGTCAATGACTATTAAGCCGATCCGAAACGACGACGACCTGAGGGCGGTGTTCCGCCGGCTCGAGTCGATATTCCAGGCCGAGGAACAAACTCCGGAGGCGGACGAGCGTGATGTGCTGGTGACGCTCGTCGAGGCCTACGAGAGCAAGCACTACGACTTCGGCCCGGCCGACCCCGTAGAGGCCATCAAGTTCCGCATGGAGCAGCAAGGCCTGACCGCGCGTGACCTCGAACCTTTCATCGGGCCGAGCGGCAGGGTGTCCGAAGTGCTCAATCGCAAGCGAGGCTTGAGCCTGCGCATGGTCAAGAACCTGCATGACGGGCTGAAGATTCCCTACGAGAGTTTGCTGGCACAGGCTCAGTGATTGCCGATTGACGGCGATGGTCACGAGGCCGGATGACTCGACGGCGCCCGACGTGATCACGATGACGAGATCTCTGTGCTGCGCCGCCGGCGCAGCGTCGTGACGGTAAAAATAGTACGAAATAAACCATTCATGACAAGGACTTAAGTCATTTGATGGCGCCACATTTCGCAGCGAATTTCAGACGACTGGCAGCGTTTGAAACCGCTCCTGATGGTCACCGCGCAAGTCGATACACCTCGATGGACCCCGAAAGGTGGGGCTCAAAGGTGCTCCGACAGCCGTCGATAGATACCGATAGATCCTGAGAGCCAGTTTTGAGGCTCAAATCAGATTGACGGTAAAAGTGACGGTGAAAAGTGCGGGGGAGGCGGCCAATCCCTTGTAAATCAACAGCTTGGAAGTCTCGTTGATGATCGAGTGGGAGTGAGGGGCGAAAAGCCCATCGAGGCTGGCTTGCGATAAGCACGGTGACGCGCCACCGGCCCTCAGCTGTAGATGCGGGTTTGAGCGGAAAAGTGTCGGGTCGCTACACGACGGGCACGGGTGCGATATTCCGATTGAGGTGCTTCAGGCGGGTCTTGACCGTGTTTCGGCCCTGACGGGGGGACTGGACCTTCTATGCCCGCTCGTCGTGCTTCTTCGAGCCAAATGGGTAGGCGCCGCCAGGTGCGCTCTTGGGCGGGATCTTGAGCGACAGGATCATCGTCACCGCAAGCGTGATCGCGGTGAAGCCGAGCGAATACGCCACCGGGATCTTGTAGACGTCGATCAGCAGCATCTTCGCGCCGATGAACACCAGCACGATCGCCAGGCCATAGCTGAGCAGGTGGAAGCGCTCGTGCATGTTGGCCAGCAGGAAATACATCGCGCGCAGACCGAGGATCGCGAACACGTTGGAGGTGAGCACGATGAAGGGATCGGTCGTGATTGCGAAGATGGCCGGGATCGAATCGACCGCGAACACGATGTCGACGATACCGATCAGCAGGATCACCACCAGCAGCGGCGATGCCATCTTGACGCCGTTCAACACGGTGAAGAACCTCTCGCCGTCGTAGGTCGGTGCGATCTTGAAGCGGCTGCGGATCCACTTCAGCGCGGGGTTGTTGTCCAGGTCGGGCTCCTGACCGGCGGCCCACCACATCTTGATTCCGGTGAACAGCAGGAAAGCGCCGAACAGATACAAGATCCAGTGAAACTGCGCGATCAGCCAGGCACCCACCAGGATCATCACCGCGCGCAGCCCGAGTGCGCCCAGGATGCCGAGCATGAGCACTCGCTTTTGGAACTCGGCCGGGACCGCGAAGTAGGTGAACAACATCAGGAAAACGAAGATGTTGTCGACCGCAAGCGCCTTCTCGATCAGGTAGCCGGTGAGGAACTCCAGCGACTTCGCATTGGCCAGCGTTCGTGCCGCCTCGTCCGTGCCGGTACCGCCGAGGTGCCACCACATCCAGCCCATGAAGACGAAAGACACGCTGACCCAGACGAGCGACCAGGTGGCGGCTTCGCGGGTGCTGACTTGGTGCGCGCCTTGCTTGCTCATCGCAAAGAAGTCGACCAGCAGCGCAACGACCACAAACGCCGCGAACAATGACCACATGAGTGGAGACCCGATGGATTGCATGATTGCCTTCGAAGTGAGCCGCAGTGGGCGATCTGGGCGCCGGCCTCCCCTTGGAGAGCCTCTCAGATGCACTGATCAGAAGACATGGTGACGGAAAAGAGATGGGCGATAAATTGAACCGGTACAAGCCCCTTGGGAATCGACGGATTGGAGCGCTCGTTGATGGTCGAGTGGTAATGAATGAAGATCGGTGGGTACCGATCTGGATCGTTCACCCATAGACCTTGTCGCCCCTGTCTCACAAGGACTTGTCGCTCAAGGTCGTTCATCACAGATCAACGCCATTCGGCGCTTGATGACAGCAGGCAAGGCGGTCGAAGTCTGGTGCATGTCGTCGTGGGGGTGAGTTCAATCCCAGGGCGGTTCCAGATGCCGATGACCGGCACCTCAGAGGACTTATCCATGGTCTCAGACATTCCATCCCAATCCGACAAGGCGAGGATCTTTCGCCTGCTGCACGCTGAGCGCGACGGATTCGTGGTGCCGAACCCCTGGGATGTCGGGAGCGCACGACTGCTCTCACAACTGGGCTTCAAGGCGCTGGCGACCACCAGCGCCGGTTATGCCTTCTCATCGGGACGGCCCGACAATTCCGTCTCGCGCGATCGCCTGTTGATTCATCTCGCAGAAATCGCCTCTGCGACAAGTCTTCCGGTCAGTGCGGACCTCGAGAACGGCTTCGGCGATGCCCCTGAGGAAGCGGCTCGGACGATCCGGCTCGCACGCCGCCGAAGCAGGCGTGGTGGGAGGGTCCATCGAGGACTCGCGTGCCGGCCCCGATGACCCACTCTATGGCCGCGAGCTTGCCGCCGAGCGCATTCGAGCTGCGGCAGAAGCGGCACGGTCGCTCCCGTTCCCTTTCACGCTGACGGCCAGGGCTGAGAACTATTTCGTTGGGCGTCCCGACCTGGCGGACACGATTGGCCGTCTCCAGGCCTACCAAGACGCGGGCGCCGATGTTCTGTTCGCGCCGGGGTTGACGAGCCCACAGGACATTGCGACCGTCGTGCGCTCGGTCGACCGCCCCGTGAACGTGCTGGTCGGGCTGCCGGGCATGTCGCTCGGCGTGCGCGAACTGGCGCAGCTCGGCGTGCGGCGCTTCAGTGTGGGCGGGTCGTTGGCGCGGGCTGCATTCGGCGAGTTTCTGCGCGCGGCAACCGAACTGAGAGATCACGGCACGACGTCCTACGCGCAGGCCGCCGTGAGTGGCCAGGAACTGAACCGATGGTTCGGCCCCTACTCGCGTGGGCAGGCATGAAAGCGAACCCGTTCGCAGCGCAACGCTTGGACGCAACTCGAAAGGCTTGGGGGAGCATCATCGACTTGCTGAACCAGGTGATCGACCCACAACTTCCTCTGTCACTTGAGTGACGCCTCAACGGAGAGCAAATGGACTACGTCCTCATCGTTCACAAAGTCAGGGACTACAAGGCGTGGAAGCAAATCTTCGACGACGCGGCAGCGATACGCAAGGATGCCGGAGAGCAGAGTTACTGCGTCCTGCGCGATGAGAACGACCCCAACAAGATCGTTCACTTTTCCAGGTGGGCGTCCCATGCTCAAGCCAAGGCCTTCTTCGAGTCACCCAGACTGGTCGAGATCCGTCGCCAAGCAGGTGTGGAGACTCCGGAGTTCAACTACCTGCACAGCCTGGAGCAAGGCGCGCTCTGAACACAACGACGATTGGGTGCCAGTCACGCGTGGCAGGACGTTTGACCGGCACCCCATGCCGGGCGACTTCAGGTTTTCGTCATGGCTGGAAGCTGCCCCGCACAGGCGTCTCGCACGCACCCACGCAGCCACCGGTGCACTGAATCGCCATCCAGCCGCGGATGCCAGAGCAATGAGACCGTGAACGGCGCCAGGGGCAGTGGCACCGCGAAGCTGAACATGCCGGCGAACAGAATTCCGGTGTGCCGTTCGTGAACGGTGGCGACCAGGTCCGAGGCTCGAACCAGCGCCAACGCCGCGGAAAAACCGCCAACGGTCGTGGCGATCTCGCGCTTCAGCCCGACCGTTGCCAGGGCGTCGTCAATGGGGCCCTTGTCATTGTCTCGGCGCGACACATGGACGTGCCCTGCAGCGGCATACAGGGCGGGGGTGATTTCGAGCTGGCTCAGCGGGTGCCCCGCACGCACCACACCAATGTAGCGGTCTCGAAACAGTGCTTGCGCGCGCACTTCCGGGCCGATGGTCTTGTCCACCACGCCGGTCTCGAGATCGACGGTTCCGTCGCGCAGCGGACCGCTGTCCTTGTCGAGCTTGTGGAGAAAGTGCAGTCGAACCCCGGGGGCCTCTTCGGCAACGCGAGCCAGAAGCCGGGCCCCGAAGTTCTCCACAAAGCCCTCGCTGGCCCGCAAGGTGAACGTTCGCTCGATTTGTCCGAGGTCTAGCCTGTTGGCGGGGCGCAGTGCTGCTTCGGCATCGTGCACGAGTTGGCCGACGGCATCGCGCAGTTCGAGCGCTCGTGGCGAGGCCACCAGAGTGCGCCCCGCCCTCACCAGCAGCGGATCACCGGTCGCCTCACGCAGTCGCGCAAGCGAGCGACTCATCGCTGACGGGCTCAGGTGCAGCCGTCGGGCAGCACGCGCCACGCTGCCTTCTGCGAGCAGGACGTTGAGGGTGTAGAGCAGATTGAGATCAGGTCGGGACATGGCGTCAGGCGCACGAACTAAGTGCAAATGATGCGCCTTCCGCCACACAAGACATTTCACTAGCCTTGATGCAGCTGAATCGCTCGCCCCACCTCGGGCGGCGATTCATGAAAGTTCACCATCAAAGGACGACATCTTGACGACCCACCAACCACACGGTGAACCTGCACAACGGATGTCACCGGAGCGCTGGGTGTTGGCCAGCCTTTCGCTTTCGATGCTGCTTTCCTCGCTGGGCACCAGCATCGCCAACGTGGGCTTGCCCACGCTTGCCCAGGCGTTCAGCGCCCCCTTCCAGCAAGTCCAGTGGGTTGTGCTTGCCTACCTTCTGGCCATCACCACACTGATCGTCAGCGTCGGGCGACTCGGTGACCTGATCGGCCGCCGCAGACTCCTGCTGGCCGGGATCCTGGTGTTCACTATGTCCTCGGTCCTTTGCGGCACGGCGCCCACGCTGGGTCTGTTGATCGCCGCGCGTGCGGCGCAGGGACTTGGCGCCGCCGTGATGATGGCGCTCACCATGGCGTTTGTCAGCGCGGCCGTTCCGAAGGCAAGGACGGGCAGCGCCATGGGGCTGCTCGGCACCATGTCCGCGGTAGGCACCGCCCTGGGCCCCACGCTTGGCGGCTTCTTGATCGCGGCCTTTGGTTGGCCGGCCATCTTCCTTGTCAACCTGCCCCTGGGTGCGCTGGCATTGGTGCTCGCGCGGCGTCATCTGCCCGCGGACTGTCAATCACCAACGTTGGACCGGGCTCAATTTGACCCCGCGGGAACGCTGCTGCTGGCGCTGACGCTCGCGGCCTATGCCCTGGCGATGACGATCGGCCGTGGCAGTTTCGGTCCCCTCAACGTGGCCTTGCTGCTGGTGGCTGTTGCCGGCGTTGGTCTGTTCCTGCGCGTCGAGGCCACAGCCACCTCACCGTTGGTCCCCTTGGGAATGTTTCGCAACCCACGGCTGGGTGCGGGCTTCGCCATGAGCGCGCTCGTCACCACCGTGGTGATGGCGACGCTGGTGGTGGGGCCGTTCTATCTCTCGGGCGCACTGGCTCTGGACGCCGCGCGTGTCGGGATCGTCATGTCGTGCGGTCCGCTGGCCGCTGCGTTGACTGGCGTGCCGGCCGGCCGCTGTGTCGACCGGTATGGGCCTCACCGTTCGGGCATCGTCGGGCTGGTCGCCATGGCCGCCGGCGCCACCGCCCTGATCATGCTGCCCACGCACATCGGCGTGCCTGGCTACGTTGCCCCGCTCGTCGTCGTCACGGCCGGCTATGCGCTGTTCCAGGCGGCCAACAACACGGCTGTCATGGCAGACATCCAGCCGGATCAGCGCGGCGTCATTTCGGGCCTGCTCAATCTGTCGCGCAACCTCGGCCTCATCACCGGGGCGTCCGTCATGGGCGCGGTGTTCGCTCTTGGAGTGGCGAGCACCCACAGCGTGATGGCGGGGCCTGCGACCGTTGCGGTCGGTATGCGGATCACCTTCACCGTCGCTGCGGCGCTGATCTGCGTTGCCCTGGCCATCGCTTGGGTTAGCCATTCACCTTTCAGACGAGCCCTTTGGCCGAGCCCCAAACTGGTGAAGCACAGCGACATGGAGTGAGGTCGCCGCCGCCTCGGCATGGGTCGCTGCAAGGCAAACCGGCACCGGATGATTTCAAAATGACCACCGCCGCAAAGGCCGATTGGCTGATTCCCGCTGCGTTGCTGGCCCTCGGCTTCGTTCCGTTGGCTGTTGGCACCTTTCGCCTGGTTCAACTCGGCATGGGCGCGCAGATCACATCCGACAACGCCAGGTACTTCACCGCTCCTGTGCCTGTGGTGCTGCACATCGTCAGCGTCAGTCTCTTCAGCATCTTTGGCACCTTGCAGTTCGCACCCGGTCTGCGACGGCGCAAGCCCCACTGGCACCGCATGGCAGGGCGCTGGTTGGTGCCTGTCGGACTGACGGCGGCACTGTCGGGCCTGTGGATGAACCAGTTCTATCCGGCGGGGCTCGAGCCTCCTGCGAGCTTCGACGGCGTGGCCGTCCACGCGATGCGGCTGCTGGCCGGGTCAGCGATGGCGTTGTCCCTGTGCCTGGGCCTTCGTGCTGTCTTGAGGCGCGACATCCCATGCCATCGCGCCTGGATGATGCGCGGCTACGCCATCGGACTCGGCGCAGGCACGCAAGTCTTTACCCATCTGCCCTGGTTCATGTTCCCGAGCGTTCAGGGGGAATTGGCGAGGGCGCTGTTCATGGGGGCGGGCTGGGCCATCAATCTTGCCGTGGCCGAACGGTTGATCCGGCGCGTGCACAACGCTGCCGAAGGTTGACCCGCGATGGCAGTGACTCCACGGTCGTCCGGCGCTCTGAGCCCGTGCTGACCTTGATGGATGGCCCCGCGCCTTCTAGTTCTGCCTGCGCTGACGCAAGCGTGCCCCGATCAGCACCATGCCGCCGACCATCAGCCACATCGTGCCCGGCTCGGGCACAGCCGAGGTGTACTCGTAGGTCACCGTGAACTTGCCGTCAACGTGGCCGTCTCCACCAAAGGACAGCCAGTCGTCCGTCGTGCTGGCCTGGGTCTCGAAACCGTCTGCCCACGCGCTGAAGTCGAACGCGTCATTCACGAGGTTGCTTGAGTAGAAGTCCAGCCAGTCGGGTGAGTGCGACTTGAGCGAGTCCTTCGACCGCGCTTCATCCAGATCGAAGTGCTCGATGCACAGCCCCGAATGCTGCGCGCCGCACGGGTTCACGCTGCCCGAGTCCAGGAACCCGACGGCCGAGAGGTTGATGCTCTTTGCCTGTGTATCGAACCAGGTCACGGTCACCGGAACCGACACCGAAGCGTCACTGAACGAGCCACCGGCAGCGCCAGGTTCGCTCATCACATCAAGCTTGCCGCCCTTCAACTTGACGCTCAGCGTGAGCTTCACGCCAGTGAGGACGCCCAGGCTGCTGTCGAACTTGTGCAGCGAACCCTGGTACGGGTGGGCCTGGTTCAAAGGCACCTCGAAGATGCCGCTCGAGTCGCTCATGGTCAGGGCCTGAGCCCCCAGGGCCGACAGGGTCAGAGCGGTCGCGACGGAGATGGATCGGAAATTCATGCGTGATCTCGTTGGGGCTGGCGCCACCTTCACCACGGGTTGTGGTTTGCACGGAGTCTGCCCACGCTGTGTGGCACGCGTGTGTGCGTGTCAGGGTTGTGGTCTGGCCCGTTCGGACTAGTCCGGGACTGCCCGCGCTTCGGGGAGCCAGTACACCGCGATGCCGTCTCAGACCGGCGACCGTCAGCCTCTGCGTTCGCCACACGCATCGCAAGCGCTCCCCCACAGCGCCTGAAACGCCATGAACGACGCGACGAAGGCCAGCGCGCGCCACATCGGAAACGCTCAGCGCTGCGCCAGCAGCAGCTTCGCCTCTTCGCGGCCCGGCAGCGCGGCCTTGCTGTCGAGCGCCATCTTCAAAAACTCCTGCGCCCGTGCTGCGTCACCCGACTTGTGCAGCGCCATGCCCAGGTGCAACTGCAGCAGCGGTGAGTTGGGGGCCAGCTTCACGGCGCGCTCGAGCAGCGGCGTGGCTTCGGTGTAGCGGGCGAGCTTGTAGTGAATCCATCCCAGGCTGTCGAGGTACCCGGGGTTTTTGGAATCCTTGAACCGCGTGGTCAGGGCCAAGGCGCGCTCCAGGCTCGCCTTGTCACCCTTGGACTCGCTGAGCAGGTAGGCCAGGTTGTTGGCGTAGGTTTCGTCCTCGGGCGCGCGCTTGACCAGCGCCTCGTAGGCCGCGATGGCCTCATCGGCGCGGTTGGTGCGCGCCAGCAATTCAGCGCGCAGCGCCGGCAGTGAGTTGTCGGCGGGAATGGCGCGTTCGCCTTCTTCGAGCACCGCGATCGCCTCGGCCGGGGTGCCGCGCTGTGCCTTGAGTCGCGCGAGCGCCGTGTAGCCTGCCGGCACCGTGGGTGCGAATTCGATCATCTTGCGATAGGCCTGCTCCGCTTGCGGTGCATCGCCGCGGGCGGCAGCGATTTCGGCGCGTAACTGGTAGGGCAGCAGGCTCTTGGGCTGCTGCTTGCCCATGGCCTCGATGCGCGCGCTGGCCTCGTCGAAGCGCCGCTGCGCGATCAGGATGCCCATGCCGAAAAGCACGGGCTCAGGGGCGGCAGGTGCGAGCTTGCTCGCCTCGTCGTATTCGCGCAGCGCGGCGTCGTACTTCTTCTGGTCGGAGTAGAACTTGCCGAGCTTCATCGCACCGGCCGGGTTGGTCGGGAACTGCGCCTTCAGCGACGCGTAGGTCTTCTCGGCGCCTTGCGGGTCCTTTTGTGCCAGCGCCAGTTCGGCCTTCATCTCCCAGGCGCGCAGGTTCTGCGGCTCGGACTTCAGAGCCTTGTCAATTTCTGCAGCGGCCGACTTGTAATCCTTGGCATCGGCCATGTCCGCGGCGACCAGCAAGCGCAGGTTGGCGTTTTCGGACTGGAACTTGAGCGCGTCCATCAGCACTTCACGCGCCAATTGCGGCTCGCCTGCTTGTCGATGGGCTTGTGCCAGCAGGCCAGCGGCCTCGGGCGAGCCGGGTTGGTCACGGATCACGCCGCGCAGGTCGATGATGGCGTTGGTGGCATCGCCATCGGCCAGCCGCAAGCGTCCGCGCATCAGCAGCGAGGCGTTGTCACGCGGATTGGCTGCCAGCACCTCGTCGATCAGCGTTCGCGCTTCGCCGGTCTTGCCGGCGGCCATGGCGTCGGCCGCGAGTTGGTTGCGCGCCGACAGACCGGCAGGCTCTTTCTTGCCGATGGTGACGATTTCAGCCAGCACCTTGTGGGCGTCGGCGATGCGGTCCGACTGGCGGTACAGACGCACCAGACCAAAGCGCAGCGTCGTGTCCTTGGGCTTGCTGGCAATGGCCGACAGGAATTCCTTCTCGGCGCCGTCGCGGCCGTGCACCACCGTCAGAAATTCAAGCAGCGCCAGCGTGCGTTCGCTGTCTTCGGGTTGCGCCTTGACGGCGTCGCGCAACACGGCTTCGGCGCTGTTGAAATCCTTGCGACGCGCGTGGTAACCCGCCCAGTTGTTCCACAGGTCGTTGTTCTTGGGCGCTTGCTCGGTGGCCCGGCGGAAGAAGGCCACGGCCTTGGGCTGCACGGCGGGGTCCGGGTCCGTGGCGGCGATCTGGGCGGCAACTTGCAGCAGGCCCAGGTTCTTGGGGTTGTCGGCCAGCGCGGCTTCGATCACCCTCAGCGCATCGGCCGGCTTGCCCTGGTTGTTGTACAGGCCGGCGAGCAGCATGCTCGCGTCCACGGGCACCGGCTTTTGCCCGGCAATCAAGCCCTTGGCCATCTCGATGGCGGCAGGCAAGTCGCCGCCGCGGGCGGTGAGGGCGGCCTTGATGGTGCGCGCGCCCACATGTGCCGCGTTGACGGCCAGCACCTCGTCGATCGATGTCCGGGACTTGTCCACCTCACCGGCCAGCAGGTAGATGCGGCCCAGCGCCACCTTGGCTTCGAGGTGATCGGGTTTGAGTTCGACCGCTTTCGAGAAGCTGCCGTAGGCGCGCTGAATCTCGCGCTTGGCCTCGGCCACCTGGCCGGCCAGGTAATAGGCCTCGGCATTTTTCGGGTCGATCTGCAGCACGTTGCGCACCTCGACATTGGCCTTGTCCCAGTCGGCCAGGCGCACGTATTCGGCGCCTTTTTCAAGGCCTTGATGGAGCCGGTCGGCCTTGCTGCTGCAAGCGGCCAGCAGCGTGATGGCGGCGCACATGGCGACGGCTCGCAGGGGGTGATGAAGTGTCATGACGTGGCTCGGGTGAAAGGTGAACAAACGGCTTGTGGCGAGGCGGTGGCGCCAGCGCGGTGGCCGCGGGCTTGTCAGGTGTTGTGCGTGGCCGTGGGTGCCGCCGCATGGCGGGCAAGAAAGTCTTCGTAGGCGCTTGGAATGCCCGCTGGCAGCGCAATGCGCGCGGTCCATCCGAGTGCACGCAAGGCGGACACATCCAGCACCTTGCGCGGCGTGCCATCGGGCTTGCTGGTGTCAAAGACGATGCGGCCGCTGTAGCCCACGGCGTGCATCACCGTCTCGGCGATCTCGCGGATCGTGAGATCGATGCCGGTGCCCACATTGATGCACTCGCCGATGTCGCGGGCGTTGAGCCGCTGCAGCGCAAACACACACGCCGATGCGAGATCGTCCGCATGCATCAGCTCGCGCCGCGGCGTGCCGCTGCCCCAGACCACGAGTTCGCTTTGGCCTGTCATGCGTGCTTCGTGGGCACGGCGGATGAGCGCGGGCAGCACATGCGAGCCGCGCGGGTCGTAGTTGTCGCCGGGGCCATACAGGTTGGTGGGCATCAGGCTCAGGAAGTTGGTGCCGTGCTGCCGGTTGTAGGCCGCACACATCTTGATGCCGGCGATCTTGGCGATCGCGTAGGCCTCGTTGGTGGGCTCCAGCGCGCCCGTGAGCAGCGCGCTCTCAGGGATCGGCTGCGGCGCGAACTTGGGATAGATGCAGCTCGAACCCAGAAACACCAGCTTGCGCACGCCGTGGCGATGGCACGCGTCAATGACGTTGTTCTGAATGGCCAGGTTGTCGCGGATGAACTCGGCCGGACGCTCGGCATTCGCCAGGATGCCCCCGACCTTGGCCGCAGCCAGCACCACTTGCGCGGGCTTGTGCGTCTCGAAGAAAGCCTCCACATCGGACGGCTCGGTCAGATCAAGTTGCGGGCGCAATGCGGTGATGATGTGCCCGTGCCCCAGGCGCTGCAGTTGCCTGACCACCGCCGAGCCGACCAGGCCGCGGTGGCCCGCCACGAAGATGCTGTCGTCCATCATGTTGCGAGCGCTCAACGTGGCACGTACTCGTGCAGCAGCGGCGATACAGAACTCAGAAAGTCAGCCAGCCGTTGGTCAGCGGCGGAGATGTCTTCGTTGGGCGCCAACGCCGTGACCAGTCGCATCAACGCACCGTCGGTGCGGCTGCGCGAGATGGCGTCGTGCAAGATGAACCACTTGACCTCGAACTCGTTGGTCAGGGTGCGACCGCGCTGGTCAAACCAGTAATAGACCAGTTGGCGGTCTTCGCCCTTCTGGATCACCGCGCGGTTGACGCGGATGCTCGATCTGACCTGCCCGTCGGCGGCGGCCAGCGGCACGGCCCACTCGTCGATGCGTTCCATCTTCCAGCCGCCACCGGGGATGCAGGTGCGCGGTGAGTGCGACGAGGCGCCGCCGCTCTGGCTGGCGTAATACGCGCTGTAGAAGTTGACCCTGGGCCCGCTCGCGCGGCCGAAATTGGCGATCAGGTGGTCATCGACCGCCAACGTGGCCAGGATGTCCTTGTCAAGCACGTCCCACTGACCCACCCAGCCGCCGGGAAGCCGCATCGGGAACTGCGAGTAAGGCGTGCGCTGTGGCTTGATCTGGTCGTTCACCGGTGACCACAGCCAGGCGGCGCCCACGCCCAGCAGCAAGCCGCCCAGCAGCATGGGCAACGGAAAGCGGTTGTAGCGGATTGGCGTGCCGGCGGGCACCGGCTCCGGGTACTCCAGGCCGAACACCGCGCGCAGCGATTGCGGCTTGGCCCCCAGGTGCGCCAGCATGCTCATCTCGCCAATCAGCAGCGCAATGCACAGCATGAACATGAACCAGCCTTCCAGGTCATGCAGCAGGCCCTCGGCCATGGACGCACCCCAGTACTCGACGGTCACGCCGATCAGCCCGATGCGCAAGCTGTTGATGACGATGGTCAGCGGGACGGTCGACAGCACGATCAGCATTCGCTTCCACCAGGCGCCCTGGAAGAAGCACGCCGCCAAGAACCCCAGCACCATCAGCGGAAACAGGTAGCGCAAACCGCTGCAGGCATCGACCACCTGCAGCTTGTAGCTGCCCAGGTCGATCACGTTGCCTTCGAGGAACACGCTGATCCCGAACATCCGGATCAGGCTCACCCCGAGCTGTGACGACACCAACTGCAACTGCTGCGACATCTCGCGCAACACAAACTGCGGCATCGGGATCATGAAGAACAGCACCAGCAGCGGCACCGCGATGATGCGTGTGCCGCGCCAGCCGATGAAGCCCACCGACAGCCCGACCAGCGCGATCACGAAGCCGTACTGCCCGAAGATGCGGATCGCACTGGCCTCGCCCACGACGCCCAGCGCCAGCCCCGCCAGCACCAGCGCCAGCCCCGTCCACGAGCCGCGCAATTCGGCGTGCCGCAGCCGATCGCTGCGCTGCCAGATCAGGAACGCCGAGATGGCGGGGATGAAGTAGCCGTAGCTGTACTCCTCGACCTGGGCCCAGTTCGCGACCATGAACTCCAGACCGGGGAAAAACGCGGCAATCAACGCGGCACCGACACACGCCACCACGATCCACTGCGCGGCGGGAACCCGCCAGACGGGCGCTGCTTGAGAGACTGACGCTGTTGCCATGCCGGGATTTCTGGGACTGCTGCACCGAGGGGTGAACTTGCGGCGCCGAGGCTAGCGCCCGTTTGTGACATGGGCATGGCCGCGCATGGGCGGCAGGCGTTAAGGCGCATGTCAATGCGCAGACACATTGGTGACTTAAGGTGCGGCCTCAGCCTTGCGACCCCATGCCCACCGCGACTCCGATTGCCGACCCCTATCTGGCGCCCAGCCTGTCGCTGAAGAACCGACTGGCCCGTGCCCTGTGGGCGTTGGCTCACCTGGTGCTGGTGCGCTACTCGCCGCGCCCGTGCCACGCCTGGCGCGCGGCGGTGCTGCGCGGTTTTGGCGCCACGCTGGGGCCGAACTGCCACGTGTACGCGGGCGCGAAGATCTGGGCGCCCTGGAACCTCATCTGCGAAGACGCCGTGGGCATTGCCGATGGCGCCGTCATTTACAACCCGGCGCCGATCCACCTGGGTTCGCACTGCGTGGTCTCGCAAGACGCCTACCTGTGCGGCGCCACGCACGACATCGACGATCCCGCTTTCCCCATGGTGAGCTCGCCCATCACGCTGGGGCCCTACGCATGGATCTGCGCCCGCGCGGTGGTTGGCCCTGGCATCGAGGTGGGTGAGGGTGCCGTGCTCGGTCTGGCCGGTGTGGCCACGCGTGACCTGGAGCCTTGGACCGTCTACGGCGGCGTGCCCGCCCGCGTGCTGAGAAAGCGCCAACACCCTTCCAAGAGCACCGAGCAGCCATGACCGACCCACGCACCGCCGCGGACATCGCCGCCGGACTGCACCCGCTCGGCCCGCGCAGCATTCATGCGCACCTGAGCCGTCCCATCTTGCAGCAGCTGTGCGAGTCGGGCGCGCACACGGTGATGGAGATGGGCTGTGGCAATGGCTGGTTCAGCGCCGCGCTCGGTCGCTGCGGCTTCGACGTGGTGGGCGTCGACCGCAACCAGGCGCTGCTCGAGAGAGCCACCCAAGAGCACACCGGCGTGCGCTTTCGGCACTGGGACCTCACGCAAGATCCCGAACCGGGTCTCACCGGCCGCTTCGATGCGGTGGTGGCCATCGACGTGATCGACCACATGCCGCAGCCGCGAAAACTGGTCGAAGCCGCATTGCACGTGCTCAAACCCGGGGGCGTGTTGATCGTCACCGCGCCGTACTACGGCTACTTGAAAAACGTGGCGCTGGCACTCACCGGTCGCTTCGACCTGCGCTGGGATCCGCTGCTCGAAGAAGGGCGCCTGAAGTTCTATTCACGCGCCACGCTCACAGCCTTGCTCAGCGAATTCGAGTTGCGTGATGTGCAGTTCAAGACCGTGGGCCGCATCCCGATGATCGCGCGCTCGATGCTCATTTCGGCCGGCGCACCGGGCTGACAGTTCCCGCACGCGGCTGACGCAGGCTGCGCGCTTGGCCGCTTTCAGTGCAGTTCGACCGTGCTGCCCACGGCTCCGCGGCCGCGCAGATCGCCGATATCGTCCCAACCGTCGATGCGCCAGCGGTGCACGCCGCCATGGGTCGACTCGTCGTTGTGATACAGGTACAGCCGAGCGCCGTCGCGCACCAGTGTCGGGCTGAAGGCGTTGCCGCTCAGCCCCGCATCGTGGGCCGGCGCGGGCCGGGTGGAGGGCTGGCCGAACTGCCCGATGAACAGCCCGCTCTCGTCAAAGTGCATGAACTGGTTGGCCTGGCCTACCTGTCCGGTTTTCAGGTCCTTGTAGAACTCGCCGTGGTAGCCGTAGACGATGTGGCGGCCGCTCGTCCACACCGCGTTGGCGCCATAGGTGATCGAGCCATCGAGCCGCTTGGTCTGGAAGCTGCCCTTGCCATCGAGCGCACCGGTGGGGCTGGCTTGCCACAGCCAGTCATCGGCGCCGGCTGCAGCCGCACCCAGGTGGAAGCCTTCGTTGCCCTGCACCGACTGGTCGAGAAACACCACCCTACCCGATGCGCTGACCGGAAAGCGCGGCGCCAGCAAGCCGCTGAACGCACCACGGAACCACGGCGACCCGGCCGACGTGGGCACGCTGGCCAACGCGCTGGGCTCGCTCGACCAAACCGGGTCGCCGGCTGCATCGAAGCCCTTGAGCGGCAGCCGCAGCACCGTCTGGCGGCCAGGCCCGGTGAGGCAGTAGCCGAGGTCGCCGTTTTCGTAGAGCACCTTGGCCGTCATGCGCGGCATCGGTGCGGCCAGCGGCTTGACCACGCGCAGCGGCCCGCTCGCCGGCAGTTCGACGAGGGTCTGGCGGCCGCGGGCCGTCAGCATGCCGTAGGTGCGTCCGTTGGCCAGTGTTTCGACCGAGGTGAACCCGCCGATGCCACTGTTGCCGGTGCGCTCGTCCGTGAGCGCCGCCGGCAGCCCGGCCAGCCAGTTGCGCACCAGCTTCCACGATGCTGCTTGCAGCGGCGCGTTGCCGTCGACCTCGAATTCGAGAAAGTTGGCAAACACCCGCCGCGGGTTGCCGTGGTCGGCGGTGGCTGCGTATGACGCGGGCAGGTAGGCGATACGCTCATCGCTGCGGGCACCCGACGGCGCATCGGCTCGAAACCGCAGCATCCGGTTGTTTTGCGTGTCCACCACCCACACCGAGCCGTCCGCAGCCACGCCCACCGCCGTGCGTTCCTGGTCGCGTGTCGTGCCAAAAAACAGCTTGTCGCCGGCCACTGCGGGGTCGCTGCCATAGCCGAGCGCCACACCGATGACCTGCGCGGCCTTCCCCTCGCGGTCGAACCGCTTGAGCTGCTGGCTGGCCGCGCCGTCGGCCACCCACACGCTGTCGTCACCCGCCTCGGCGCTGCCCAGCGCGAGCGGGTGCTCGAGGGTGCTGATGGTGGCGGCGACGCGCGGCTCGCCATCGAGATCGGTGTAGCGCAACACCGTGTTCCCGGAGATGACCCACAGGTCTCCCGACGCCGACATGGTCAACTGGTTGAGCGCTCTGGGCTGTAGCCGAACGGTGATTTCGCGCACCAGTGCGCCGCTGGTCTTGTCGAACAGCCGGATCCGGTTTTGTCCGCCATGCGCCACCGCCAGCAAGCGGCCGCGCCGTTGCACCGCGAGTCCCGTGGGTGCCTCGCCCGCCTCGGTGTGCAGGTCGATCACGCTGGCGTACGCCTGGTCGGGGTAGCAGGTCTTGCCATCCGGGAAGAAGTTCAGACACACCGGCGCTCCGGCTGTGAGGACCGCCCGGGTCGAGGTGCCCAAGTGATAGGCGCCAACGAACGAGTTGTGCGACAGGCCTCCGGTGTTGGCCCAGTACATCCGAGTGCCGTCCGAGGCCAGCATCGCGTAGCCCACGAACGGGTCGGTCGAGGGCAGCGGGCGGGTGTCGACCTGTGGAGTGCCCGACGCAAAGCCATGGATGCCAGGTTGACCCTCGTTGTAGCCCACGGCGTAGTACACGCGGCCAGCCACGGGCACGATGCTGGTCGGCGGCATGAACGAGCGGTGGGCCGACGGCCCGCCCGCGGCGGTGCTGCTGTTGCCGATCACGCCTTCCCAAACATAGACCATGCGGTGGTGGATGAGCCTGAACTCGACATCGGTGAGCGGCACCGGCTGCCCCTGATCGTCGCGTCCGTCCCAGATGCGACGTTGCGCGCCGGCGGGCAGCGGCTCGGCGCGCCACAAGGTGCGCAGCAGTCGACCCTGGAGGTCGTAGACCCCCGCGCTGGTGGTCGCCGCCCGGGGCAGCGTGAAGGTCCATGCCGTTTCGGCCACCGCGGTGCGCTCGGCTCGCACGGGCGCCCGATTGTCGATTGGGTCGGGTGTTGCCGCCGCCAACGCGCCGGTGATGGTCAACACAGCCAGGCAGGGCAGTTTGCGCATCCACGGGGACCGCATCGTCAGAGCGCTCAGTCGCACATCACCCCGCAGCCAGCCCGCGTCGCGCTGCGATCGGGGGCTCGGCCAGCACGCGCAGCGCCTTGCTCGAGTAGGCCTCCCAGCTGAACGTGCGTGCCCTGGCCGCAGCCCGTTGCCCCATCGCCAGGCGCAGCTGCGGGTCTCGGTAGAGGCACTCGAGGCGGTCCGCAAGTGCCTGCGGGTCGCGCTCAGGAATCACGAACCCTTCCACGCCGTCGCGCACCAGGTCCCCCGGGCCGTTGGCGGTCACGATCACGGGCAGGCCGCACGCCATGGCTTCGAGCACCACCAGTGGCATGCCTTCGACCAGGGTGGGCAACACGAACACGTCGGAGGCGCGGTACCTTTGCGCCAGAGCCGGCCGCGTTTGATGCGCCACGTGTTCAAACAGATCCGCAAACGGCTCCAAGGGCGCGCTGCTGCCCACGATGCTGCCCACCAGCGTGAGTTGCGAGTCGGCCCGGGCGAATTGCTGGTAGCCGCGCAGCAGGTACGACAAGCCCTTGCGCTGCGTGAGTTGTCCTGCGTAGATCACGCGAAACTCTTCGCTGGCATCGGTTCGTGGTGCGGATTCGGGCGGCGACGGCCGGAAAGTCTGCAGGTCGACGCCGTAGGGCACCACATGCATCTTCGAGCGCTCGATGCCCTCGGCCACAAAGCTGTCGGCGGCATAGGTCGAGCCCACCAGGACCGCATCAGCCAGGCGGATTTCTTCATCGAGGCGTTCCTCGTGGCCCGCCGGCCAGTCGTCAAAGTCGGGCCAGGTGATGGCGAACCCGGGCTCGCGCTCGTTTTCCTCGAGCCGCATCCGGCGCCGATGGCGGTGGTGTGCCACCGGGTAATTGAGCACCAGCCGGCGTCCACCGATGGCCCGTGCCGCCTCGAAGGCCGGCAGCGCAAAGCCTTCGTAGCCGACCACCCGGGTGGCATCGGTCACATGCCGGCAGGCCTCGTCGGCCACGCCCTCGCGAACCGACATGTACAGGTGATTGGTCCAGCGGTGGCGCACATTCGCCGGCAGCAGCTTCAGCCGCGCCACGGCGGCAGCCAACAGATCGGGCAGCACGCCCGCTTCGTGGGTCAGGCTGGCCAGTCGAGGATCGGCGATCTTGCGGCGCCCGAAGGTGGTCTCGTACACATCGCCGATCCACGGCATTTCAGAAAGCGTTCGCTCCCACAGCCGGGACTTGTTCGCGTAAGGCCGGACATACGCTGCCAGCGCCTCCAGGTTGGCCAGCGCCAGTGCGAACTGGTTGAGCTCCGGCGAATTGAAATTGACCACCAGCGTGCGCGGTGTAGCGGCGTTGACCATGGCGGCAAATGCTAGGGACGCTTTGTGACTGTTCCGTGCGGGGCGACTGTCGAACGGGCTGACTCGATACCGCAACATTTGCTGCGTACATTGCCGACCTTTGATCACGACACCGGGTCGAGCAAAGGCGATGGATGCAGCCGATGGCTCGGGGGTCGTGGATCGCGCGCATCCCATGAACATCCTCTTTTGCTCGGTTCCCTTTCACCCGTCGGTCGGCGGCATCGAGACGGTGTCGGCGCTGCTCGCCGAGCGTTTTCACCGCCTGGGTCACCGCGTGATCCTGGTCACCCAGACGCCTTTCAACGGCGCCGAGCGTGACGAATTCGAGGTGGTGCGACGCCCTTCAGCGGCGCGGTTGTTCGAGCTGGTGCGCGAGGCGGATGTGGTGTTTCACAACAACATCAGCTTGCGCCTGGCGTGGCCGCTGCTCTTGCTGCGCCGACCCTGGGTGGTGGCGCATCACACCTGGATTCCCACGCGCGGGCTGGCCGGACGCTTGAAGCGTCTGCTGCTTGGTCACGCCAGCCACATCGCCGTGAGCTGGGCGGTGGCGGACAGCCTGCCGGTGGACTGCCGCGTCGTACCCAACCCCTACGCAGATGACCTGTTCGTGCGCACCGAAGATGTCGAGCGCAATCGCGAACTCGTGTTCGTCGGACGGCTGGTCAGCGACAAGGGCGTCGACGTGTTGATCGATGCGCTGGCGCTTCTGATGCGGCGCGGTCGGCGCGTGCGCCTCACGGTGATCGGTGACGGCCCGGAGTTGCCTGCCCTTCGGCAGCAAGCCGCGCGTTTGGGCGTGGCCACGTTCATCGACTTTGCCGGGCCACGCAGCGGCAAGGCACTGGTCGCCTCGCTGAACACGCACCACGTGTTGGTCGTGCCGTCGGTGTGGCAAGAGCCCTTTGGGGTGGTCGTGCTGGAGGCCATGGCCTGCGGCTGCGTGCCGCTGGTCTCGCGCAGCGGCGGTCTGCCCGATGCGGTGGGCGCTGCCGGGGTGGTCGTCGACGCGGGCAACCCGACCGCCTTGGCGCAGGCCATTGATCAGCTTCTGGGCAGCCCGAGAGAACTCGAGCGTCTGCGTCGCGCCAGCGTGGCCCACCTCGCGCGCCACACCCGCGAACGCGTCGCGCACGATTACCTCCAGGCTTTGGCCGATGTCTGCGGCGCCCATGCTGCCCAGAGCACCACGCGCGCGGCCTGAGCGCGGCTCATTGCCGGGCGCGCTCCTTCAGGAGCGCTCCGGTGCCGTGCTGAGCCCGCCGCGCGAACGCGCCCGCCGGCGGCTGGTGTGGACGGTGCTCGCGATCTACCTGCTGGCCATCTTCGAAGGCGCGATCCGCAAGTACATCGCGCCGCAGTTCGGGCAGTACATCTTCTTCATTCGTGACCCGTTCCTTCTCTACGCCTACGTGCTCGCGACACGCTTTGCGCTGTGGCCGCGCAACCGCGGCTTCTTTGCGCTCAGCCTGTGGATGTGCGTGGCGGGTGTGCTGGTGTTCTTCATGCAAGTGGGCGCGTTCGGCGTGGACAACATCCGGCTGTTGCTGGGCGTGTATGGCTGGCGCAGCTACTTTTTCTACGTGCCGCTGGCCTTCTTGATGGGCGCGCAGTTCCGTCGCGCCGATCTGCTGCTGTTTGCCCGCGTCACGCTGCTGCTGGCGGTGCCGATCGGCATGCTGGTGCTGGCGCAATTTGCCTCGCCGCCCGACGCGCCCATCAACGTGGGTGTGGCCGAAGAAAAGGCCCTGCAGTTCAAGAGCGTGGGCATCACGATCGACCGCATCCGCACGACCGGTACCTTCACGGCTCCGGCCGGTCAGCAGCAGTTCATCGCCAGCGCATTCGCGCTGCTGCTGGCGATGCTGCTGCTGCCCAGAAAGCAGTCGGGGGTTGTGTTCTTTGCCGTGACGGCGTGCGGCGTGCTGACCTGCCTGGCGCTGAGCGGCAGCCGTGGCGCGATGCTGCATTGCGCCATCGTCGGCCTGGCGGCCGTCAGCGTGGCACTGGTGTCGAAGGATGCCGCGCTCAAGGCCAAGGCAGTGTTTCTGCCTGCGGCGTTCGGTGTCGCGGCGGTGATCCTGTATCCGATCGTCTTTCCCGACGGCTTCGCCACCTTCATGACACGCTGGAATGCGGCTGCCGGCTCCGAAGGTGGCGACGGTGGCATCGTCTTGCGGGCCGCGCTGGGGATGGTCGATTTCGTTCGCTTCATTGGCGAGGTGCCGGTGCTGGGTTATGGCATCGGCTACGGCGGCAATGCCAGCATCATCCTGGACGCCGAGGTCGACGGCATCAAACCTGGATGGCTGGTCGAGGCCGACCTGTCGCGCCAGATGGTCGACCTCGGGCCGATCTTCGGGCTGGGCTACATCGCGTTTCGCATGGCGTTCGTCGTGTGGCTCGGTATGACCGTGCTCAAGGCCACGCGGCGCAGCGCCGATCCGCTGCCGGTGATGCTTTACGCCTACGCTGGCGTGACCCTCTTTGCCGGGCAGATCACCGGCAACGGCTCGATCAATGCCTACGCCTGGTTGTTCACGGGCATGTGCCTTGCGGCGGCACGCGAGGCCTGCGTGCCGACGGGCCATCGCATTGCCGCTGCAACCACTTCGCCCGTGCGCCGGCGCCCAGGGCACGCAGCGCGACCCCGTGTGCCGCAGCGCTTCGCCGCACCGGCCCGATGAGTTCCCTGCCGATCGTTGCCACACAGGCATATCCCCAGAAAGCAACCCCATGAACGACACCGTGATGGTCACCGGCGGCGCCGGCTTCCTCGGCTCGCATCTGTGCGACCGCCTCGTACGCGATCAGCGCGATGTGCTGTGCATCGACAACCTGTTCACCGGCAGCCGCAACAACATCCGCCACCTGTTGAACTCGGAGTACTTCGAGTTCCAGCGGCATGACGTGACCTTTCCGCTGTACGTGGAAGTGGGGCAGATCTACAACCTGGCGTGCCCTGCGTCGCCGGTGCATTACCAGCACGACCCGGTGCAGACCACCAAGACCAGCGTGCACGGGGCGATCAACATGCTGGGGCTGGCCAAGCGCGTGGGCGCGCGCATCCTGCAGGCGTCGACCAGCGAGGTCTACGGTGACCCGGCGGTCCATCCGCAGACCGAGGACTACTGGGGCAACGTCAACCCGATCGGCATCCGCTCGTGCTACGACGAGGGCAAGCGGTGTGCCGAGACGCTGTTCTTCGACTACCACCGCCAGCACCGGCTGCAGATCAAGGTGGTGCGCATCTTCAACACCTACGGCCCGCGCATGCACCCCAACGATGGCCGTGTGGTGTCCAACTTCATCGTGCAGGCACTGCGTGGCGATGACATCACGATGTTCGGCACCGGCGAGCAAACCCGCAGCTTTTGCTACGTCGATGACCTGATTGAAGCCATGGTGCGCATGATGGCCACCGACGCCGGGCTGACCGGCCCGATCAACATCGGCAACCCCGGTGAGTACTCGATGCTGCAGTTGGCCGAGGCCGTCGTGCGCCTGACCGGCAGCCGCTCCAAGCTGGTGTTCAAGCCGCTGCCCGGCGATGACCCCAAGCAGCGCCGCCCCGACATTTCGATGGCCAAAGACCATCTGGGCTGGCACCCGAAGGTGTCGCTCGAGGACGGTCTGGTGCCCACCATCGATTACTTCCGCCGCCTGCTCGATGTCTGACGCACGCCAAACGGGCACCGCCGTACGCCAGCCGCTGGGCGTGATCGTGCTCACCTTCAACTCGGCCAGCGTCATCGAGCGCACCTTGCGCGCCGCGCTCCAGGTCAGCCGCTCGGTGTTCATCGTCGACTCGGGCTCCAGCGACGACACCGTGGCCATTGCCACGCGGTTGGGCTGCGAGGTGGTGAACCGGCCCTTCAAGCACTACGCCGATCAGCGCAACTGGGCCATCGACGAGTTTGGCCCGCGCAGCGAGTGGCAACTGCACCTAGACGCCGATGAAGTGCTCGACGACGTGGCCATCGCCGAGATCCGCCGGGTGCTGGCCGCGCCGGGCGAGGCCACCGGCTTCATCTTCCGTCGGCGCACCTACTTCATGGGTCAGGCGCTGCGCTTCGGTGGCAACGACAACTTCCATTTGCGCTTGTTCAAGACCGGCACCGCGCGCTGCGAAGACCGGCTGTACGACCAGCACTTCGTGTCTGATCGCCCCGGCGTGCGCCTGCGCGGCGTGCTTCACGACATGAACGTGGGCAGCCTGACCGAGTGGACCGCGCGCCATAACCGCTGGAGCGACATGGAGGCCGCCGAATTGTTGCGCCCGCACGGCGTGGCCGCCGGCCAGATTCAGGCGCGGCTGTCGAACGACCCGCGCGAGCGGCGCCGTTTGTACAAGGGCCAGTACTACAAGGCGCCGCCGGTGTTGCGCGTGTTCCTGCTGTTCATCTACCGCTATGTGTTGCAGGGCGGTTTTCTCGATGGCCGCGCCGGCTTTTTCTATGCGTTCTTCCAGGTGCTGTGGTTTCGCATGCTGGTCGATGCGAAGTTGTGCGAGAAGCAGCAGTGAGCGTGGCCGCCCTGATCACCCGGCGTCGGCTGCTCAAGGTCGGCGGCTTCGCGTCGGCCCAACTCGTCGTTCAGGTGCTGGGCTTTGCGTCGGGCATTGCGCTCGTTCAGTTCATGGCGCCCGCCCAGTACGGCCACTACACGCTGGCCGTGAGCATGGTCGGGCTGGCCAGCGTGCTGCTCGATCTGGGGCTGTCGACGGCGGTGCTGGCGCAAGGCGGGCCGCTGCACGACGACCCGGGTGCGCTCGGTGCTCTGGTGGCCGATGCGTTCGTCATCCAGCGGCTGCTCATGCTGCTCGGCGCGCTGGTGCTCGCGCCGGTGTTCGGCGCGATGTTCATCCGGCAGGGGCTGGCGTGGCCCGAGATGCTGGTGTTGCTTGGACTGGCGCTGGGCTGTGGGGCTTTCAATGTGCACAACGCCGTGAGCATGTCGCTGGTTCGTCTGCGCGGCGATCTCGCGATGCAGCAGCGCACCGATGTGGGCGTGAACGCCGCCCGCGCGCTGCTGGTCGTGGCCGCCGGCCTGATCTGGCTCGACGCACGGGTGGCGGTGCTGCTCAACCTCGCGGCGGCCGTGGCGGTGTTCGGGTTGCTCAAGAGCTACCTGGCGAAACACGTGGACCCGTCGCCGGTGGCCGCGGGCCTTCACCGCGCAGGGCTGTGGAATTTCATCCGCAGGCAGGCGCCCAACTCCATCTATTACTGCGTGCTGGGGCAGATTTCGGTGTGGTTGGTGGGACTCTTCGGCAGCGTCGAGCGGGTGGCCGAGGTCGGTGCGCTGGGCCGGCTGGCCGCGCTGTTCACCGTGATCGGCGCCGTGCTGGGTGCGATGGTGGTGCCGTACTTCGCGCGGGCCTCGTCGGTGCGTGAGATGGTCAACGCCTTCGTGGCGCTCAACGGGTTTTTCGTGCTGCTGAGCGCCGTGCTGGTCGCCGCGTCGCTGGTCTTTCCGCACGCCTTGCTGTGGATCCTGGGCAAGCAGTACAGCGGCCTGGTTCACGAGCTGCCGTGGATGGTGCTGGCCTCGGCGCTGTCGGCCTGGTCCACCGGTTTGTATGGCGTGGGCGCGGCACGCGGATGGATCGTGCCTGCGGTGCTGATGATCCCGCTGGGCATCGCCACCGTGGCCCTGGCGGCCTTCGTGCTCGACATGTCGAGCGTGAGCGGCGTTTTCATGATGAACAGCGCGGTGGCGCTGGTGTCGCTGGTGCTGACCTTCGGCATGGTCTACACGCAGCTGCGGGCCCCGGGCGCTGGAGCGCTGAGCACGATGGGAAGCCGATGAACAGCGCTGTGTGCACACTCTTCGAAGGCAGCTATCACTTCGGGCTGGCTGCCCTGGTCAATTCGCTGCACCACGCAGGGTTTCGTGGTCAGGTGTTTGCGGGGTATCGCGGCGATTTGCCGCCCTGGGCGAGTACGGCCGTGGCAACACCGCTGGGCGCCTGGCCGGGTGCTCAGTCCTTGGACGTCACGCCGGAACTGGGCCTCGTGTTCCTGCCGCTGGATACCGACTACCACCTCACCAACTACAAGGCCGACTTCATGCTGGCCTTGATCGACGGGCCGGTGCGAGACGCCGACGCGTTGTTCTATGTCGACCCCGACATCTGTGTGGTGCACCCCTGGCGCTACTTTGACGACTGGGTCAGCTGTGGCGTGGCGCTTTGCGAGGACGTGAACTCGCCGCTGCCTGAAAACCACCCGCGCCGAGTCGGCTGGCGACGCTACTACGCGCAGCACGGTGTCTCGCTGGACTTCCGCACGCCTCAACACGTCAATGGCGGCTTCGTCGGCGTGCACCGCAACGATCGGGCCTTTCTGGTGAACTGGAAGCAGACGATGGACCTGATGGCCGCCGAGATCGGATCGCTGTCGCTGGCGCTCACCTCCAATGCGTCCTACCGCTCGACGGGTTTTGCCGACTGTTTCGATCGCACCGATCAGGACGCACTGAACGCCGCGGTCGAAGCCACCGCTAAGAGCGTGAGCGTGATCGGCCAGGAGGCCATGGCCTTCAAGGCCGGCAGCGCGCTGCTGCCTCACGCGATTGGCGGGCCCAAGCCGTGGCAGGCGAACTACCTGCGCGCCGCCTTGGCCGGGGTGCCGCCAAGCCCGGCGCACAAGGCTTTCTGGGCCCATGTCAACGGCCCCATTTCCCCCTACACCGCCCAAGCGCTCTCGAGAAAGCGCCTGGCGCTCAAGCTGGCCTCGGCCATTGGTCGCGTGGTCTCGAAAGCGTGATGCCCATGATTTACCAGTCGATCAATCAGGCGGTCTTCGAGCGCATCGCGCCGGGCGCGCGCACGCTGCTCGATGTGGGCTGCGGCGGTGGCGTGTTCGGCGCGGCGGTCAAGTCCTCGCGGGCGTGCACCGTGGTGGGTGTGACCTACAGCGAGGCCGAGGCCGTGCAGGCCCGCGAGCGGCTCGACCGTGTCGTGGTGGCCGATCTCAACGACTTCGAGCCGGCGGGCCTGGGCACCTTCGGCTGCATCGTGTGTTCGCACGTGCTCGAGCACCTGCACGATCCGCAGCAGGTGCTCAGCCGCCTTCGCGCGTGTCTGGCGCCCGGCGGCGTGTTGCTGGTGGCCTTGCCCAACGTGCTGTTCTGGAAGCAGCGGCTCGAGTTCGTGCGCGGGCGCTTCCGCTACACCGACGGCGGCTTGATGGACCGCACGCATGTCCGGTTCTTCGATTGGCACAGCGCCGATCAACTGGTTCGCGATGCGGGTTTCGAGGCGATCGAGCGCGTGGCCGACGGCGTGTTCCCCTTGTCGCGGCTGTTCGGTACCGCGCTGTCCGCTCGCATCAACCGCGCGGCGCTGCGGCGGTTTCCCGGGCTGTTCGGGGTCCAGTTCGTGTTGCGCTGCGTGCCGGCTGCGGCCTGAGGTTCACCCCATGTCCGCGCCCCTCGTCAGCATCGTGATCGCGACCTACCGCTCGCGCCACGACCACCTGCTCGCGGCGATCGGCAGCGCGCTGGTGCAGTCGATGGGCGACATCGAAATCATCGTCAGCGACGATTCGCCGGACGATGCGTTGTCCGAGTTGGTGGCTTCTTTCCACGATGAGCGGCTGCGCTACCGGCACAACGCGCCGGCGCTGGGCGTGGCACGCAACCACTGGCTGTCATTTGGCGAGGCGCGCGGCGAATTCATCGTGATCCTCAATCACGACGACTGGCTGGCTCCCAGCTTTGTCGAACGCCTGGCCAGTGCGCTGCAGGCCGAGCCGCAGGCCGTGCTGGCCTTTTGCGATCACTGGGTGATCGATGTCGATGGCGAGCGGCTCGTGGCGGACACCGAGCGCAACACGGCTGCCTGGGGGCGCGCGCAGCTCGGCCGCGGGCTGCACCGATCGTTTGCGCCGCTGGTGGCCGCACAGACCATCCCGATGGCCATGGGCGCGATGTTCCGCCGCGCCGCCTTGCCCGCCGTGCTGCCCGGCGATGCCGGCCCGGCCTACGACTTGTGGCTGACCTATCTGCTGTGCCGCACGGGCGGCGCCGCCTGGTACGAGAGTGAGCGGCTCAGTGCCTGGCGCACCCACGCCGGCAACCTGACCCACGAGGGTGGGCTCGAGTGGCTGCATGGCACCGCCACTTGCTGGGCGGCGATGGCGCGTGACGGGAATTTCGCGACGTTCCGTCAACTGGCCCGCCGCCGCGCGGCGGAGTCTTTCAACGGCTGTGCCACGCGTTCGTGGGCGCATGGCCAGCGCGTCCGGTGCGTGCATTACGCCTGGAAATCACTGGTCTGCTCGCCGACGGTCAAGGCCGTGGCGTCGCTGTTCATGCTGCCGCTGCTGCCCAGTTGCTGGGCGCCTGAGCGCTGGGCCCGAGGCGCGGCCATCGTCAGGCGCTCGTCATGAACATCGTCCTCTACACCCACCCCACGTTCCTCGGCTCGCACAGCCACCAGCACTTCGCGCGCATGCTGGTTCGCGCGTACCAGCGGCGCGGCCACACGGTGGAGTTGCGCCAGCCTGAGGCGGTGCTGCGCACTCGCATCGAGGGGCGCCTGGCCAAGTGGGCCGGCTATGTGGATCAGTACCTGATCTACCCGTTAAAGATGCGCCGGCAGATCGCCGCTGATGCGCCGGGCACGCTGTACGTGTTTTGCGATCAGGCGCTCGGGCCGTTGATTCCGTATGCGGCGCATCGGCCTCACGTGGTTCACTGCCATGACCTGCTCGCGCTGCGTTCTGCGCTCGGCCTGGTTCCTGAAAACCCCACCGGCTGGACCGGGCGCATCTACCAGCGATACATCCGCTCCGGCTTTCAGCAGGCGCGGCACTTCATTTCGGTGTCCGAGAAATCGCGTGCCGACCTGCATGAACTGGGCGGGGTGCTACCGATCACCTCTGAGGTGGTCTACAACGGACTGAATCACCCCTACCGGCGCCAGAGCGTGGAAGCGGCGCACGCACATTTGCGGGCCGCCGGCCTGCCGGCGCCCTCGGGCTTCCTGCTGCACATCGGCGGCGGGCAGTGGTACAAAAACACCGAGGGCGTCATCCACCTCTACGACCGCTACGTTGCGCAGCGCGTGGCTGCCGGTCAGGCCGTGCTCCCGCTGTGGATGGTGAGCCCGGCGCCAACGCCCGCGGTGCAGTCGCTGATCGACGCACTGCCGCCGGCGGGCAAGGTGCGCTTTTTCCACGGGCTGGCCACCGACGCCATCGAGGCGCTGTATTCGCTGGCCGGTGCGCTGCTGTTTCCCAGTCATGCCGAGGGCTTCGGCTGGCCGATCGCCGAGGCGCTGGCCTGCGGCTGCCCCGTGCTGACCACCGGCCAGGCGCCGATGCAGGAAGTGGGCGGCCCGCACGCGCATTACCTGCCGCGCCTGATGGGCGAATCCGATGTCGCCGCGTGGGCGACCGAGGGCGCGCGACTGCTGTGCGCTGTGCTCGACCGGCCCGACGCCGAGCGCGACGTCGCGGCTCGCGCCGGCATCGAATGGACGCAGCGCTTCGATGCGCAGCGGGCGATCGACGGGTACTTGCGCGTCTACGAGTCGGTGCTGTACGGATTGGCGCGTGCCGCTGATCGAGTGGACCTGGCGTGACGGCAGTGGCGCCACGATTCGGCTCGCTGAACGTCGCGCGAGCGACGCTGGCGTTTGCCGTCTTGCTGTACCACCTGGGCGGCACCATCGCGCTCGAGAAGTACTTCGACATCCATCTGTTTGCCCGTCTGTTCGGTTTTGGGGAGGCGCGCATCCCGTTCTTCTTCGTGCTCAGCGGATTCGTCTTGAAACTGGCGTACGCGCGGCACATCGGTCACCCCAGCCAGGTGCCCAACTACCTGTGGCGGCGGTTCATCCGCCTGTACCCCACGTTCTGGATCATCTTGCTGCTGGTGATGAGTCCGGCGATCTTCTTTCCCGGCTTGCGCGCGGCGATCCCCGACGATCCTTGGTCGATCCTGAAGATGTTCATGCTGGTCACCCAAGGCCCGGCCCAAGGCAACCCCACCGGCGCGCCGGTGCTCATCGTGGCCTGGACGCTGCACTACGAGATCGCGTTCTCTCTGGTGCTGGCCGCCTGGATTGCCAGTCGCAGCCTGGGCGCCGCGGTCACGCTGGCGTTGGTGTTCAACGGCGTTGAGTGCGCCTCGGGCGGGTGCGGCATGTACCGGAACTTTCTGGCCAGCGCCAACATGACCTATTTCGCCATGGGTGCTGCTGCCGCCTGGCTGGCTCGCCGCTCAGAGCCTATGCCGCGCGCGAAGCCGCTGATGTGGACGGCATTGGCGACCTACCTGTTCATCATTTTCACGAGCAGTGCCGGTGCTGCAGGAGCCATCCCGACGGCTTTTTTCTACGCCGGTCTGGCCTGCGTGATCCTGATGTGTCTGGTGCGCGGCGAATCGACCCGCGGCGAGCAAACCAACGCGCCCTGGGTGCGCTTGCTCAGCGATTCGTCCTACGCGATGTACCTCCTGCACTTTCCTGTCATCAGCCTGGTGTGCAAACTGGTCGTGCATGCGGGGCTCACGGGCTGGACGGGGGCCGTCGTGGCATTCGTCGTGTCCATCGCCGCCAGCATGGGCAGCGCCATCGCGTTTCACCTGTGGATCGAGCGTCGCGTGCTCGCGTGGCGGTCGTGATGCGCTGGCGCTCGGGAGGGCCGAACTGGCAGCGGGTGGGAACCGGGCTGATCGCGCTGCTGGTGCTGAGCGAACTCGGCCTGCGTGTGGCGGGCCTCGGCAATTTTCCGCTCTATGTGAAGGACCCTCAGTTCGGCTATGCGCCGCAGCCCGATCAGGCGGGTCGCTTCCTGCAAAAGAACGCCTGGATGTTCAACGACCGCAGCATGGGCGTGGCCCAGCCATGGCAGCCCGGCGAGCGCACCGATATCTTGCTGGTGGGCAACAGCATCGTGCTGGGTGGCAATGCCTATGACCAGCCGGACAAGCTCGCGCCGCTCATGCAGTCGCAACTGAGTGCTTCGTGTGCGGTGTGGCCGGTGTCGGCAGGCGGATGGAGCACAGTCAACGAATTCCGGTTTCTTGATCGCCACCCGGAGATCGTGGCGGGCACCGATTTTTTTGTGTGGGAGTACATGGCCCACCAGATGGGCGGGGTGAGCCAGTGGCAGCGCGAAAGCACCCATCCGCTGAGCCGCCCGCTGTGGCTGACCGGCTACGTGGTGCACAAGGCACTGGACCAGCGCTTCCCGACGGCTGCGCGGTTTGTCGTCAGCATGCCCGACGACGCGAAGCCGTACTACGCCGAGTTCGAGGCCATGCTCGATCGGCTCAACCGGGCCAGCGGCAGGCACCCGGCCGGGTTGATTTTTTTGTACCCCGACCGGCAGCAGCTCGAGATGGCGCGTGCCGGCCAGGAGTGGCTGCCCGACCGGCTCGAGGTGCAACGCATCGCCGCGAGTCGCGGCGTGGTGCTGATCGATCTGGCCGCGCTGCCGCAGTGGACCGTCGAGCTCTACAAGGACGGTGTGCACCCCACCCGCGAAGGCAACGTGGTGATGGCGAACATCCTGGCGAAAGAACTGCGCCGGCTGGCCCTGGGTTGCTGAGCCGGCACTCGGCTTAGTACCAGCGGCTCAGAAGGGCGCTTGCTGCATCGCCGCGGGAAAGCTGGCAAACAGCCCGTTGGTCGACTGCACATACCAGCCGCACAGCGCCACCGCGATCAGCACCGCCACCGTCACAACGGGGTAACCGGCCCGGCGCGTTCCACCCTGCGCCTGGCGATCGACCAGTTCGAAGGTCAAGGCGGCGAGCACCACGCTGGCGGTCAGGATGATCACGCGCAGTTCGGGTGTGAGTGGCATGCCCAGCACCGCCGGAAAGCACAGCAAAGGCCAGTGCCACAGGTACAGCCCGAAGCTGATGGCGCCATAAAAGCGCAGCACCGGGTGCGACAGCAGCGCCCGGTTCACCCAGGCCTGTGGCCCGGCGGCCAGCATCGCCATGGTGCCCAGTGCGGGCAACACGGCCCAGGAGGTGGGCAGCGCCGTGGCGCTGTCGACCAGCAGCATGGCCATCGCCAACAGCATCAGACCACCAAAACCGAAGGCGTTGGCAACGAGCGGCGAAGCGCGTGAGCCGCTCAGCCGGGCCTCGATCCACGCCACCGGACCCTGGCCGACGTAACGCATGAGGTAGGCCAGCAGCGCGCCGGCCAGCAGCTCCCACCCGCGGGTGAGCGGCAGCAGAAGGTGCGCCGACGAGGCCGACCCCGCCAGCAGCGCGCTGAGCAGCAACGACGCCAACAACATCACCGAGAGGGCGTGCAGCGCCCAGCGGCGGTGACGAAACATGAGCGCAACGGCCAGCGGCCACACCACGCAGAACTGCGCTTCGATGCCCAGCCACCACAGGTGTGTCAATGGGCCTTGCTGAGCCGCCCGGTTGAGTTGCAAGGCGTCTTGCCACAGCGTGAGATTCGAGACAAAGAACGCACCGGTGATCACGCCTTCGCCGATCTGGCGCGCTGCGGCCGGGTAGGTGAAGAGCACGCTGAAGACCAGACAGAAAAACAGCACCACGCTGAGCGTCGGCACGATGCGCCGGACGCGCCGCGCATAAAAGTCACCCAGCCTGAAATCGCGCGCGTCGTGGGTTTTGAACAAGGTGTCCGACACGAGGAAGCCGGAGATCACGAAGAACATGTCCACGCCGATCAACCCACCGGTGATCCATTGCGGAAACAGGTGCACCGCGAGCAGCGACAGCACGGCCACTCCGCGCAGACCCTCGATGTCGGCACGAAACGAGGCTCGCTCGCGACTGCCTGTGGTGACTGAGGAGTCGTCCGCGAAAGCACCGCGACGGTCGCCGCGAGGTGATGCCGAAGCTGACAAGGCGGAATTCATCGGGTGCGGTGAGCGCGTGAAATATGCACAGCGCAATGCTAAGAACCAACCAAGACAGTTGATCGTGTGTTGCCGGGCGTGGCGGTAGTCC
>CANBSV010000011.1 GCA_947372225.1 Burkholderiales bacterium | reverse complement strand
TGGGAGCACAGGCCGCGCAGGGTGTGGCCTGGAGCCACGTGGCGCGTCACATGCTCGGGCTGTGGCATGGCACGCCCGGCGCACGGCGCTGGCGTCAGGTGTGGTCGGATCACCGACTGAAGGATCACCGCGCTTCAGAGGTGTTCGCTCTGGCTACTCAAGCGCGACTGCATGCTGAACCCAAACCGTTCGATCACGCCGCAACCGCACTGACGTCACCATGAGGATCAACGGTCAGCCGTCGCGCACGATCTGGCCTGAGCCGACGCGCGGCGCGGTGCATGTCATCGACCAGCGTGCGCTGCCGCACCGGCTTGTGTTCGAGCGGCTGACTGGCGTGGACGTGGTCTACACGGCCATACGCGACATGTGGGTGCGCGGCGCGCCGCTGATCGGCGCGACCGCCGCCTATGGCATGGCGCTGCAGACGAACCAGGAAGCCAGCGACGATGCGCTCGAGCGCTGCGCCCGGCGCCTGACCAGCGCCCGCCCCACCGCGGCAAACCTGGCCTGGGCGGTGCAGCGCATGCGGCGCCGCTTGCTCACGAGTCCGATGGCCCAGCGCCGTCAAGCTGCCTGGGACGAGGCCGACGCGATCGCCGAAGCCGACGTCCAGACGAATGAAGCGATCGGCCGCCACGGGCTCGTGCTGCTGCGCGAGATGGCAGCGCGCAAGGCGGGGCCGCTGCAGGTGCTCACGCATTGCAACGCCGGCTGGCTGGCCACGGTCGATTGGGGCACGGCCACCTCGCCGATCTATCAAGCCCACGCCGCAGGGCTGGCGCTGCACGTGTGGGTCGACGAGACACGCCCGCGCAACCAGGGCGCCAGCCTCACAGCGTGGGAACTGGGCCACGAAGGCGTGCCGCACACCGTGATCGCTGACAACGCCGGCGGCCATTTGATGCAGCGCGCACAGGTCGATGTCGTGATCGTCGGCTGCGACCGCGTGAGCGCCGCTGGCGATGTGTGCAACAAGATCGGCACCTATCTCAAGGCGCTGGCTGCGCACGACAACGGCGTGCCGTTCTACGTGGCCATGCCGACATCCACGCTCGACATGACGCTGTCCGATGGCGCGTCGATCCCGATCGAAGAACGCAGCGCGCGCGAGGTCACCCACGTGAGCGGGCGCGCTGCCGACGGCTCTCTCGCCGAGGTTCAACTGGTGCCTGATGGCACCGTGGCGGCCAATCCTGCCTTCGATGTGACGCCGGCCCGTCTGGTGAGCGGCCTGATCACCGAACACGGTGTGGTGGCCGCCAACGCGGCTGCGCTGCTCGATCTGTGGAATCGCAGCGCGAAGGAAAACCCATGAACGATGAAGCCGCCGTGCGCCGCGAACTGGTGGCCGCCCAGATCCGGCTCGACGCGCTGGGCCTTAACCGCGGCAGCAGCGGCAACCTGAGCCACCGCTTCGGCAGCGGCATGCTGATCACACCCACCGGCATGGGTGCCGACGAACTCGGCCCCGAGGATCTGGTGTGGATGGGCGAGGACGGTGATCTGCGTGGCCACTGGCAGCCGTCGTCCGAATGGCATTTCCACCGGGCGCTTTACGCGCAGCGCCCCGAGCTCAACGCCATCGTGCACACGCACTCGGTGCACGCGACGGCGCTGGCGTGCCTGCGGCGCGATCTGCCGAGCTTTCATTACATGGTGGCGGTGGCCGGTGGCGATTCGGTGCGCTGCGCGCCGTACCGGCTGTTCGGCACCGAAGCGCTGTCAGCGGTCGTGACCGAGGCGATGCGCGATCGGCTCGCCTGCCTGATGGCCAATCACGGACTGGTCGCTGCAGGCAGCACATTGGCGCACGCCATCAAGGTCGCTCAGGAAATCGAGTCGCTGTGCGAGATGTACCTCAAGGCACTCGCCGTCGGGGAGCCCGCCTTGCTCAATGCCGCCGAGATGGCCGAGGTGATCGAGCGCTTTCGCAGCTACGTCAAAACGCCGCGGCGTAGCGCTGCATCTCCCACGGGCTGACGTGCTCGGTGTATTCGCTCCATTCGGCGCGCTTGAGCCGGATGAATTCAGCGGCCAAGGTGACGCCCAGAGCGGCGCAGATGACGGGGTTGACTTCCAGCGCGTCGATGGCGGCACACAGGCTTTGGGGCAGATGCGCGATACCACGCGCTTGCAGTTGCGCCGTTGAGCACTCAAACAGGTCATCGGTGCACGCGCTGCCCGGATCCAGTTGGCGGTCGATGCCATCGAGCCCGGCCGCAATCAGCGCCGCGGTGGCCAGGTACGGGTTGGCCGAGGCATCCGGCGCGCGCCACTCGAAGCGTCCGGGAAGCGTGCGCACGAGCGCTGTGCGGTTGTTGGGGCCGTGCGTCACGCAGGCCGGCGCCCAGGTCGTGCCGGTGATCGAACTGCCCACCCTGAGCCGCTTGTAACTGTTGACCGTGGGCGCGCCGATGGCGGTGAGCGCTGCCGCGTGGTGCAGCACCCCGGCGATGAAGTGCCGGCCCAACGGCGACAGATCCTGTTCGTCATCGTCAAACACGCACGTTGCCGTGTGCGCTGCGGTCGGCCGGGACCACAGCGACACATGAAAGTGCATGCCGCTGCCGGGCTGGTTGGCGAACGGCTTGGGCATCATCGAGAACACCATGCCCCGCTCTTCGGCCAGCGTGTGCGCGGCCATCTTGAAGAGCATCAGGTGATCGGCGCTGGTCAGCGCATCGGCGTGATGGAAGTTCAGTTCGTACTGGCCGTGGGCGTCCTCGTGGTCGATCTGGAACACGTCGAGCCCGCAGCGCGCGAGGCCGTCGGCCAAAGCCTGCAAAAACTCGCGCTGGCGCGGCAGGCTCTTGAGGTCGTACGACGGCTTGTCGAGCCGGTCGAACGGGTCGGCGGGCTCAAAGCCGCTGTCGGTGCGGCGCAGCAGGAAGAACTCGGGCTCGATGCCGGTGCGCAGCGTCCAACCGCGTTCGGCCAGCCGGGCCATCTGACGGCGCAGCACCTGTCGCGGGCAGCCGTCAAACGGCTCGCCAGCCACAAACCCGTCGCACACCACACGGGCGATGCCGGGCAGCCAGGGCAGGGCGCGCGTGCTGTCGATCTGGCCGCGGCCGTAGTACTCGGCACGCGGTCCGGTGCGCGGCAGCCCGGTGCCCCAGATCGACGGCCCGGCAAAGCCCACGCCATCGGTCATCAGCAATTCGAGCTGGCTCAGCGGCACCAGCTTGCCGCGCGCCACACCGTGCACGTCGGTGAACTGCGCCAGCAGGCTGTGGACGCCGTCGGCCGCCAGTTTTTCGCGCAAGGCTTGCATCAGTCGATGCGCATCCAGGTGGTTTTCAGCTCGGTGTACTTGTCGAAGGCGTGCAGCGACTTGTCACGGCCGTTGCCGCTTTGCTTGTAGCCACCGAACGGCACGGTGATGTCGTCTTCGTCGTACTGGTTGACCTGCACCGTGCCGGCACGCAGCGCGCGAGACACGCGATGCACCCGGTCGAACTGGTGGCTCCACACGCTGGCCTGCAGGCCATAGGGCGAGTCATTGGCAATGGCGATCGCTTCATCCTCGGTGGAAAAGCGCAGCACCGAGATCACCGGGCCGAAGATCTCCTCCCGCGCGATGCGCATGAGGTTGTTGACACCTTCGAACACGGTGGGCTCGACGTAGAAACCGCCCGATTCCGCCCGCGCCTGCTGTCCGCCAAAGAGCAGCTTGGCGCCTTCATTTCGGCCGGTGTCGATGTAGCCCAGCACCGTGCGCAACTGGTTGTCATCGACCAGCGCACCCATGGCGGTGTCGGGGTGGAGGGGGTCGGCAGGCTGATATTTCGGCGCCTGCGCCTTGAGCACTTCGATGAACTCGTCCGCCACACTCTCATGCACCATCACCCGAGTGGGCGCATTGCAGCTTTCACCCTGGTTGTAGAACACGCTGCCAGCGGCGGTGCGCGCGGCGCGCGCGATGTCGTTGCAGTCGTCAAACACCACGAAGGCCGACTTGCCGCCCAGCTCGTTGTAGACGCGCTTGAGGTTGCTGCGGCCTGCGTACTCGAGCATCTTGCGGCCCACGCGTGTGCTGCCGGTGAAGCCGATGGCGTCCACGTCCATGTGCAGCGCCAGCGCCTCGCCGGCCTCAAAGCCATAGCCGGGGACCACGTTGAACACGCCCTCGGGCAGACCGGCTTCGATCGCCAGTTCGGCCAGGCGCAGCGCGGTGAGCGATGCCTTCTCGCTGGGCTTGAGCACGACGCTGTTGCCCGCGGCCAGCGCAGGGCCGAGCTTCCACGCGCTCATCAGCAGGGGGTAGTTCCACGGCACGATGGCGCCGACCACGCCCATGGGCTCACGGGTGATGAGTGCCAGCGCGCTGCGCGCCGTTGGGGCGATCTCGTCGTAGACCTTGTCGATGGCCTCGCCGTACCAGGCGATGCAGCGCGCACTGGATGGCACGTCGACGCTCAGGCTGTCGCCGATGGGCTTGCCCATGTCCAGCGTTTCGAGCAGCGCCAATTCGTCCCTGGCAGCGAGGATCTTCTCGGCAAAGCGCACCAGGATCTTCTTGCGCACGGCCGGCGGCTTGTGCGCCCAACGGCCGTCATCGAACGCGCGCCGAGCCGATGCCACGGCTGCATCGATGTCTGCGGACTGACCCCGCGCGACCTGCGCGATGGTGCGTCCGTCGATCGGCGAGACGCAGTCGAAGGTCTCGCCAGCGGCGCTGTCGCCGCGCCTGCCGCCGATGAACATCCTCCCGTCGGGTCGGCACCCGGCGGCCAAAGCGTGCCAGTCGCGCGCAGCGGAGCTCATCGTCAGAACGTCACGACGACCGAAGCGCCGAACAGCTGGTTGTTCTTCTTCCACTCGGACTGATCGAGGTATTCAAAGACCCGGCGGTCGGCAAAGTCGAACCGGTATTCGAGCTTGAACAGCGTGTACTCGTTGAAGCGGTAATTGCCGCCCACACTCAGCGCGTAGCGGTCGGAGCCGTGCTGACCCTGGTTGAGCACACCGTCGCGGCTGTAGCCCAGACCGATGCCGTTGATGCCGTCGTTTCCGAAACCGAGCAATCCGCCGCCATGCAGGCGGTTGTAGATGTAGTCAGCGCGGATCACGCCTTCAAGCCGTGGATCGAACTTGTAGGCCAGCAGACCCGACAGACCCCACCACTGGGCGTCCTGGGCATTGCCGTTCACGTCAGTGGCAACGGCCGCGTCGGTCTGCCGGCCGAAGCTGACCTCGCCCTGCATGGTCCAGTCGCCACGGGTGTAGAAGCCATCGACCTCGAACAGATTGACGCCGGTGTCGGCGCCCCCGTTGGGGTTGTAGGCCTTGCCGTGGACGCCGGCAAAACCGATGCCGGAGTATTCGTTGATGGTGTAGTCGCCACGGTAGGCCAGCACCGGCGTCTTGTCGCCCGAGGCCTTCTTGGTGGCGTTCATGTTGCCCACCACGCCCTTGACGATCCAAGCGCCACGCGTGACTTCAAGGCCGGCGCCGGTGTACGAAAGCGGCGCGACCAGGTCGAACAGCAGGTTGTGCGTGACCAGCTTGTTTTGCGCCGCCGGCAGCATTTCATAGCCCGACCAGTCGGGGATCTGGCCGACGATCAGGCGTGTCTTCTCGTCGGTCAGGGGGATGGAGGCGCTGGCCTCGTGAACGACAGACCCGCCGATGTTGGCGCCAATGCCGCGATCGGGCATCAGCGTCAGGTGCAGCTTGGTACCACCTTCGAATTCCTTGAGGAAGTCGATCGTGGCGGTGCCGATGAAGGAGTTGTCGTAGGTGTACGGGTGGTCACCGTCGTGCACGTTGTTGAGCAACTGGAATCCGGCGGTGTCTTGGGCCTTGTTGTAGATGAACACCGGGTCGATGCTGCCGCTGATCTTCAGTCCCTTGAACGACGACGCCTCGCGCTGGTCTTCAAGCGCGTCGACCTTGACCGCCAGGCGCCCCAGTTCACGGGCCTGATCCGGCGTCATGCCGGCCGGCGCCGGTGCAGCCGCCCATGCGGGCGCTGGGGCAGCGACTGCCACCGGGGCGGGTGCGGGCTTGACCGCCTCGGCGGCCTTGAGCTTGTCCTCGAGTTGCGTGACGCGGTCGCGCAGCGCACGCAGTTCCTTGAGCAAGTCGGCGTTCGATTGCGCGGCAGCCGGCAGCGGGAAAGCCGCCGCAATGGCCAGGGCAAGAGCGGTAGATCGCCAGATCGTCATGGTGGGCTCCTTTGAAGTGAGGGTGTTGCGCATGCGGTGCGGGCTAGGCCCGATTGGCCAGCGCCATTTCGTGCGTGCGGTTGCGCTCGGCGCGCGCGATCAGGTAGCTCGCCAGCACGACCCCGATGGCCACGACCACCACGATGACCGTGGCCACCGCGTTCACGGTCGGGTTGAGGCCCAGGCGAGCGCGCGAAAAGATGACCAGCGGCATGGTCGTCGAGCCCGGGCCCGACAGGAAAGCCGACAGCACCACGTCGTCAAGCGACAGCGTGAAGGTGAGCAGCCACGCCGACATCAGCGACTGAGAAATCATCGGCAGCGTGACCAGCGTGAAGACCTGCCACGGGCGTGCGCCCAAGTCCATGGCGGCTTCTTCGAGTTGGGGATTGAGTTCTTGCAGTCGCGCCTGGACCACCACCGTGGCGTAGGCCATGCCCAGCAGCAGGTGGCCCATCCAGATGGTGAGCGTGCCGCGATCGGGAAAGCCCAGCGCGCGTTGCACCGACACCAGCATCAGCAGCAGCGACAGACCGATGATCACCTCGGGCATCACCAGCGGCGCGTTGACCATGCCGGAAAACAGCGTGCGACCGTTGAACCGGTGGTACTTGACCAGGGCAAAGGCGGCCAGGGTGCCCAGCAGCACGGACGAGCACGCGGTGAAAAACGCGATGCGCATCGACAGCCCGAAGGCGGTGATCATTTCGTCGTCGGCGGCCAGCGCGGCGTACCACTTCAGGGTGAAGCCGCGCCAGGCGTTGGGCACCGGAGAGTCGTTGAACGAATACAGCACCAGCGCCACGATGGGCAGGTACAAGAAGACAAACCCCGCTGCGAGCCAGCCCTTGCCAAACCAGCGGTGCAGCATCGAGCCGTTCATGGCCGCACCTCGTTGGCTTCGGCCTGGTATTTGCTGAACACGGCCAGCGGCACCAGGATCAGCAGCACCATGACCACGGCCACCGACGAGGCCATCGGCCAGTCGTTGTTGCTGAAGAACTCGTCCCACAGCACGCGCCCGATCATCAGCGTTTGCGGGCCGCCCAGCAGTTCGGGGATCACGAACTCACCCACGCAGGGAATGAACACCAGCATCGAGCCGGCAATGATCCCAGCCTTGGACAGCGGCACCGTGACCTTCCAGAAGGCCACGAACGGCGTGGCGCCCAGGTCAGTCGCGGCTTCGAGCAGCCGCATGTCCATCTTTGACAGGTTGGAATACAGCGGCAGGATCATGAAGGGCAGGTAGGTGTAGGTCATGCCCAGCACCAGCGAGAACGGCGAGTTCATCAGTTGACCCGGTGCCGGCACCAGGCCCATCGAGGCCATCACCTGATCCAGGCCGCTGCCCACGAGCAGGTCATAGGCCCAGCCGTTTTCGCTCAGCAGCCCCTTCCAGGCGTACACGCGCAGCAGGAACGATGTCCAGAACGGAAGCATCACCAGCATCAGCAAGGCCGGCTGCGCCGTGGGCTTGGCACGCGCCATGAAGTAGGCGAACGGATAGCCGATGAGCAAACAAAAGACCGTCGTGCAAGCGGCGTACTTCAAGCTGGACAGGTAGGTCTTGAAGTACAGGTCGTCCTGGGTGATGAAGAGGTAGTTGCTGAATTTCAGCGTCAGTGACACCGCGCCGTCGGCGACCGTGATCAGATCCTTGAAGGTCACCGATTCCATTTCGGACACGCTGATCTTCATGACGATCAGGAACGGGAACAGGAAAAACACCAGCAACCAGGCATACGGAATGCCAATGACCGCCGAGCGGCCACCGAACAGGCGCGCGATCCACGCTTTCATGTCGTGAGCACCACGTGGGCATTGGGCGACCAACTGGCCCAGGCGGTGTCGCCCCAGGTGAGTTCGTCTTCGCGGTGGCGTTCGGTGTTGCTGGCGCTGACCTTGAGCACCATCCCGCTGGACAGCGCCAGGTGATACACGGTGAAGCTTCCGAAGTACGAGAGGTCCTTGACCGTGCCTTGCACGCGGTTCAGACCCCCCTCAGGCTCGCCCTCGCTCGGCGGCAGCAGATCGCGTCCGATGCGGATCTTTTCGGGGCGCAGTGCCACGGTCACGGCCATGCCTTCGGTGCCGGTGATGCCGTGGCCGACGTAGTGGCGGCAATCGGCGCAGTCAATCACCACGTGATCGGGCTGATCCACGGTGAGCGTGCCCGCCATCAGGTTTACGTTGCCGATGAAGTCGGCAACGAACCGCGTCGCCGGTGTTTCGTAGATCTCGCTCGGGGCGCCGACCTGAAGAAATCGGCCCTCGCTCATGACCGCAATGCGTGAGGCCATGGTCATGGCTTCTTCCTGGTCGTGGGTCACCATCACGCAGGTCACGCCCACGTTTTCGATGATGTTGACCAGCTCGATCTGCGTTTCCTCGCGCAGCTTCTTGTCCAGCGCGCCCAGCGGCTCGTCGAGCAACAGCAGTTGCGGCTTCTTGGCCAGGCTGCGTGCCAGGGCCACGCGTTGCTGCTGTCCGCCCGACAGCTGATGCGGCTTGCGCTGCGCGAACTTGCCCAGCTGAACCAGCTTGAGCATGGCTTCGACCTGCGCGGAAATCTCGTCACGTGGCAGCCGGGCGCGCCGCAAACCGAAGGCGATGTTCTCCCACACCGAGAGGTGGGGAAAGAGCGCATAGCTCTGGAACATCATGTTCATCGGCCGCTCGTAGGGCGGCAACGACGACAGGTCCTGCCCGTTGAGCACGATGCTCCCCGAGGTGGGCGTCTCGAAGCCCGCCAGCATGCGCAGCAGCGTGGACTTGCCACAGCCTGATGAGCCCAGCAGCGCGAAGATCTCGCCTTTGGCAATGTCCAGGCTGACGTTGTTGACCGCCTTGTAGCCGTCGAAGTCCTTGACGACGTCGCGGATGTGCAGGAACTGAGAGGGGTCGAGCGGCGTTGCAGCTCTGGATGTGTCGGAAGTGCTCATGATGCTGAAGAGCGTCGGCTCAAAGGCCCGTCTTGAACGACGTGTAGGTGCGCGTCATCAGGCGGCGCAGGTCATTGCTCAGCGAATCGGGTGGCGCCATCAGCTTCATGTCCGAGTCGGACAGGAACACCGTGGGGTTGTTGGCGACCTCGGGCTTCACGAAGGCACGCGAAGCCTTGTTCGGGTTGGCATAGAACACCTTGTTGGTGATGCTGGCGTGGACCTCGGCGCGCAAGATGAAATCGATGAACTTGTGTGCATTGCCAGGGTGCGGCGCATCGGCCGGAATGGTCATCACGTCAAAGAACAGCACGCCGCCGGTCTTCGGGATCAGCGCCTGAAGGTTTTGACCGGTCTTGCCTTCGATGGCCCGCTGCCGCGCGATGTTGATGTCGCCCGACCAGCCCAGCGCCAGGCAGATGCTGCCGTTGGCCATGTCGTTGATGTAGCCCGACGAGCTGAACAAGGTGACGCTCGGGCGGATCGTCTTGAGCAGCGCCGCGGCCTGTGCGTAGTCGCCCGAGTTCTTGCTGTAGGCCGGCTTGCCCAGGTAGTGCAGCGCAGCGGGCACCACTTCAGAGGCTGAGTCGAGGAACGACACCCCGCACGACCTGAGCTTCGAGATGTACTCGGGCTTGAACACCAGATCCCACACGTTGTCCGGCATGGGCGCGCCTCCAAGAGCCGCCTTGACCTTGTCGACATTGATGCCCACCGTGGTGTAGCCCCACAGCCAGTCGACCATGAATTCGTTGCCCGGATCGAGCTGAGCCAGCTGCGCTTGCACCACCGGATCCAGGTTCTTGTAGTTGGGCAACTGCGCCTTGTCGATCTTTTGCAGCAAGCCGCCGTCGGCCTGCAATTTGGCCCAGTTGGACGACGGCACCACGATGTCGTAGCCGGTCTTGCCTGCCACCAGCTTGGCGTGGACGATTTCGTTGTTGTCGAAATTGTCGTAACGCACCTTGATGCCGGTTTCCTTTTCAAAGTTGGCCAGCGTGTCGGGCGCGATGTAGTCCGACCAGTTGTAGATGTTGAGGACCTTTTCCTCGTGCTGGGCGCTGGCCGGGCCGGCCCACAACAAGATGGCGGCACACACAGCGGCACACTTGATCATCGGTGTCAGGCTCGTTCGGGTCATGGCCAGGTCTCCATTCGGCGTTGCGGGGAAAACAGTCAAATCCAGCCGCGCTGACGCACATCGGCCAGCGTGAGGTCGAAGCAGTAACGGATCAAGCGTATGAGTTCATCCACCTGCTCGCGGGTGATGACCAGCGGCGGGGCGATGATCATTCGGTCGCCCACCGCGCGCATGATGAGTCCGTTGCCAAAGCAGTGGCCGCGACACACCATGCCCACCGACAGGCTGCTGTCAAAACATTCGCCGGTGTCCTTGTCCTTGACGAGTTGCAGCGCACCCATCAGGCCGATGGATTGCGCCTCGCCCACCAGCGGGTGCTGGGCCATGGCGCGGAACTGCTCGGCCAGATAGGGGCCGGTTTCATCCCGCACGCGCTCGACCAGCTGCTCGCGCTGGATCAGCCGCACGTTGGCCAGACCCACCGCACAGGCCACCGGGTGACCGCTGTAGGTGTAGCCGTGGTTGAACTCGCCGCCCTGATCGATGAGCACCCGCGCCACACGATCGCCCACCATCACACCACCCAGCGGGATGTAGCCCGAGGTGACGCCCTTGGCGAAGGTCATCAGGTCGGGCCGGAAGCCCATGGTTTCGCAACCGAACCAGTTGCCGGTGCGACCGAAGCCGCAGATCACCTCGTCGGACACCAGCAAGATGCCGTACTTGTCACAGATGCGCTGGATCTCGGGCCAGTAGGTGGCCGGCGGCACGATCACGCCACCAGCGCCTTGCACCGGCTCGCCGATGAAAGCTGCCACCTTGTCGGCACCGATCTCGAGGATCTTGGCTTCGAGCCAGCCGGCAGCTTCCAGACCAAAGCGATCGCGGCTGGCCTGTTCGGCCTCGGGCGACAGTGGCTGGGGGTGGTCGCCGCGACCGAGGGCGAACCAGAACGGTTGATCGATGTGCACGATGCCCGGGATCGGCAAGCCACCTTGCGCGTGCATGTCGGCCATCCCGCCCAGCGATGCGCCCGCCATGGTGGAGCCGTGATACGCGTTGCGGCGGCTGATGATGACGCTGCGCTCGGGCTGACCGAGCACGTCCCAATAGCGGCGCACCATGCGCACCACGGTGTCGTTGCCCTCGGAGCCTGAGCCCGAGAAGAACACATGCTGGAACTGCGGTGGCGTGACCTCGGCGAGCAACTCGGCCAACTCGATCGCCGGCGGCGTGGCGGTCTGGAAAAACGAGTTGTAAAAGGGCAGGGTGGTGAGCTGCGCGGTGGCTGCATCCACCAGCGTTTGCTGGCCGTAGCCCACGTTGACGCACCACAGTCCCGACATCGCGTCGAAGATCTTGTGCCCTTCGCTGTCCCACAGGTAGATGTTGTCTGCGCGTGTCATCACCCGCGACCCCTTGGCGGCCAGCGCCTTGAAGTCGGTGAACGGATGCAGGTAATGCGCGGCGTCTGCGGCCTGCCATTCGGCAGTGCTGCGCGTGCCGGCGGGCTGATCCAGGTGCAAGGCGTTGGAGATGTCGTTCATGAGGTGCGGGTCCGGCCGATCAGACGTGCAGCAGCAGGTGCTCGCGCTCCCACGGCGAGATGACCTTCATGAACTCGTCGTGCTCGATCTCCTTGACCTCGGAATAGACGGTGATGAACGACTTGCCCAGTACATCGTGCAGGTCCTTCTCGTCGGCCAGCCAGCCCAGCGCCTCGCTCAGTGAACGCGGCAACTGGTACTCGGACAAATAGGCGTCACCCTTGCATTCGGAGGCCGGTTCGATGCGGTTCTTGATGCCCAGATAGCCGCACGCCAGCGTGGCGGCCAGCGCCACATAGGGGTTGGCATCGGCGCCAATCACACGGTTTTCGATGCGTCGGGCGGCCGCAGTGGCCACCGGCGAGCGTATGCCCACGGTGCGGTTGTCGGTCCCCCACTGGATGTTGATCGGCGCAGCGGTCGAGCGCGCGAGCCGGCGGTAGGAGTTGACGTAGGGCGCGAGCAGCGCCATCGCTGCCGGCGTGTACTTCTGCAGTCCGCCGATGTACCAGTAGAACTCCTTGGACGGCGACCCGTCGGGGTTGCTGAAGATGTTCTGGCCCGTTTCCTTGTTGAGCAGGCTCTGGTGCACGTGCATGGCGCTGCCGGGCTCGTTGGCCATCGGCTTGGCCATGAAGGTGGCGTACATCTCGTGGCGCAGCGCGGCTTCGCGGATGGTGCGCTTGAAGAAGAACACCTCATCGGCCAGACCCAGCGGATGGGCGTGGAAGAAGTTGATCTCCATCTGGCCCGCGCCCACTTCGTGGATCAGCGTGTCGACGTTGAGCTCCATCTTCTCGCAGTAGGCGTAGATGTCTTCGAACAGCGGATCGAACTCGTTGACCGCGTCGATCGAATACGCCTGCCGCGAGGTCTCGGCACGACCGCTGCGGCCTTTGGGCGGGCGCAACGGTGTGTTGGGGTCGGCGTTGCGCTCGATCAGATAGAACTCGAGCTCGGGTGCGACCACCGGCGACCAGCCCTCGGCGTCGTACAGGTCGCAGATGCGGCGCAGCACCGAGCGCGGTGCGAAGGGGATCAGGTTGCCGTGGCGATCGAAGCAGTCGTGGATGACCTGCGCGGTGGGGTCGGCCGCCCACGGAACGATGCGCACCGTGGAGGCGTCGGGGCGCAGGTGCATGTCGCGGTCGGTCGCGTGAATGACGTCGTAGTAAGGACCCTCTTCAGGGAACTCGCCGGTGACCCCGATGGCGACGATGGCCTCGGGCAACCGCATGCCGCGGTCCTCGGTGAATTTTTCGCGCGGCAGGATCTTGCCGCGGGCCACCCCGGTCAGGTCGGGCACCAGGCATTCGATTTCGGTCACCCGGCGCTCGTTGAGCCAGTTCTCGAGATCGCTGAACGTGAAGTCTTTTCGAGCCACCATTTGCATCACCTTGAAGCGGTCACGCGAGTTTGCGTGCTTGGGGGCGCCAGCGTTGCGACCACACGCAACGTCCGTGCCTGATGGGGTTGTAGCTTGCCGCAGAGATCCATGGGTCAGCCTCGTGATGGAGCGACATGATGCCGGTCGCGGTACTGCCGGCAGGCTTCGCCGAACGCCTCGAACAGGCGCAGGGACACCGGGTTGTGGCGGGCTTGCCACTCGGGATGCCATTGCACACCCAGCGCAAAGCCGGCCGATTCGCTGGCCGAGAACGCCTCGATCAGCCCGTCAGGCGCGCGCGCCTCGACCCTCAGGCCGGGTGCGATCCGTTGCACGCCTTGCCCATGAACCGAATTGACCTCGATCGATTCGCGTTGCAGCAAATCGGCCAACACGCCACCCGGAGCCAACGAGATCGTGTGAGCGGCCGCGTACACGATCTCCGGCGGGGCGTTGTCGGGGCCGCGATGGTCACGGTGCCCCTGGAGTTCGTGCACCGCCTGAAACAGGCTGCCGCCGAGCGCCACGTTGACTTCCTGAAACCCACGGCAAATGGCCAGCAGCGGAATGCCGCGGTCTATCGCCCGAGGTATCAGCGCCAGCGTGGCCGCGTCACGCGACGGGTCGAGCGGCAGGCTTGTGTCGTGGACTTCCTCACCGAAGTGACGGGGATGCACGTTCGACGGCGAACCGGTCAACAACAGCCCGTCGGCCATGTCGAGCAAGTCATCGAGCTCGCCGGGGTGCTCGAAGCCGGGGAACAGCAGCGGCATGCAGCCGGCCAGCCGAACCACATCGGTGTACTTCTTTCCGGCGACATGAAACGGATGATCGCCCAGCATCCGGTTGCAGGCGGGCACAAGAACAAGCGGATGTCGTTTCATGGCGTCAACTCGTCAAAGCAGATCTTTAAGGCGGTAGTAAGCCATTCCAGCCACCAGCGCCGGCGTGCGCAGCACCGCACCGCCAGGGAAATTGCGATGCCGGATGCGGCTGAAGGTATCAAAGCGGCGGGCGTCGCCGTCGATGGCCTCGGCCACCAGCCGGCCGGCGATCCCCGTGAGTGCCAGGCCGTGGCCTGAGAACCCTTGCAGGTAGTACACGTTCGACAGGTGTGCGCCGGCACCGCCCAGGCGCTCGGACAGACGGCCGAAATCGGGTGCACGGTTCATCGAGATGTCGACGAAACCACCCCAGGCGTATTCAACGCGAGTGTTTGCCAGCTGGGGGAAGGTTCCCGCCATGCGCCGCTGCATGCCCGCTTCGAGATCGCGCGGCGTGGCGGTGCTGTAGCTCACACGCCCGCCGTAAAGCATGCGATGGTCGCTGCGCGCCTCACCGCCCGCGGGCCGCACGGCATCGCTCACCGGTCGAAAGTAGTCCAGCACGAAATTGGTGTCGCACACCGCTGCGCCTGACGGGATCAGTGACTGTGCGAGCGCGGCGTCGATCGGCTCGGAAGTCACGATGTAGGTGCCCACCGGCATGATGCGCGGCTCGAGCACCGGAGCCACGCCTTGCAAGTAGACGTTGCCCGCAAGCAGCACGTGCGACGCACGCACGCTGCCCCTGGCAGTTCGCAATCGCACCGGGCCACCCGGCATCGGGCCCGCATCGAGTGCGGTGACGGGCGAGTCCTCGAACAGCCGAACCCCCAGCGCTGCCGCACCACGGGCCAGCCCCAGCGTGTATTTCAGCGGGTTCAGGTGTCCCGACATCGCATCGAACACGCCGCTGTGAAAGCGCGGGCTGTCGATCCATTGCGGCATTTGCGCTGGAGGGATCCAGGTGGTGTCGAAGCCGTAGTGCCGCTGCATGTGTGAGCGCCACGCCTGCAGTTCGCGCGCCTTGCGCTCGTTGACCGCCAGACTCAGGTAGCCGGCGCGCCAGCCGCAATCGATCTGAAACCGCTCGCAACGCTCGGCGATCAGCGCCAGCGCCTCGAGCGTCATGGCCCACACGCGGCGGGCTTCGTCGAGGCCGAGCTGCGATTCGATGGTGTGTTGCTCGCACGCGAGCCCCGCCAGGGCTTGCCCGCCATTGCGACCGGATGCACCCCAACCCAGTCTCCTGGCTTCGACCAGCACGACGCGGTGGCCGCGATCGGCCAGCTCGATGGCGGCCGACAACCCGGCCAGCCCGCCGCCCACGACAGCGACATCGCATTCGAGGTCGCCATCGAGTGCCGCCGGCGCTACATCACGCTCGATCGTGGCGTCGTAGTACGAACGGCGCGCCAACTCGCGATCGGCGTCGAGGAAGCTCATGCGTGGCGGCATCTGAGTGATCGGTGCGCCTTGCGGTATCGGTGCGCCTGGGCGTTCAGGCAGCGCGCGTGATGGCCTGCGCCAGCGTGCCGATGATCTGCTCAATGTGGTGCTGTTCGATGATCAACGGCGGCGACAGCGCGATGGTGTCGCCGGTGTTGCGCACCAGCACACCGTGCTCCCAGCAATCGAGGAACACCTGGAAAGCGCGTTTGCCCGGTTCGCCCGGTATCGGCGCGAGCTCGATGCCACCCACCAGCCCCATGTTGCGCACGTCCACGACGTTGGGCAACCCGGCCAGCGTGTGCACAGCGGACTCGAAGGTGGCGGCCATGTCGCTCGCGCGGGTCAGCAGCCCTTCTTCAGCGTAGGTGTCGAGCGTGGCGAGTGCTGCGGCGCAAGCCAAAGGATGGCCCGAGTAGGTGTAGCCGTGAAAGAACTCGATCAGGTGCTCGGGTCCGTTCATGAAGGCGTCGTGGATGAAGCGCTGCGCGAACACCGCGCCCATCGGCACGCAGCCATTGGTCAGCCCCTTGGCCACCGTCATCAGGTCGGGCGTGACGCCCAGATGGTTGGCGGCAAACGGGGCACCCAGCCGGCCGAACCCAGTGATCACCTCGTCGAAGATGAGCAAGATGCCGTGGCGGTCACAAATTGAACGCAGCCGCTGCAAATAGCCCTTGGGTGGCACCAGCACGCCGGTCGATCCGGCCAACGGCTCAACGATGACTGCGGCGATGGTTGATGCGTCGTGCAGCGCGACGAGCCGCTCAAGATCGTCAGCGAGTTCGGCGCCGTGCTCGGGCTGACCTCGGGTGAAAGCGTTGCGCGCCGGATCGTGGGTGTGACGCAGATGGTCCACACCGCCGAGCATCGGGCCGAACATCTTGCGGTTGGCCACCATGCCGCCCACCGAGATGCCGCCGAAATTGACGCCGTGGTACCCGCGCTCTCGACCGATCAAGCGGGTGCGCTGGCCTTCGCCGCGCACGCGGTGGTAGGCCAGCGCCATCTTCAGCGCGGTTTCCACCGACTCGGAACCCGAGTTGGTGAAGAACACCTTGTCGAGGCCCGGCGGGGTCAGCTTGACGAGCCGCTCGGCCAACTCGAACACCTTGGGGTGCGCCATCTGGAACGGCGGTGCGAAGTCCAGCTCAGCCGCCTGGGCCTGAATGGCCTGCACGATGCGCGGCCTGGCATGACCGGCGTTGACGCACCACAACCCGGCCACACCATCGAGCACCTGGCGACCCTCGGGCGTGGTGAAGTGCATGCCTTGCGCCTTCGACACCAGCCTTGGCGCCGACTTGAACTGCCGGTTGGCGGTGAACGGCATCCAGTAGGCGTCGAGTGGCGTTGTCATGGGCAAGGCTTTCGGTGGCGGATCGTCCGAGGTTATCCCAGCTTTTTCCGTGCCAGCTGACCGCACAGGTAGGTCCACACGAATGTGGCTGCCGCGTTGCTGGTGAGTTCGGCGTGGTCGTAGGCCGGCGCGACTTCCACGCAGTCCATGCCGATGAAGGGCAGGTCGGCGAGCTCCTCGATCAGGCTGAGCACCTGGTTGGTGGTCAGACCGCCCGGCTCGGGTGTGCCGGTGCCGGGGGCGAAGGCGGGATCCAGGCAATCGATGTCGACGGTCAGATAGACCGGCGGGTTGCCGTGCGCGGCCAGCCGCTGCCGGATGGCATCGGTCACGCCTTGCAGTTGAAGCGGGCTTTCCAAACCGCGCAGGTCGCGGGCGGTGTAGATCAGGCCACCCTGGTCGCGCACGTATTCGCGCGCCGAGCGATCTCCCGCTGAGCGGATGCCGATCTGGGTGACGCAAGATGGCAGCACCAGGCCTTCCTGAATCGCTTCGTAGACCCAGGTGCCGTGCCCGCTGGGTTCCCCGAAGTGGTCGGTCCAGGTGTCGCAGTGGGCGTCGAAGTGCACCACGGCCAGAGGCCGGCCGAACTGTGCCCGGTAGGCGCGCAGCAAGGGCAGGGTGATGGAGTGGTCACCACCCAGCCACACCATGTGGTGGTCCCGGATGAGCGACTCGACCAGCGGCGCCATCGCTGCGCGCATGCGCTCGATGCTGGTGTTGGGCAGTGGCAGGTCACCGGCGTCACTCAGGCGACCGAGGGGCGAAACGTCGAAGTGCGGGTGGATGGCGTCGCACAGCATGTGGCTGGCTTGCCGGATGGCATTGGGGCCGAAGCGTGCGCCAGGTCGGTGCGTGACCGATCCGTCCCAGGCGATGCCCGCCACAACGTAGGGCGCCCGATCGCCGGGGTTGGCGTCGAGGGCGGGGACCTTCAGGAACGAGTTGTTGGTCAAGAACGCGAAGGAAGTCATGAACGTCACCGCCTGGGTTGCTGCACCGCATCAAAATTTACCGAATGGCAAAAACCATCACCGCATCATGAAATTCAATCGCTAACTCGTTGTTTTTGCAGCGATATAAATTTAGTCTTATATAAGACATAAGTCTTTCCTTTTGCCCGCCAGGAAAGTATCCTCTCGACCATGGTCAAGCGCCGGGCCCGAGCCTGATTCTTGCTTGACCACCGGTTTCTTCGTTTCCCATGCCTTCAACTGGAGCTTCCTACATGACCACACTGTCCCGCGAACAACAAGTTGCCGCCATCGAAAAAGACTGGGCCGAAAACCCGCGCTGGAAGGGCATCAAGCGCAGCTACTCTGCTGCTGATGTCGTGCGCTTGCGCGGTTCTTTGCAAGTTGAGCACACGCTGGCCAAGCGTGGCGCCGAAAAGCTGTGGGGCCTGCTGCACAACGAGCCGTTCGTCAATACGCTGGGCGCATTGACGGGTAATCAGGCCATGCAACAGGTCAAGGCCGGCCTGAAGGCCATCTATCTGTCGGGCTGGCAAGTCGCCGGTGACGCGAATCTGGCTGGCGAGATGTACCCCGACCAGTCGCTGTACCCAGCGAACTCGGTGCCGATGGTTGTCAAGCGCATCAACAACGCGTTCACCCGTGCCGACCAGATTCAGTGGTCCGAAGGCAGGGGCGACACCGACTTCTTCGCGCCGATCATTGCCGACGCTGAAGCCGGCTTCGGCGGCGTCTTGAATGCGTTCGAACTGATGAAGTCGATGATCGACGCCGGCGCATCGGGCGTTCACTTCGAAGACCAACTCGCTTCGGTCAAGAAGTGCGGCCACATGGGCGGCAAGGTTCTGGTGCCAACGCGTGAAGCCGTCGCGAAGCTGCAAGCCGCTCGTCTGGCCGCTGACGTGTCGGGCACCACCACCCTGGTGATCGCCCGCACCGATGCCGAAGCCGCCGATCTGGTGACCAGCGACGTGGATGACAACGACAAGCCATTCATGACCGGTGAGCGCACCGTCGAAGGCTTCTATCGCAGCAAGGCCGGCCTCGAGCAAGCCATCTCGCGTGGCCTGGCTTACGCTGAAGTCGCCGACATCGTGTGGTGCGAAACCGGCAAGCCTGACCTGGCTTACGCCAAGGCCTTCGCCGATGCCATCCACGCCAAGTTCCCTGGCAAGCTGCTGGCCTACAACTGCTCGCCAAGCTTCAACTGGAAGAAGAACCTGGACGACGCGACCATTGCCAAGTTCCAGCACGAACTCGGCGCCATGGGCTACAAGTTCCAGTTCATCACGCTGGCTGGCTTCCACAGCCTGAACTACTCGATGTTCAACCTGGCCTACGGCTACGCCCGCAACAACATGACGGCTTTCGTCGAGTTGCAGCAAGCCGAATTCGCAGCTGCCGAGCGTGGCTTCACCGCCGTCAAGCACCAGCGTGAAGTCGGTACCGGTTACTTCGACGCCGTGACCACGACGATCGAAGCACTGGCATCGACCGGCGCACTGAAGGGCTCGACCGAAGACGAACAGTTCTTCGACAAGGACGAGCACTGATCGCTCACCTGCTGAACCGACTGCCCTTCGGGGCAGTCCGCAGCCCGAAAGCCTTTGGCCTTCGGGCTGTTTTCATTGGCTGCCGGGCCGCGTCCGCGCTGTCGTGTGCTGTCGTGTTGCTCTGTGCGGCAGCCCCTGCCGCAGCCAGCGGCCCCTGCATCGACGACATGACCTGGACCGAGGTGCGCGACGCGCTGCGTTCCGGCAAGACCACGGTGATCATTCCGGTGGGTGGCAGCGAGCAAAGCGGTGCGCACATGGCGCTGGGCAAGCACAACGTGCGGGTCAAGGTGCTCGCCGAGCGGATCGCCAACGAGTTGGGTAACGCTCTGGTTGCGCCCGTGGTGGCCTACGTTCCCGAGGGCAACATCACGCCACCCACGCAACACATGCGGTATCCGGGCACCGTGTCGGTCCCGGATGAGGCGTTCAAGGCCGTCATCGATGGCGCTGCCCGCAGTTTCCGGCAGCACGGCTTTTCCGATGTGGTCTTGATCGGCGATCACGGTGGCTACCAGCACCTGCTGGCTGAGGTCGCTGCGCGCTTCAATCGTGACGGAGCGAAGTGGCCCACCCGGGTGCATTTCGTCTCGGTCTATTACGAGACGGCGCAAGGGCCCTACAACCAACTGCTGCGTGAACACGGCGTGAGCAACGCGCAGATCGGCAGCCATGCGGGTGCGGCCGACACCTCGTTGATGCTCGCCACCGATGCGAGTCTGGTCCGGGCCAATCTGCTGGCCGCGCCTCAGCCGGATGCTGCAAAACTCAAGGCGCTCGGCGTGTCGGGCGAACCAGGCGCTGCCACGGCCGCTTTGGGCCAACTCGGCACCGACCTGATCGTCGCTCGCACCGTGCAGGACATCCGAAAGGCGATCGCCGCTGCGCGCTGACAACCCCTCGAACCCCAATCCTTGATCAAAGGTTGAGCCTTGTCGGGTTGAGCGCAGTGGTCTGAGCGTATCGTTTCAGCTTCTCATCCCAAACACCTCGCCATCTTGATGCCCAGTCCACTTCGTCGCCCCTTGGCGATCTGCTTGTTCGTCGCACTGACCGGTGCTGTTGCGCTCAACGCCTTGGGTCGCAGCGACCCTCCGTCAGCCGCTGCAGCGGCGCCGGAATCTGACTATCCCGGCATGCCGCCAGTCATCAACCGCCACAACCTTTACAGCGAGATTGGCGCAGGCCACCTGAGTGCGGCAGTGGCCGGCGCGCTCGAGAGGATCTACGTTCCCAACCGGGCCGCGAACTCGGTGTCGGTGATCGATCCGAACACGCTCAAGGTGATCGACACCTTCAAGGTCGGGGTGAATCCGCAGCATGTCGTGCCCTCGTGGGATCTGCGCACCCTGTGGGTGGCGAACAACGCCGAGCGCAGCAGCAAGGGCAGTCTGACCCCGATCGATCCCCTGACCGGCAAGCCGGGGGAATCGATCGCGGTGGATGACCCCTACAACATGTATTGGACGCCCGACGGTCGCTACGCCATCGTGGTGGCCGAGGCGTTCAAGCGTCTCGACTTTCGTGATCCGCACACCATGGCGCTTCAGTATTCGATCGACACCCCCGAGTGCGGCGGCATCAACCACGCCGACTTTTCGATCGATGGTCGCTACGCCTTTTTCACGTGCGAGTTCAACGGTGCGTTCAGCAAGATCGATCTGGTCAACCGTCGCGTTGTGGGCACGATCAAGCTGACACCTTACTTCGCCCGGCCCGACTTGCTGGAGTTGTTGGCCAAGCCAGGCAAGAAGCCACGCAAGATCCCGGACCCTGCACAACTGGGTGCCGAGATCTGCACCACGCCGGGCATGCCGCAAGACGTGCGTTCATCGCCCGATGGCACGGTGCTGTTCGTGGCCGACATGATGGTCGATGGCCTGCACGTGGTCGACAGTGCCTCGTTCAAGCAGATCGGCTTCATCCCCACCGGCGTGGGCGCGCACGGGTTGTATCCCAGCCGCGACGGAACGCATCTTTACGTGGCCAACCGGGGCAGCAACAGCGTTCTGGGCACTCGCAAAGGCAAGGGCAGCGTGTCGGTGATCGACTTCGCCACGCGCCAGGTCGTGCAGACCTGGCCCGTGCCGGGAGGCGGCAGCCCGGACATGGGCAACGTCAGCGCTGACGGCAAGTACCTGTGGTTGTCGGGCCGCTTCGATAACGTCGTCTACAGGTTCAACACCGGCACAGGCGCTGTCGACACGATCAAGGTCGGCCAGGAGCCGCATGGACTGACCGTCTGGCCTCAACCCGGTCGCTACAACCTGGGCCACACAGGCAACCTGCGCTGAATCGTCAGCGCCGCACGGCCGAGACCGGCTTGAGCAGGCTGCGAACCCGGGTTCGCTTGGCCGGAGGCGATTCGGTTTCGATGGTGTCCTCCCCAGCTGATTCGGTCACCTCGCTTTCGGTGACGGGAGCAGCATCCGGTGCGTCGGTGTAACGCGGCGGCCAGTTCTTGAGCATCGTCTGGCGCAGCAGCGACACGCCGCCGGCCGCGCTGAAGCTGCGTTCAAGCACATGGGTCACGAGTGCCCGGCCGACTCGCTCGCTGATGATCAGCGTCGAACAACGGGTGCCGTAGCCACTGTCGGGCATGCGGATGAAGGCCGATGACAGTTGCCGCTCCACCTCCAGCGGCACGCCGGTGGAGGGCAGATCGGCATCGTCGGCAATGCTGCGATCGGCCAGCGCGGCAAACAGATCCGAGACCACAGCGCCGAGCGCCGTCTTGCCGGTCAGGCTGGCAGCGAGGCTGGCTTTCAGACGATCGGTCTTTGGCCAGGGGGAGTCGAGCGAAGCGTTCGATACGCCGAAAACGCCAGGTTCCAGCCGTCTCGGCCCTGAGCTCGTTGACGAGCCCCAGAAGCACTCGCCTCGCTTGAAGTCGGCCGCGATCAGGTTGAAGCCGTTGTGCCCCGACAGCAGGGTACGGGTCCAGAACCGGTCGTTGGGTTCCTGACCCGACAGCCACTGCGGCACGATCAGGCCGCGCGACGGCGCCTGCGGATCGACACGCGAGGGATCGCGAACATTGGTGAGCATGGCCAGCCGACCGGCTGCTGTGAGCCCGAGCCAGGTGCCACCGGCAGCCAGATCGCGCCCGCCGAGGATTGCAGGTCCGCCGCCGTCAGGGACCCACCATCCAAGCCTCGCTGAAGGGCGGGCGAAGTATTCATCGCGGTTGGCCGCGATCACCAACGGAAACCGTCGGCTCTGATCGATCGCCAAAGCGATCAGGCACATGCGTCAAAAACCTCCGCGTGACGCGCTCCGCTGCGCATGTCGGCCCAGCTTTCGGCGTGGCGCTCGATCAATCTGGCACAAGCCTCGTCGACACCTTCGGGATGACCGATCGGGTCCATCGCGTAGGTTTCCATCCAGGTGTGCTCGCCTTGCGCGTTCGCGAGCGGTCGGCGCAGCAAGCGGGTGTGGAGCTGCGGCATCTCGGCCCGCAACGCGGCTTGCATCGAGCCCGCTGCAGCGGCGATGCCTGCAGCGCGATGCGCCGCAGCACGGTAGTAGATGAACAGCTCGAGTGGCATGACGTGACGGCTTTAATTCGCGATGCCGGTCTCGGTGTCCACCGATGTCGCAACGTCATAGGGCATGGCCCGTCGAGTCAGCAATGCGCCATCGAGCGATCCCAGATGCAGCGTACCTTCATCCAGCGCAGACAGCTTCACCTCGACCAGCGCGACACATGAGGTGGCGGCATCGGCCGCTGCAGGAACTTCAGCCGAATTCACCACCATGCCCGCAGGCTGGGCGGCATCGGTGCTGTGAAAGACCTCCTCGCCCGCCACGGCGATCCCGTCGCACGCAAAGATGAACGCGCGCCGCTTGGCCGTGGCGCGGTACTGCGATCGAGCCACCACCTCCTGACCCGGGTAGCAACCTTTTTGAAAGTTGACCGCACCGATCAACTCGTAGTTGAGCATCTGCGGCACGAACTGATCGGCGGTGGCCGCCTCGATCACGGCGATGCCGCTCTCGACTTCGAGCCGCTGCCAATGTGCAAGCGCTACCGCATCGGGCTGCACCTGCGGCAGCGAAGCGACGGAGCGCTCGGTCAAGCGCCAGGCCCGCTGGGTCCCGGACACACCTGGCAGCCGAATCCAGCTGACGCCTTGGTCTACCCGGTGTGTCCACGGCTGCGGGTCACCGGCGAATTCGCGGCCGGGCTGGCCACAAACGCCAAGAAACTCGAAGTCAGCAGTGGCATCGCTCAGCTGACATTTGGCTCGCATCACGAACATCGACAGGCGCTTCAAGGTGGCCGCGAGCACGCTGGCGTGACAGGCGAGCAGCACCTCTTCAGCGTTGGGCTTCCACATCACGAAGCTCGCGAGCAAGCGCCCTTTGGCCGAACAGTAGCCCGCCAGCCGCACCTCCGCAGGCCCGAGGTGAAGCACATCTTGCGTCAACTGTCCGTGCAGGAAGCTGGCCGCATCGGCGCCGCGGGCGCGTATCAAGCCCCAATGGGGCAGGGCAACGGCGGACGTTTCAGGCTGGTTCGTGGTCATGCGCGGATTATGATTTGACGGCCCCCCGCAGCAGCTTTGCGAGCTGTATCAGCGCGGTGCAACGACGCACCGCGTGATCGCCAGGGGATACCGGTTGAGAACTTTGAAGTCCGCGTTGATCGCGAGCCTGCTGGCACTGCTTTTCGGCGCAGGTGCGCTCTGGTGGTGGCTGCATCAGCCGCTCACTCTGGCAGCTCAATCGGTGGAGTTGTCGATCGAGTCCGGTACGCCACCCAAGCGCATTGCCGATGACTGGGTCGCCGCCGGCGTTCGAACTCCCTCGTGGCTTTTGTACCAGTGGTTTCGTTGGTCGGGTGACGCCAAGCGCATCCGAGCCGGCAGTTACCAGATCGATCGACCGACCACACCAGCCGGCTTGCTTGAAATGATGGTCAGTGGCAATGAAACGATGGGCTTCGTGCGGCTCACGGAGGGTTGGACACTGACACAGGTACGGGCCGAGCTGGCACGTGCCGAGGCCTTGAAGCCGCTCACCTCAGGCATGACCAGCGCCGAACTGATGGCCGCGCTGGGTGACGGTGTCACGCCAGCCGAAGGTCGCTTCTTTCCTGACACCTACTCGTACAGCAAGGGCAGTTCCGATCTTGCCGTGCTGCGTCGAGCGCATCAGGCCATGAAGCAGCGGCTCGAAGCCGCCTGGGCCGAGCGCTCAACCGACACGCCGCTGCGCAGTGCCGATGAATTGCTCACGCTCGCATCGATCGTCGAGAAGGAAACCGGCAGCCCTGTCGACCGGGGCAAGGTGGCTGCCGTGTTCATCAACCGTCTCCGCCTGGGCATGCCGCTGCAGACCGATCCCAGCGTGATCTATGGCGTCGGCGAGTCGTTCGACGGCAACCTTCACCGCAAGGACCTGCAAAAGGACACGCCGTACAACACCTACACGCGGGCCGGTCTGCCGCCCACGCCGATCGCGATGCCCGGCAAGGCCTCGCTGCTGGCTGTCGTGCACCCTCAGCCGATCAGGGCCCTGTACTTCGTGGCCCGTGGCGACGGCTCGAGCGAATTCAGCGATGACCTCGCCGCCCATAATCGAGCGGTGAACAAGTACCAGCGCGGCCGCTAGGCCGGTCAGACCCATTTCATGCACGCTGCCGAGGCCGCCATGCGCGGGCTGTTCATCACGTTCGAGGGCATCGATGGTGCCGGCAAGAGCACCCACATCGACACCATGGCCGAGCACTTGCGGGCTGCGGGCCGCAGCGTCATGGTCACGCGCGAGCCCGGTGGCACGCCGCTGGCCGAGCGGCTGCGTGGCGAACTGCTCAACACCCCCATGGATGCGCTCACCGAGGTGCTGCTGGTGTTTGCCGCGCGTCGCGATCATTTGGCGCAGGCCATCGGACCGGCGCTGGCCGCCGGGACCACGGTGCTGTGCGACCGCTTCACCGATTCGACCTTCGCCTATCAAGGCGCCGGGCGGGGCTTTGACACAGGCATTCTTCAACAGCTTGAGTCGTGGGTTCAGCAGGACTTGCAGCCCGACCTGACGCTGTGGTTCGACATCAGCCCGGAGCAGGCAGCGCAGCGCCTGAGCACCGCTCGCTCGCCGGATCGCTTTGAGCAACTTGACGCGGCTTTTTTTCATCGGGTGCGTCATGGCTATGAGCTGCGCGCTCGAGCCCATGCAGCACGCTACGCGCGCATCGACGCCGGACTCGACCGAGAGGCGGTTGCCGCTCAGGTGGCTGCGGCCTTCAAGGCGCGCGGATGGTGAGCGATGACGCCTCCGCATCGCTGCCTTTGCGGCCGTGGCTGGGCGAGCCGCTGCGCTTGGCGCTCGCCTCGCAGCAGGCTCATGCCATCTGGCTGCATGGGCCAGCCGGAGTAGGGCAGTTCGATCTGGCACTGGCGCTGTCTCAAGCGTGGTTGTGCGAGGCGCCCTGGGTCGATGGCGAGCGTCGTGAGGCCTGCGGCCAGTGCGCCAGCTGCCGTCTGGTGCGCGCGCGCTCCCACCCTGACCTGATGGTGCTGTTGCCCGAGGCCTTGCGCGAATCTTTGGGCTGGAACTCCAGCGATGAAGAGGAGGGCGGTAGTCCGTCCGAGGGTGCGTCCAAGCGCAAACCGAGCAAGGACATCCGCGTCGAGGAGGTTCGTCGCATCGTCAGTTTTGCGCAGACGACCGCTGCTCGGGGCCGCGGCAAGGTGGTGGTGCTGTTTCCTGCAGAGAGGATGAACGCGATCTCGGCCAACGCGCTGCTGAAAACGCTGGAAGAGCCGCCGGGCGACATGCGGTTGGTGCTGGCGGGTGCTTCCACCGATGCATTGCTGCCCACCATCCGAAGCCGCTGCCAGTCGTTGCGCCTGGGAATTCCCGACGCCCGCATCGCTTCAGACTGGCTGGCGTCCCAGGGTGTGAGTCAGCCTGAGGTGCTGCTCGCTGCGGCTGGTGGCCAGCCCGAGGAAGCCCTCGCGTGGGCCCAGGAGGGGTTGGACGCCAAAGTGTGGCTGGCCCTGCCAGGGCAACTCATGCGAGGCGACGCCGGCAGCCTGACGGCCTGGCCGATCTCTCGTCTGGTTGATGTGCTCTTCAAGGTGTGCCACGACGCGATGCGTGTTGCTGCCGGCGCCGAGCCGACGTATTTCATCGGATCCGAACCGCGGTTTCGCGCCGTTCCGCAGGCGTTGGCGCAATGGCACGAAGAGCTCAGCCGTCTTGCCCGACATGCCGAACATCCATGGCAGGGTGCGCTCACCGTGGAATGGCTGGTTCAGCAGGCCAAATCTGCACTGGCTGTGCGCCCGCAGACCTGAGACCTTGGATAAACTGAGCCGATGGCCGAACGCGATTCCACCTCCCCACCGCTGACCTTGATGGCAGTGCCGCAAGCCATCAACCGGCCGGCGGTGATCCAGTTGGTGTTCCGCGAGAAGGGCGCCTTGTATGCGGCGTACATGCCTGTGCTTGCCGACGGTGGTGTCTTCGTGCCGACCACCCGCGACTATCGGCTGGGTGAGGACATTTACCTCTTGTTGACCCTTCCCGATGACCCACAGCGATACCCCGTGGCCGGCAAAGTCGCTTGGATCACGCCTGCCAATGCGTCCGCGGGCCGAACCCAGGGTGTTGGTGTGCGGTTCCCGGCAGATGAGAAGACGCGGATTCTGCGGTTGCGCATAGAGGAAGTCTTGGGAACGACGATTTCGTCTTCTAAGCCCACGCAGACGATCTGATCGTGTTCGTCGACTCTCACTGCCATCTGGGATTCCCGGGGCTGATAGAACAGTACGACTCGATTCGTGCCGACATGCGTGCGGCCGACGTCGGCGCGGCGTTGTGCATCTGCACCACGCTGGAAGAATTCGATCAGGTGCATGCGCTGGCGATGTCTGACGAGAACTTCTGGGCGAGCGCCGGGGTGCATCCAGACAACGAGGGCGTGCGTGAGCCTTCGGTCGCCGACCTGCTGGAACTCGCCGCAAGACCTCGCGTGGTAGCGATTGGCGAAACCGGCCTGGATTACTTCCGGATCAACGGAAGGAGTGTGGCCGACATGGAATGGCAGCGGGAGCGTTTCAGGGTCCACATTCAGGCCGCTCGCATCAGCGGTTTGCCACTCGTGGTCCACACCCGCAGCGCATCAACCGACACCTTGGATGTGCTCAGCAGCGCTGGTGAACGCGAGGTTCGAGGTGTGTTTCATTGCTTCACCGAGACGCTCGAGGTTGCACGTGCCGCACTCGATTTGGGTTTCTACATTTCGTTTTCGGGCATCCTGACCTTCAAGACGGCCGAGGACTTGAGGGCGGTGGCGCGGTTCGCTCCGCTCGACCGCTGCCTGATCGAAACGGACAGCCCGTACCTCGCGCCGGTGCCTCACCGTGGAAAGACCAACACGCCAGCATTTGTCCCCTGGGTTGCCCGACAACTGGCATCACTCAAAGACCTGCCAGTCGAGGATATCGCCGAGGCCACCACGCGTAATTTCGAACTTCTGTTTGGCGTCCGGTGCTCGAGGTCGTCTTGAAGTACCTCAGGAATAGGTTTAGGTATATCTTCTATGCCTTTGTTTTTACTGGGATTCAAGTTGTTCACGCAGGGAGCCAAGAGGAGTTTTTCACGGCCGTCAAGAGAGACCATGGCAACACCGTCGAGTCGATCTTGCGCGGGGGATTTGATCCCAACACCGTCGATGAGCAAGGTAACCCCGGCCTGGTTCTGGCGCTGAAAATCGAGTCGTACGTGGCTGCGGCGGTGCTGCTGGAGAGTCCTCGACTGGACCCGGATGCAGCCAACCCATTGGGGGAAAACGCGTTGATGATGGCGTGTTTGCGTGGCCAGAGATCAGTCGCCGAGCGCCTGGTCAAGCGTGGCGCGGCGATCAACCGGCCGGGTTGGTCGCCATTGCACTACGCGGCGTCTGGTGAGGACGCAAGCCTCGTGTCTTGGCTGCTGGATCGAGGCGCCGAGGTGGATGCAAGTTCTCCTACCGGGAACACGCCACTCATGATGGCCGCTCAATACGGCACCAGCGCCAGCGTCGAGTTGTTGTTGGCCAAAGGTGCTGATGTGAATCGGCTCAACCAGTTGAATCTGTCGGCTGCTGACATTGCAGCCCAGGTCGGGCGAGATGGGCTGGTAGCGAGGCTTCAAGGTCGGGCAAAGCGGTAGTTCTTTTCGAGCTTTTGATGACACCCGTGTCAGGGCCTTTCCGACAGGCCAAATGGGCTCATGCCGACTGTGGTTTCACGGCAGCACTCCTAGAGTCGAGTCACTCACTTCAAGGAGACCGTGATGGAACTCAATCGGATCGCTCGCAACCCTTTCGTGCTGATGACCAATCCAGAGGCTGTGCTGCACGCGATGGCTCATTCATCAGCGCTGGCAAAGCTTCATGGCCAGGTCTTTCATCCGCTGGACAAGCCGCTGATCTGTCCGCTGCCTGAAGAAGTCGCAGCCTTTGACCGTCGAGTCGATCGGGACCTGAACGACTGAGATTGCCGGCCTCTGGGCCCTCCGCACGACCTTAAGGAATGTTGACTATTTGTATAACGTCCGTCGAGTATTCGTCGAAGTTGTCCACATAGTCCTAGACATTATGTCGTCGTTTCGGCCAATCATTGGGTTTCCCCTTCGAGGGATTCAATTGGCGGAGTTAGGCGCATTTCCGCGAGCTTTTCGGCTGCGCCCGAGTAGTACTCGCACACCCCCTTATCGAAGCCATTCACCTGGACCATGAGCCCAAAGGCCCGATAAAGGTCCCCTGCGAATACCGATCGGTCTACGCTGCTCAAATCGCGGTCCTGGTCGGCTAGGCGCTCCATGCGTCGGCACGTCAGGTAATACGCTGCCAGGGCGTGTTTGATGACCTCCTCGGGGGTGATCCATTCCCAGCTGTCCGATACGGTCCGGATCGGGGCGTTGAACACTTGCGATGCGCTCGAGGCGCGGTGATGGTTCGTTTTCATGCTTTTTCCGCGCTCGCGCGCCTCCATGGGTGAGTTGTCAAAGGATCAAAGCGCCTTGGCGCTTTCGAGGCGCGCAGCGCCGTTGCAGAGGGCGGGGTACCCGCCCGGGCGTCGTTCAGATCAGCCAGCGGCAGCGATTTGGGCGCTGCGGTGGTCTTGGCCACGGGCTCACACGTCGGCACGTCCACAACGTCCGATTCGTGCTTTCCAAACCACGATGCAGGCCGATCAGCGAGCGCACCGAACATGCGCCCGAACGCTGCGCAGCCGGCATCGAGCCCGGCGCAGTCCGGATCCGTCGTCCGGGGAGCTTGCGACCCGCTCGACGGATCGGCCTGCGTCCGCTTCCCGACCCGGGCTCCGATGCGGCGCACGCGCCGGGTTGGCTCGGGCTCGGATTCGGGGGGAAGGTGCCTAGTAACACCTTCCATTGTGTTGCGAAACGCAACACCTGACGCGAAATCCGCTTCGGTCTGATGTTCGTCGATTGGGTCAGCGTGTCGCAGTAACACCTTCCATTCAGTCTCAATTTGAGACTCCGGGCGTTCGATTTGCGCCTCCGACCACGAAGCCCGCTTGCGTCGGGGGCGTTCGATTTCGGCGCGAAGTTCGCACCTCAGGCGCTGGGTGTCGAGCTTCAGACGCTCGCACCTGGTGCGCAGCTGGCGCACCTCGATCCTCAGCGCGTCGCGCTCGGATCGCAGCGAGTTCGCCAGCCCGACCATCATCACGGCGTCGTTGTGCGCTTGGGTGTGCACCGCGTTGCGGCCCCAGCTGGTCAGCCAGAACACGGCCAGACACACCGAGCGCGGTGCAAAGCCGCTCAGGTTGTAGCGCTGGATCGAGCGTCGGCTCTTGCCGAGCACCTTTGCCACGCGCTCGGGTGGTGGGTTACATAAGTCGTCCATCAGCGTGCGCCAATACGGCACGTTGGTGGGTGCGTGCTCGATGCTGTGCAGCTGGGTCCTCATAGGGAGCCCCCGTTTTCAGGGGCACTGCCCAATGTGGACAATTTGTATATTGGCACCAAGGTATCTCGTCTAGTTATCCACATACTGAGAGACATTCTGGCGTAATAAAGACCAAGTTCTATTTTCATGGCGATATAGGCGGTGTTTATTTTCAGATTCCAGATCAGTTGTTCCAGGCGTTTGGGGTAGGGCGGGCTTCGAGATAACCAGTCGGGCGGGCGTATCAGCCAGCCCCAGCGGCGACGCGGGCCTTGCGTCAAGAACAAAGCACCGGCCACCTGGCGAGCGCTGAGGTGGTCGCCGTCGTAGAGCTCGCTCGGTGGTTCCGTAGCGCTGCGGTCGTGGCCTGGCACATCCCAGGCGGGGGCTGGGGTGGGAACCCCAGAGAGCACGCCGTAGGCGGCGGGAACAGAGCAAGGGGTACCCGCGCGGGCGTGCACCTGGTCAGCCAGCGGCAGCGATGCTCGAATCGCTCGGTGCTTCACGCGGGGGCGGGTTTTCGCGGGCTTCGGTGCAGCGGCTCGCGCCCTCAAAAGCGCTTTTTGCGATCTAGGCCAGCTCATGCCTCGCTCATCGGCTGGCGGCGTGATCAGCCCATCGCTCGCAGTCCACGGTCGGAGCTGAGCCGCCAGGGCGCAGGCCTGGCACGCCAGCAAAGCGGCTTGCCGCGCTGGCGAGCCAAGCCGCAGCGCTGCCGGTGCAGCGTCCGGCAGCGGTACGCGGCCGGGGCGCGGTACGCGCACCGACATGAGCGAGCCGAAGGCGAGCGTCTTGTCACATCTAAAACAAATCAGGGAGCAGGGCTCACTTTGATGCCATACTGGCGTCACATTGAAATCAAAGAGACCCCAATGGCCACAACGGCAAGATTTCCCGATGAGCTCAAGGCCGAGGCCGATGCTTACGCCAAGAGGCTGGGAATCAGCCTGAATGCCTTGTTGGCGATTGCGCTGCGTGACTACCTGGACGTTCGAAGCACTCCTGACCAGGCGGTGAGCGCGGTGCTTAAGACTGCGCTCGAACCCGTGCAGGCTCCTAAAAATCCTCGCGCTCGATGTCCTTGCGGCAGCGGCGATCAGTGGCGGCACTGCCACGGCAAGTGAGTCAGCGCACCTGGTCATGATGCGTGCTCCTTGATGCGCGGGCCTTGTCGGGCTCGTTGGCTGCGCCGAAGTCGCCGATTCTCACCAGGTGAGTGATTCGGGCTTCGAGTTGTGCGACCTGGCTGCGCAGGCCTGCCACGTAAGACACCATCATCACGGCGTCGTTGTGCGCCTGGGTGTGCACGGCATTGCGGCCCCAGCTGGTCAGCCAGAACACGGCCAGGCATGCGCATCGCGGTGCGTAGCCGCTCGAGTTGTAGCGCTGGATCGTTCGTCGACTCACTCCGAGGACCTTCGCTACGCGGTGTGCGGGCGGGTTACATAAGTCCTCCATCAGCGAGTGCCAATATGGCACGTTGGTGGGTGCTTGCTCGATGCTGTGCAGTTGGACTCTCATAGGGAGCCCCTGCTTTTCTGCCCATCACGTAATGTGGACAATTTGTATTATGTCAACCATTAGCATTTGGTCTAGGCAGGCACTTGGAGCAAAGCGCGCGCGCCGACGCCGACGCAACGTCACCCACGCTCCTTGAACCATATCTAGCGATCATCAACCGACCGTGGGCCAGCCGGAAACCACGGCCCGGGCGAAACGATCTTCTGCTCAGACGGGTCCGTCATGTAGTGCGGCGACATGATCTGCACCCCGTTCTCGTTGAACACGTCCTGCACGTTCGCATGCAGCGCGTTGAGAACCTCGGCACGAAGCCGCGGCACTTCGGGAACGGCCTGACACACCAGGCGATACACCGGATAGAAGTCGGCCAGAGCCGTTTGAAAAACCTGTGGTGCCGGATCACTCAGGATGCCGTGGGTGCGCCGGGCTGATTCAAGGAGCATCGCCTCCACCTGCCGCCAAGGCGTGTCGTAACCGATGCTCACCGTGGTGTCGACGATGTACCCCACACCCTTGACCGTACGAGAGTAGTTCTTGGTGGGGGTACCCAGGATCAGTGCATTGGGCAGGTTCACCTCTTCGCCAAGACCGGTGCGAATCTTGGTCATGAACAGCCCTACTTCCGTGACCGTGCCCTCGTGATCGCCGATGCGCACGAACTCTCCCCGACGCAACGACCTCGAGTACATCAGGATCAGTCCGCTCGCGCCCTGCCCCACGATGCTCGATGAGCCCAGAGAGATCATCAGGCCGATCAGAACGGACACGCCCTTGAAGGCCTCGGTCTGCGCTCCGGGGAGGTACGGATAGGCCATCACCAGAGCAAAAATCCAGATCAGTGCCGAAGCGATGCGTCTGGTGGGCGCCACGGTGTCTCGATCGAGCCAACCCGCGCTGCCACGACCCATTTCGATGTTGTCGAACACCGGCCGCAGCATGGCCACGACGGCGCGTGCCACCAAAAAAATCAGCACTGCGATGGCGAGATTCGGAACCGCCTGCAATATTCCTGCGCCGACCTGCAGGAACACGCTCCACATGTAACCCTGAAGCTGTTCGCCCCATGGCCGGGTGAAGGGAAACGCGCTGAGTGAATAACTCAGCCACTCATAAGTCAGCACCAAGCCTGCCAGCCAGTGCGCGGCCAGCGTGGTCAAACGAATACCACCTGCAATGTGATCGTGACGCAGCAACTCAGCACCGGCCAGGCGCAGCCGATCAGAGCGGCGCTCCACCATATTCGTCAGAAAACTGCGCATCGCACGACGCGCCCGGGCGAGAAGCAGCAAGCCCGCGATGAAAACCCCGGTGGCTGCCGAAGCCTTCAGCGTGCCCCGCAGCAGCGCCGACAGATCTCGGCTCTCGCGGGTCTCTTCGAGCACCAGACTCAACCGGTCGACGGCATCATGGGTGGCCTGCTCCAGCGTCTCGCCTGCCATCGCATCGACATCGCCTGCCGTGACGATCAGCGCCAGTGCCCCGTCGAGCATCACGAAATTGCCCAGACTCTCGGCACGAACTTCCAGTTTTCCTTTGCCAGCACGATCCAGCAGCCGGTCAAGGTTGGCGCGGGTGCGGCGAGCCCGATCCACTGGGGATACGCCGAGCAAGGGTGATCGAAAGGTGATGATCGACCGGTTGAACACCACCAATTCGCCCGGCTCGCGAAACAGCGGAGTAGCGGCCTTATCGGCTGCGTCGCTGGCGGTGAGGACCGGCAACCCGATCAAGGGCGATGACGCCGCTTCCGAGGCAAAAGCCCCCGGTGATCCGCAAGCGAGCAACACCAGCAGTGGCGCTGCGCACAGGCACCGGAAAAGCAGCGCAGCGCGCACGCCGGTGGCCACAACGATGCGCGAACCTGCGTCCATCAGGCGGAGGCCGACGCCAACGTGGGCGTGTAGCCGGCATCGGCAATGACCGCCGCCAATCCGGCAGCGTCAACAGCAGCCGACTGAACCTCCACACGATGCGACGAGAGGTCGATGCGAACCGTGGCCGCAGGATCGACGGACAACACGGCCCGCGTGATCGCGCCGCTGCAGTGGTTGCAAGTCATGTCATTGACGTTGAAAACAATCATTGGAGCCGCCTCAGTGTGGATCCGCGGGAGCATACGGCAGGCGTCACCTCCTAAAGATGGGAGGTTGACCGCGATCAGGCTCGATCCACATCAATGACGTTGGGCTGCCATTCCCGGCGTACCCTCCCAACCATGATGGCCCACCCGAACATGTCCAGTCCGCTGCACGAGATCACTCTGAAAGTGGAAGGCATGACCTGCGCTTCCTGCTCCTCCAGGGTGGAGAAAGCGTTGCTGAAGGTGCCCGGCGTGTCGTTGGCCGAGGTCAATCTGGTCACCGAGCGCGCCAGTGTTCACAGCCTGATCACGGTGCCACGCGCGTCGTTGGTCCAAGCCGTAGAGAAGGCGGGGTACACCGTTTCCGATGCCATCGAGACGGCCTTGCCCAACCCAAATCGCATCCCCGAGCCGTGGATCCTCTTGGCCGGCGTGGTACTCACCGTCCCGCTGTTGGCACCGATGCTGCTGTCTGGCCTGGGCATTCATTGGATGCCGGATGGTTGGGTTCAGTGGGCGCTGGCCACGCCGGTCCAGTTCGGACTCGGCGCGCGCTTCTATCGCGACGCCTTCAAGGCGCTGCGCGCGCGCAGCGGCAACATGGACCTGCTCGTCGCGCTCGGAACCTCCGCCGCTTACGGCCTGTCGGTTTACCTGCTTTTTAAGCATGCAAATCACGGGTCGCAACACCTCTATTTCGAAGCCTCAGCCACGGTGATCACGCTGGTCCGCCTGGGCAAATGGCTCGAGGGGCGTGCCAGACGGCAAACCACGGAGGCGATCCGTGCGCTCAATGCACTTCGCCCGGCAACCGCGCACCGCCTGCGCGAGGGCAAGGAGCAGCAAGTACCGATCGGCAGCCTGATCGTTGGGGATCTTGTTCGGGTTCATCCCGGCGAACGCGTGGCAGTTGACGGCCGCGTCGTCGACGGGACGAGTGACGTGGACGAATCGTTGATCACCGGCGAAAGCCTGCCGGTGCCGAAACACTCAGGCGATCGCGTCACGGCCGGCGCGGTCAATGGCGATGGCGTGCTGACGGTCGAAACGACGGCGATCGGAGCTGAAACCACGCTTGCGCGCATCGTGCGGCTTGTCGAGTCTGCGCAAGCCGCCAAAGCACCGATACAGCGCACGGTTGATCGGGTGAGCGAAGTGTTCGTGCCAGTCGTGTTGGCCGCGGCTGTTCTGACCGTTGTGGCCTGGATCGCATGGTCGGGCGACTGGGAGCGAGCCATCGTGAACGCCGTGGCGGTCCTCGTGATCGCATGCCCGTGCGCCCTTGGCCTGGCGACTCCCACGGCCATCATGGTGGGCACCGGCGTGTCAGCGCGTCACGGGATCTTGATCAAGGACGCGCTGGCCCTGGAGATCGCCCACCGGGTGGACACCGTCGTGTTCGACAAGACTGGCACCTTGACGCTCGGGCGCCCTACCCTGGTTGACTTCAGGGCCACCGGCGCAGCCGAGAGCCTCGAAATGTTGCGGCTTGCCGCATCGCTGCAGCAAGGCAGCGACCATCCGCTGGCGCGTGCCGTGATGGAGTCGGCCCGCGGACGCGGCCTTGAACTCCTCCCGGTCAGCGCTGTGCGGGCGCTGCCCGGACGCGGTGTCTGCGGCCAGGTGAATGGCACACCGCTGTCGATGGGCAGCTCGCGGTGGATGCGTGAATCAGGCGCGGACCCCGGAGCGCTTGGCCAGGTCGCGCTGGCACTTGAAGCGGATGGGCGCACCGTGTCGTGGCTGCTCGACGGTGAAGCAGGTGGCGCGCGCGTGCTGGGCTTGCTGGCATTCGGAGATCAGGTCAAGGACGGTGCGGCCAAGGCCATCTCCCGCCTGAAGGCCCTGGGGATACGGGTCGTGATGCTCACGGGCGACAACTCCGGCAGCGCATCGGCCGTTGCTCGAGAGTTGGGCATCGAGTCATTCACAGCCGAGGTATTGCCGGGCGACAAGTCGACCCTGGTGCAGCAACTGCGATCCCAAGGCCGGGTGGTGGCGATGGTGGGCGATGGAATCAACGACGCGCCCGCTTTGGCCGCTGCCGATGTTGGAATCGCCATGGCCACAGGCACCGATGTCGCCATGGAAACTGCGGGGATCACTTTGATGCGGGGCGAATTGAACCTGGTGGCTGATGCGCTGGACATCTCGCGCCGCACCTCAACGACTGTGTGGCGTGGGTTGTTCTGGGCGTTCATCTACAACGTCATCGGGATGCCATTGGCGGCTTTGGGCCTGCTCAATCCCGTTATCGCGGGCGCGGCGATGGCGCTGAGCAGTGTCAGCGTGGTAGGCAATGCGCTGCTGCTGCGTCGGTGGCGTTCAAGCAAAGCCGCTCGCCCATGACAAAGGCGGCCCGAAGGCCGCCTTTGCATTGGACTCCTACCGCAAATTACTTCGCTGCGACTTTCATCGCCGGAGCCATCGCGACTGGCGGTGTCGTTTCCATGGCAACCACCTCGGGAGCCGATGCGGCCACAGGAGGCACAGCTGCCTGCATGCCCGGGTAGTCCTTGACCATGCTCTTGCCATACAACGGCTTGTAAGCACCCTGGTGGCACGTCAGGCAATTTGCCTTGCCGACATCGCCGGTCGGGCCGAGTCGATGGGCAGGGAACACGCTGGTCAAAGGCGTCATGTAGTCGTTGTTGAGATCGCGGACCATGCGGATGCCGTACCAAGCCGTTGCGCGCTGAGGCGGGCTGGTTTCCCACGAAGCAAACGAACGGCTGTTGTGACAGTAGGTGCAGTTCACGCCCAACGATGTCGACATGTGAGACATCAAGCTGTAGGTCCACTCCGCTTGCTTGATGGAGTGCCGGTTGCCCGTAGGCAAGGCTGTTCCGCCAATGATGCGTATGTCCTTGGCTTCCAACAGATAAGGCGTGAACGGATCTTCCGGAAGCGATGAGTAGGCACCGGCCACCGACACCGTGTTCTGGCCCGCCCGGTCACCGATCAACCCATCAGACCGAGCTTCCGGCTTGGCCGTGAACCACACGTTCTTCGGGATGTTGTTGCCCCGGTGGCAGGTGTAGCAGGTCACGCCGGTCTCAGCCACGTGAGACTTGTAGTCGGCATTGATCTTGTGCGTCATCTGCAGCATCTTGCGAGCCACGACCTTGGTGTACTTCTCGTCCGAAGCGAAGTTCTGCGCGTTGTGGCAGTAGGTACAGCCCTGCTCCGGCGCCACCCAGGACGCCATGGCGACCATCGTGCGAGAGAACTCCCCCACCGACAACTCCCCAAGCACCTGCACGTTCTGGAACACCAGTGACGCTGCCGGTCCGCCGGGTGCCGCTGCAGGAACAGCATCGGGCAACGCATTCAGCGGAATGGAATCTGCCACGATGCGCGGGTTGTAGACCTGCACCATGCCGGTTCCCCGAAAGCCGTGCTGCACGGCTTCGATGGGGGGACGTTCGCAGCCTGCCAGCAAAGTGGCTGCCGCCAACACCAGCCAGGTCAGGACATTTCTTTGAGTGAAGCTCATGGCTTGGCTCCCTGGAGCAATGCGGGGTCGATGGGTGGCGTCCACACCGCCGGGTACATCGGTGCCACGTGGTGCTTGACCGCCCACAGGTACCAGTTGTCCACCACGGTGCCCGTCAGCAGGATGCCGATGCCACCGGTCAGTGGGGTCAGCACCGCGAACCACCAAGCCCAGCGGTGGATTGATTCCATCGTGGCGTTGAAGCCCATGGTCCAGCGCCAGAACAGCGCTGCACGTTCCGAAGCCGTTCCACGATCGGTGATCTGTTCGATTTCGCGCTCACCGCCGAAGCGACTCACCGCCAGAATCGTCGCCCCGTGCATCGCAAACAGCAGCGCCGAGCCGTACAGGAAGGCGATCGAAAGCATGTGGAACGGGTTGTAGAACAGGTTGCCGTAGCGGATCGAGAACGCTGCCGTCCAGTCCAGGTGGGGGAAGATGCCAAACGGCACGGCCTCGCCCCAACTGCCCATGAGCAACGGGCGAATGAACCCCAGCACCAGAAACAACCAGATCGCCGAGAGGAAGGCCCACGCAATGTGGGTACCCATGCCGAGTTCGCGAGCACGGCGATAGGTGCGGGCAAACCACAAGAACATCGATGTCGTGAGCAGTGCGCCGGCAAACATCCACCAGCCGCCCTGATTCATCGGAGGAAAGTGCAGCCCGTTCTGTGGTGCGGGCGGCTCCAGCGCCAGCCAGAACAACTGACGCACGAACTGAATCGGATCCCAGTTCACTTGAGCCAGCATGTTGAAGCCGATGATGTTGAAGGACAACATCCCGCAAATGATGGAGGCCAGGCCCAAACCACCGAGATAGATCGGACCCAGTTGGGCATTGCCGATCCATCCGAGCAAAGAGAAGAGCTTGGGCTCGCCGGTGCGAGGGCTGTTGCCTTCACCGAGTTCGACGCCGTGGTGGATCGGTCCCACCGCCTGCACGGTGGTGAAGAGGTTCTGATATTCAAACATTCGTTGTCTCCTTGAGCCTCAACCGGTTCACGACCAGATCGGAAGGTTCAGCCACCAGCCCCACCACTCGGGCCAGCCGCGCGTCCAGAACGGTCCGCTGATCACGATGCACACGGCGCTCCAGAACACTGCCGACAACGCCAGGAAAAGACCCAGCCGGTGGATGCCCAGTGTTCCGATGGAGTAGCCGATGATGTCGCGGAAGAACGTGTCTTCGTGCTCAGGAGATCGAACGGTCTGGCCCTTGGCCGGGTTCGTCGAAGACAGCACCAGCGCTCCATGCAGCGACAGGGCGAAAGTGGTAGTGAAGAAGAAACTCACGGCCAGCATGTGGGCCGGGTTGTAGTGAAAGTGGAGGTATTGGTATCCCGTGTTGGACACCCAGTCGAGGTGGCTCAAGATCCCATAAGGAAACCCATGAGCCCAAGCGCCCATCAAAACGGGACGAATCACGACCAGAGTGAAATATGCAAATACCGCAACGCAGTACGCGAACGGGACATGCAAGCCCATTCCGAGTTTTCGGCAGATTTCTACCTCACGCAGTGCCCAGCTTCCGAACGCGCCCAACGCGCAAACGGTAATCACCTGCCACAAGCCGCCGTCACGCAACGGAGCAAATCCGAGACCATATTTGATGTCTGGGGGAGCGATACTGATCTGCCATACGTTCCACGTGTTTCCGAGGCTGGCACCCCAGAGAATCATGGCCGTACCCAATGCGGCGAAGAATATCGTGGTGACTCCGAAAAATCCGACGTAGAACGGGCCCACCCAAAAGTCGAACAAATCACCCCCGACCAGGGTTCCGCCGCGAACGCGGTATTTTCTTTCAAAACTGAGCGTGGCCATCGGCTACTCCTCGTCATCTCTGGCGGCAGGGCACCGCCAGTTTCTTGAAATTCTGGGTTGCGGGAGACCGGGCATCAGCCCGGACCCCGCTGAGCGCAGGGTCGGAACCCCGCGCTGTTACTTCGTCGCTGTGGCTGGTGAAGCTACCGCAGCTGGCAACGCCTTGTTCTGGTCGATCTTTGCGCGAGCATTCACGCCGTCGAACCAGTTGTAGGTCGTCGTGCTCAGCAGGATGAGGTGAATCATGGCTGCCAAACCAAACAGGAAAACACCTTGCACGACCATCGCACGAAGCGGATCGAACAGACGCCAAATTCTCCACATGGTCAATCTCCTAAATTAAATTCGACATGAAGGTATAGACCGCACCTTTCACGCCGCCAATCAACGATTTCTCCGCCTCTGCTCCCGGCAACCAGGAACGCCATTGCAACGTCATGACTTGTGAAAGCATGGCGATCAGCAAAAACACACAGAAACTCACTGCAAAGATACCCAAGTAAACTTTGGAGTCGTTCTTGAGAATCTGCTGCAAAGAGCCGTTTGTTGTATTAGCCATAGCATTCCCCTTGTTCGGGATTTAGAGAATTAGAGCCAGGGACGCCATGCCCAAACCAGAAAATGGGCTACGACGGCAACAGCAACAAAGCCGATCGTTCCCTGCACCCAGAATTTGTGAAACTCCTGAGCCTCTTCATCGGACAAGCCCGATATGGAGCCTTTTCTTTCAGCCATAGGATTACTCCTCAAGGACGGCCATTCGGCCGGTACCGCGCAGAGCCCGCGCGGTCGAGGCAGCCGCAGCACTGCGCCACGACATTCGGTGTGTTCAGCCCAGCTGAACGGATACTTTTCGAGGAAGCCTCGCAGCGCTTCATGCCGGCTCTCCCTGGCGCATGGCGTCACGCGCGGTGGAAACGCGCTGGGCGGTGACCCGCTCCTCGCCCGCCTTTCGGGCATCGCGCTCGGCACGGTCACGCAAACGTTTGGCGGCGGAGATCTGCACCAGCACCGGCTCGTTGCTCACGATCTCGTCGAGCAGTTCCTGAGCGTCCATATCCCAAGGGGTCGAAGACTGCGGTTCGAGGCGCGCGGGCGTGGCGTCGATACGGTCGAGGTCGGTGCCCAGCGGCAGGATGTGGAACAACGCATCGAACAGCGCGTTGCAGAACTCCTGAATGATGTAAGTCGCCCCCGAGTAACCCATGAACGGTGTGCCGGTGTGGCGCCTGATGATGGGCAACGGGAACGACGCCGGGATGAAGCTGGCTTTCATCATCGAGCCGCCACCGCACTCGGCCAGGTAGATGCGTTCGTTGTAGCTGCCGTACATGACCAACGGCGTCTTTTCGGCCACCAGCTTTCGCACTTCTTCGTTGTTGGTTTTGGCCCCAGGCAGCCGGGAAATCGCGAAGTTGCAGGGCAGCCCCATCTCGTCTTCGAGGAAATGCCGGATGCCGCGCGTGTAGGTGTCATTGGCCACCACCGCAAAGCTGGCCGTGCCGAAAAAGTCTTGCGTGACCGAGCGCCACAGGTCCCAGATCGGCTTGATCGTGGTGTGCTTCTCCCGCTCGATGAACGGCTCTGGATCGAGCCCCAGCATCTCGCCCAGCTTGCGCAGGAATTTGGTCGTGCTGTGCAGTCCGATCGGAGCTTGCAGGTAAGGCCGGTCGAGTGCCTCGCAAAGCATGCGACCGAACTCGCGGTACATGCAGATGTTGACGTCGGCCTCGACCAGACGCGACACATCGGCCAAGTGACTGCCCAATGGAAAGGTCATGTTCACTTCAGCGCCAATGCCTTGCACCAGGCGGCGAATCTCGGCCAGATCGCTGGGGCAGTTGAAGGTGCCGTAGCAAGGTCCGATGATGTTGACGCGGGGCTTTTCGCCCGCTGGACGCTCGACGAATGGCTTGCGGGCCGGCACCTTCTTCATGCCGTACTCACTCCACAGCCAGAACATCGCGCGATTGGCGCATTGCCACTGGTCTTCATCGATGGTGCGCGGCAGGAAGCGCTGGATGTTGGTGCCTGAGGGGGTGACGCCGCCACCGATCATCTCGGCGATGGATCCGGTGACCACCACCGACGGCAGATCCGGGTCGAGCGCGGCGTGAGCGCGGCGCATTGAACCTTCGGTGCCTTCGCGGCCGAGTTGCTCTTCGGCCAGTCCTGTGACGACGATGGGCAGCTCGTGTGGCGGGAGCGCGTCGGTGTAGTGCAGCACCGAGGTCACCGGCAGGTTTTCGCAGCCCACCGGACCGTCGATCACCACCTGCAATCCCTTGACGGCGCAGAAGGCATAAACCGCGCCCCAATAGCCGCCCGCGCGGTCATGATCCTGCACTAACATGGCAAAATCCCCACAGCTTG
>CANBSV010000010.1 GCA_947372225.1 Burkholderiales bacterium | reverse complement strand
CTTGCCCTGGCCTTGTGCCTGGGTGCTCGGGCACGAAGGCGAGGGTGTTTCCCTCGCACTGCAATCTCGCTGCAGCCGGTCGCTGCGCATCGCGCAGCCCGGGGGCGAGGAGTCACTCAACGTGGCTGTCGCGGCGGCCGTGTGCTTTTACGAGTCTGCGCGCCAGCAATTGGCGGGCTGATTGCCTTCAAGGGAAAGCGGTTCAGGCGCTCCGCTCGTGTGCCCTGTCGCCTGTCAATGTTCGCCAAGCTGCGGCGATGCAATCTGCTTGACGCACCAGCGGGCCGGGCGCCGGCTTTTCTCCGCTGATCACCGATTGGATATAGACCGCCGTCGTGGCCGCATCGATGTTGCGTGGCAGAACCGGGAGTTCGGTGAGCACGCCTTCCTGTGCCGCGACGCTGAGCTCGGGTCGCATTTGGCCGTTCAGGAACACATCGAGTCCAGGCAGACGCCGCGGGTCGGCCACGGGTTCGCCTTCGGTGCCTCGCAGCAGCATGGCATCGGCGCGTTCGCGCTGCAGAAAGCTCGTCAGCGCGTCACCATATTCGGGGTGTGTGTGGTTGACCACTCGAAACGACTGACCATCGGTGGTCGGGGCGAGCAATTTGGCCACCGTGTGACCGGAATTGCGCAACCCGATCACCCAGCGCACGTCAAGCAAACGCGCAAGCGCCGGGCACAGATTTTCGATGGCCATGAACGCAGGTTCACGTCGTGCCCATGCATGCGACATGTCGTCGGCGTCGAGCGCCGTGGGCAGACCGAGATCACGAAAAACCGATGCGGTGGTCACGCGCACAGGGTCCGTCGATGGCCCGTGCACCAGCACTGGTATTCCGTTTTGGGCGAGCAAAAGGGCCAGCAGCGCCGTCAGATTCGGCAGCTTGCGAGCCCCGTTGTAAGAAGGAAGGATCACGACCGGTGTGGTGGCGCTGAGCTTTAGGCTGCGCTCCTGAACCGCGCGCAGGAAGCCGGCCAGTTCATCAACGGATTCACCCTTGATGCGCATCGCCAACGCGAAAGCCCCCAGTTCGAGGTCGCTCACCTGACCATCGAGCACCTGGCTCATCAGGTCATAAGACTGGTCGCTGCTCAGGGAGCGCGCACCTTCTTTGCCCCGGCCGATTTCCTTGATGTAAGTGGAGATGCTCATTCGATGTCGGTGGCGAATATGGAGTGGGCTGCGGGTTCGCGGTCACGTGGCCACGCACATGGCTTTGCAATTTCCAGGCCCATGGGGATGACCATGTGGTGCCGTGTCGCACCGTCACCAATAATCGTGGCCACGCCTCGCATGGACGCGTCGTCGCAGCGAGGTAAATTTCCACAGATTGGCAGGAGTTCACCCATGAGAAAAATGATTCGCCGTTTCACGATTGCCGCCAGCCTGTTGATGGCGACTGTGAGCGCCTTTGCCGTTGGGGCCGTGTCCTTCGAGCGCGAAGTCACCGTGGACAGCGCGCCCGAGACGGTCTGGAAGTTTGTCGGCGACTTCAATGCGCTCGATGTATGGCATCCCTCAGTGCTCAGCAGCACGATCGAGGGCAAGACCAAGCCGACCGCCGCCGGAGCCGTTCGCGTGCTCAAACTGGTCGGTGGTGGGGAAATCGTCGAGAAGCTGGTCAAGTACAGCGCTGCCCAAAAGAGCTACACCTATGCTGGGGTGAAGGGCCCTCTGCCCGTCAAGAACTACCTGTCGACCATTTCGCTGACCGCGACACCGGATGGCAAGACGATCATGAAGTGGAGTGCGACCTTTGATCCCAACGGGATGGACGAAGACATGGTGACCGAAATTGTCTCGATTGCCTTTGATGGCGGCTTGGACAAGGTCGTCACCAACTTCAAGCGCTGAATTTCGCACCCCAGCCGGTGCACGCGGTGCCGATCTGGCGCGCCAAATCGGCTTTCAGGACCCCCTCAAATAGGGGGTTTTGCCTTTTTGGACGTCGATGCGGGTCGGTTTTATGCCATGAGCGCGGCGCTTTGCGATAGCCTCGACCCATGGAGCGAAAGGGTCGCGCCGGGTTTGTTCGATGTGGGGCTGGTTCGGGCCCATTCGACGTGGATGAAAGAGTTGGGATGGACACGACCACGCAGGCGATGGATGCCGATTCGGGGGTGACACCGGTCGATATGGCGTCTTCGTTGGGCCTGGAAGCTGGCGTTTGGGACGGCGTCCTCACGGCGTTGCTTGCCAACATGGGTTCGGGGCTTTCGGTCAAGCGGGTCGATAACGGTTCCTATGTGCATGCCAATGCGCATCTCGCCGCCATGCTGGGGCGTTCACCGCACGAACTGATCGGCATGACCGATGTGGAGTTGTTCGGCAATGACGCTGCCGTCTTGCTCCGGGGAGCGGATGAGACTGCGGTGATGATGGGCCTGCCTCAAGACAGCGAGCACCGTTTGTCTCTCGATGCCGCACAGCCTCGGCGCGATTTCAAGGTGATTTGCGTACCGCTGGCCAGTGCCGGTTCCGAGGCCCCGAAATATGTTGCCCGCCTGTGGGTCGACATGACTGAATCGCTGCGGCGCGATGCCAAGCTTTCCATGGCACTGATGCAACTCGAGCAGCAGCAGATCGCCAACGAAGTGCTGAGCCGTGAGTCCCAGGAGGCGCGACAAAGGCAAAGCGGAGGGGCGCTTTACCAGCGTGCCCAGTTCGATGATCAACTGCGCCGGGAAGTCGATTTGTCGACTCGTGAGCACAGAGAGTTTTCACTGGTGTCGGTGTCCATCGATCCGCCTAACGACATCGAGGTCGACCTCGGACCGGCTGCTCGCCCGCGCGTTCTTGAGGCCCTGGGACGGTTGATTCGAAGCAACACCCGCGCGATGGACGCGACGTGCCGCATGGGTGAAGATTGCTTTGCGATCCTGTTGTCGGGCGTGGGCCTGGCCACCGCGCACGCTCGAGTGGAGACCCTGCGACGGCAGTGCGCGACGCAGATCGTGGTTCTGGACGGGCATGACTTCGGGTTCAACGTGTCGATGGGCATCGCGAGCTTTCCGCACACGGCCCATACGCAAGACGAACTGTTCGACGCCTCGGTCATGGCTTTGGCTTCGGCGCAAAAACGGGGCGGCAACTGCGTCAGTCTGGCCAGCATCCGCTTCGATTCCGTCGCCTGAGTCCACTCCGGGTGGGGGGTGTCCACTGCGAGCCGTGAGCCGCATTCCTGAACCCAGGGGATTCAGGTGGGCCGGATCAACCGTGTTTCGGGTTCATCTGACGCGAGACGATCACACCCACTCGGCAATGTTTCCGACCCTGGCTCGCGAGAGCATCGGTTCAAGGAAATATAGAACCCACGTGAACGCAGCGGACTGACAAAGTCTACGCCGATCACGTGCCCTGAATGCCGGCCCCGGCGGCCTTGGCGGCCGTTCAGATCAGAGCAAATGCCCGTGCTCGCCCAACGCCTTGTCGATGCGCGTCACGAGGGAGCCGATGTCTACTTCGGTGCCTTGCTCGCTGCCGACGCGGGACGTCTCCGGCTGTTGCTCCAGCGCGTACGCGAGGTTGAGTGCGGCCAGCACCGCGATGCGTTCACGCGATTTCACCTTGCCCAGGTTGCGGATCGTGGTCATTTCATGGTCCACCGATTTGACCGCTGCACGCAACATCGCCTCGCCGCCTTCGGGACAACCCAGCACATAGCTCTGGTCCATGATCGTGACTTCGATTTGCTTCATTGCGGTTCTTCACCAGCCGTCGGAAATGGATCGGATGCCACCAGCGCGGCCGCTGGCGAGCCCTCGGTCGGCAGTCGCTCAAGCAGCGTGCTGATGCGGCTTCGCGCCGCGTTGAGCCGCGACTTCAGGCTGTCGCGCTCGAGGGTCACGGTCTTGAGTTGCTGTTCAAGCAGCACGTTGGTGCGCTGCAACTCGTCATGGCGCAGGAGCAATCGCTCCACCCGGTCGGCAAGGTCTTCGATCTTCGACATGGCGCGGTGGTACTCGGCTGATGACGGGTCCAATTGTAGGCGGGTGCCTACAATGCGCCTCTGTTTGGTGCTCGCGCTGATGTTCTTGTCAGCGCAGTTAAACGGGAAGCAGAAAGAGCCGCACGGCTCTTAACCTGCGCTGCCCCCGCAACGGTACGTTGGACGAAGCCCTGGCCCCTCAGGCTTGGCTTCAGTTCTTGCTCACACACCACTGGAGATTTCGGTCTCTGGGAAGGTCGCAAGAGTTGGTCCTTCAGCCCGGATACCGGCCAACAAGAGGGCGCAACCGCGTGTTGCACCCACATCGCATGCGTCTGCGGGGAAGCAGATCGCGTGGCTCTTGTCGGACTTTTCATCATGAGTGTTTCTCTCTCGGCGCTGCGTGCGCTTGAGGCCGGCGCCCAGTGGCGCTCGCTTTGCTATGTCGCGACCGTTTGCGCGGTCGGTCTTTCCATCTCGTGTGGTGCTCAGGCCCAGACCAACTTGCCGCCTGTGGTGGTGGTCGCATCCCGGGAACCTTTGGCAAAAGATCAGGTTACCGCTGATGTGGTCGTCATCGATGCGCAGCGCATCCGCGAATCTTCCGCCGATTCCGTCGAAGACCTGCTGCGCCGCGAGGCCGGGGTTCAGATCTCGCGCAACGGCGGGCCCGGCCAGTCGGCGGGCGTGCTCATTCGTGGTGCCAGTTCGGCCAGCACGCTGGTGCTGATTGACGGGGTACGCGTCGGCTCGGCAACCCTCGGTCTGGTGGCGTTCAACTCCATCAGCCTGGCGCAGATCGAGCGCATCGAGGTGCTGCGCGGTCCGGGCTCCAGCCTGTACGGTGCCGATGCAGTGGGCGGCGTGGTGCGCATCACCACGTTGCGAGGTCAGGGGCCGGTGAGTCTGTCGGCTCATGCGGCCGTCGGTGAGTACGGCTCGCGCGAGGGCGATGTGGCGGTGAGCGGCAGCACCGGTGACTTTGATTACGCGGCCTCCGTAGGCCACGAGCACAGCAACGGCGTGTCGGCGTTGCGCCCGAACGACCAGTTCAGCAGCTACAACCCCGACCGTGATGGCTACAGCCGCCGAACGGCGCAACTGAGCCTGGGTCAGGCCGTCGCATCCGGCCACCGGGTGGCGCTCAGCGTGATCGATTCGCGGCTGACTTCGCGCTACGACAGTGCCGTGTACGAAGCGCCTGACTACCTCGCCGATGCGACCCCGAACTTTCGCAACCGGCTCGACACGCAAGTCGCCGCCATCAGCTACGACGGCGTGTGGAACTCGTTTTGGACCACGCGCGTGCAACTGGCCCACAGCGAGGACGATGAGTACACGGGCGCAGGCGTGACCGAACACAACCTGACCCGACGAGACCAGTACACCTGGCAAAACGCGGTCACGCTGGCGCCGGGCCAGCAGGTCGTGGCGGTGCTTGAGCGGCTGGAAGAAAAAGCCCAGGCCACGACCCTCAACGGCAACCGCAGCCGCCACAACGATGCGGTGGCTCTGGGCTATTCGGGACGCTTCGGTGCCCACCTGCTGTCGGCCGATGTGCGGCACGATGACAACTCGGTCTACGGCGGCAAGACCACCGGCCGCCTGGGCTGGGGCTATGAACTGGGCCACGGCTTGACCGCGCGCGCGCTGGCCGGCACCACCTTTCGCGCTCCTGCCTTCAACGACCTCTACTACAGCGACGCCTATGGCAACTACGGTGTTCCGACCATCCGGCCGGAGCGAGGTCGCAGCTTCGAAGTGGGACTCGATTGGCGCTCGGGAGATAGCAGTGCATCTGCCACCGCCTACCGCAACCGCGTGCGTGATCTGATCGGGTACGAGGCCGACCCAGCGCTGTGTCCTGATGCGTCGTACACCGGAGGCTGCGCAAGCAACGTCGGCAAGGCAAAGCTCGAGGGCATCAGCCTGACGGCCGCCCAGCGGTTTGCCGCGCTCACCTTGCGCGGCACCGTCGACCTGGTCAGCGCCACCGATGAACTCACCGGTGCGCGTTTGCCGCGCCGCGCCCGGCACCACGAGACCTTCGACGCCGAGTACCAGATCGGTGCCTGGACATTGGGCGGCTCGCTGCTGAGCGTTGGCGATCGCTCCGATGGTGGCAAGTCGCTGGGCAGCTATGCCACGGTTGACCTTCAGGCGCGCTGGCGATTCATGCCGCGTTGGCAACTCGAGGCCAAGGTGCTCAACGTCGGCGACCGCGACATCGAGCCGACCCGCGACACACGGGCGCTGGGCCGCCAGGCGTGGTTGGGTCTGCGCTACAGCGGGGTCGGCCTGTAAGGCCCGGCGACGAGGTTCGATCGATGACTGGAACGATGGCGCGATGGATGGGTCCCGGCGGATGGCGGGCGACCGTCTGTTGCCGGGTGGCACCCCATCTCGCCATCCGGTCGTTCGGGGCTGGATGGCGCTTGCTGATGTGTGCCGCGCTGCTCGTGGCGCTGCCGGCATCCGGTTGGGCGTCGGGCGCGATCGTGCTGCATGACCTGCGCGGCCAGGCGCAGATCTTCGCAGCGCCGCCGCAGCGCATCGTGAGCCTGGCGCCTGCGCTGACCGAAAGCGTCTGCGCGCTGAACGGTTGCGGTCGTCTGGTGGGCACGGATCGCTATTCCAACTGGCCGGCCAGCGTGCTGGGCCTGCCCAAGCTGGGTGGGCTCGACGACGCGCAACTCGAGCGCATCGTCTCTTTGCGACCCGACGTGGTGCTGGCTGCCCCAGGGGCCCGTGTGACCGGGCGGCTGGAGTCGATGGGCATCCGCGTGCTGGTGCTGGAGTCAAAAACGCACGCCGATGTGCAGCGCTCGTTGCAGGTGTTGGCCACCATGCTGGGCACGCCCGCGGCAGCCGCACCACTGTGGGCGGTCATCGAACGGGATGTGGAGCGCGCCGCGGCCCGGGTGCCGCCCGCCTTGCGGGGGCAGCGGGTCTATTTCGAGATCGACACGACGCCCTACGCGGCTGGCGAGGGCTCGTTCATCGGCGAAACGCTGGCGCGCCTGGGCGTGGCCAATGTGGTGCCAGCCTCACTCGGACCCTTTCCGAAGCTCAACCCCGAATTCATCGTGCGCGCCCAGCCCGACATCGTGATGGCTGCATCGTCACCGCTGGCGGAAATGCGTGAGCGCCCGGGGTGGGGCCAACTCCAGGCGCTGCGTGATGCGCGCACCTGCGGCTTCACGCCGTCGCGCTACGACCTGCTGGTGCGTCCGGGCCCGCGCATGGGCGAGGCGGCGCTGCAGATCGCCGACTGTCTGGTGGCCATGGGGCGGCAGCCATGAGGGCACGCCGCCATCTCGCCTGGGCACTGATGTTGGCCAGCGTGCTGCTGGTGCTGGCAGGTCTGGCCTGCGGCAGCGATGGCTGGTCGTGGCCAGTTTGGCGTGGTGATGACCTTGGCCTGATCGTCAGCCAGATCCGCGCACCGCGCACGCTGGGCGCCTGGTTGGTGGGCGCCTTGCTGGGTCTGGCCGGGGCGATCGCGCAAGGGCTGTTTCGCAATCCGCTGGCCGATCCGTATCTGTTGGGCTCGGCGTCCGGGGCATCGCTGGCGGTGGCCGCGGTGTTGGCGTCGGGTGCGCTGGGTGGCGTGGCCATGGGCTGGTCGGCCGCGGATGGACTGGCCCGGCTCGGTCTGGTGGGCGCCGCATTCGCCGGCGCCTTGGCCGGCGTGCTCCTCACGCTGGTGCTCGCCCGTGGCGCACAGGACACCTCGCGTTTGCTGCTGGCCGGTGTGGTGGTGGGCGTGGTGCTGGCGGCGCTTGGCGACTTGCTGGCCAGCGCCGCGCCCGAAGCGTTGCGTGCCCGGCAGGTCTTCATGCTGGGCACCACCAGCTTTCTCGGCTGGGGCAGCGTGGGCTGGCTGGCCGTGGGGCTGGTGGTGATCCTGCCGGTCGCCTGGCGTCTGGCACGCGTGCTGGATGTGCTGACGCTGGGCGAAGACAGCGCGATGAGCCTGGGGCTCGCGCTGCCGCGCTGGCGACTGGTGCTGTTGGCGGCACTGGCGCTGGCCACCGGGCTGGCGGTGTCGCAGGCGGGCCTGATTGCCTTCGTGGGCTTGGTCTCGCCGCACCTGGTGCGACGCTGGGCGCCGGCGCCCAACGGGTACACCGTGCTGGCGAGTGCAGTGGCAGGCGGTGTTCTGCTGCTGGTCGCCGATGTGCTGGCGCGCAGCCTGATCGCCCCTCAGGAACTGCCCGTGGGCGTGGTCACTGCGGTGCTGGGCGGCGGCTACCTGTTGTGGCTGTTGTTTCGCCGGAGGGTCGCATGAGCCGCGTCGAGTCACTCGCGCCGTCCGCCACACTGCGCGCCGAGGACCTGCAGGTGTCGCTGGGCGACCGCAGCGTGCTGCAGGGCGTGTCGTTCGGCTTGCGCCCTGGCTGGACCGCGATCGTCGGGCCCAACGGCGCGGGCAAATCGACCTTGCTGCGAACGCTGGCCGGGTTGTTGCCGCCGGCGTCCGGCCGGGTGCTGCTCGATGAGCGGCCGCTGCCGGACTGGGGCGCGGCCGCGCGCGCCCGCCGCATCGCGTGGCTGGCGCAGCAAGGCGAGGCCAGTGGCGACCTGTCGGTGCGCGATGTGGTGATGCTCGGACGCCTGCCGCACCTGGGCTTGTTCGGCTCGCCTGGTGTCGACGATCACGCTGCGGCGGACGCTGCGCTCGACGCCACCGGCTGTGCCGATTGGCAGCAGCGTCGGTTGCCCGACTTGTCGGGCGGTGAACGCCAGCGGGTGCTGCTGGCGCGCGCGCTGGCCGTGGGCGCGCCGGTGCTGTTGCTCGATGAGCCCACCACGCACCTCGATCCGCCGCATCAGGTGGCCGTGGTGCGCCTGCTTCAGCGTCTGGCCGCAGCCGGCACCCTGGTGGTCAGCGTGTTGCACGACCTGCCGCTGGCGCTGCAGGCCGAGCGCTTGCTCGTGCTGCAAGGCGGTCGAGTGCTCGCCGATGCACCCAGCGCGTCGGCTGAAGCCCATGCGGCGCTGGTTGACGTATTTGGCGGCGCGGTGTCGGTCGAGCAGGTCAACGGCCGCCTGACCACCGTGCCGGTGTTGTGAACTGACCGGGCCCATCCGGCGGGCTGCCGGCCCCGCCCATGGTCACAATGGGTTTCAGCGGACCCCATCGAGAGCGCCCATGACAACCCCTCAGAAAAGGCTCGGCATCTCGAAACGGCTGGAGCAACTGGGCCCCGGCCTGATCACCGGTGCGGCCGACGACGACCCCAGCGGCATCGCCACCTACTCGCAGGCCGGCGCGCAGTTCGGTTACTCGATGTTGTGGACGGTGATCGTCACCTTGCCGCTCATGGCAGCGATCCAGATCGTCAGCGCGCGCATCGGCTACGTCACGCGGCAGGGGTTGGCCGCCAACATCAAGGAGGGCTTCCCGCGCTGGGTGCTGATGGCGGTGGTGGGGTTGCTTCTGGTGGCCAACACACTGAACGTGGCCGCCGACATCGCCGCGATGGCCGAGGCGCTGAGGCTGCTCGTGGGCGGCTCGGCCCACATCTATGCCGTGACCTTCGGGCTGTTGTGCCTGGTGCTGCAGGTGTTCTTGCCGTATCGCAGCTACGTGAGCTGGCTCAAGTGGCTGACCCTCGCGCTGCTGGCCTACGTGGCCGTGGTGTTCAGCTTGCATCTGGACTGGTCGCAGGTCGTGTCCGCCGCGTTGAACCCCCATCTGGCGGCCGATCACCAGTCGCTGTTGATGGTGGTGGCAGTGTTCGGCACCACGATCAGTCCATACCTGTTCTTCTGGCAAGCGGCACAGGAAATGGAAGACACCTCCGACGCCGACGCACCGCGAACGCGCTCAGTGGTTCGGCACCACCTGCGACGCATCAAGGCCGACACCATCGTTGGCATGACGTTTTCCAACCTCATCGCCTTCTTCATCATCCTGAGCACCGCAGCCACGCTGCACGCGGCCGGGGTCACCGACATCGAGACCTCGGCGCAGGCCGCCGAGGCGCTGCGCCCGTTGGCTGGCGATTTCACCTTCTTGCTGTTCAGCCTGGGCATCATCGGCACCGGCATGTTGGCCGTGCCGGTGCTGGCGGGCTCGGCGGCCTACGCAGTGGCCGAAGCAGCGGGCTGGCATGGCAGCCTCAGTCTGCGGCTGGATCGGGGCGAGGGGCGAGGCTTTTACGGCGTGATCGCTGCGGCCACGGTGGGCGGCGTGATCCTGTGCTTCACGCCCACCGACCCGGTCAAGGAGCTCTTCTGGTCGGCGGTGCTCAACGGCGTGATCGCGGTGCCCATCATGGTGGTCATGATGCTGCTGGCCACGCGCCGCGCCACCATGGGTGACCACGTCATCGGCAGCAACCTGCGCTGGCTGGGTTGGGTCGCCACGGCGGTGATGGCGCTGGTGGTGGTTGCGATGTTCGTGACACTCTGACCTGATCGCCGCCAGGGAACTTCGCCAACATGCGCCACATCACTTCACACCTGAGCGTTCGCCCCCGGATGATGATCGCCGCGGTGGTCGGTTTGCTGACCTTTGCGATGGTGCCTGCCACGCTGAGCGTGACCACGCGATGCCTGTTCGGCTGGAACGCCGCGATGTGGCTGTACCTGGTGCTGATCGGCGTGATGATGCTGCGCGCCGATCACGAGCGGGTACGCCAGGTGGCGGTGGCGCAGGCGGATGCGGCGATCATGGTGCTGTTCATCGTGATCCTCGCCGCGCTGGCCAGCCTGGGTGGCATTGCCGCCGAACTGATCAAAGCCAAGGTGCCCGGCACGCCCTACGCGCTGCCGCATCTGTTGTTTGCGATCACGACCATCGCCGGCTCGTGGCTGCTGGTGCCCACGATGTTCGCGCTGACCTGCGCGAGCCAGTACTACGAAGTTGCGCACGGCCACGGGCTGCGGTTTCCGGATGCCGAGGTCTCGTTCAGGCCCGATTACGGCGACTTTTTGTACTTCTCGTTCACCATCGCTGTGGCGTGCCAGACGGCCGATGTGTCAGTGACCAGCCGTCCCATGCGCCGCCTGGTGTTGCTGCAGTCGCTGATGTCGTTTGCCTTCAACACCGCGATCCTCGCGTTCACGATCAACGTGGCGGCGAGCATGTTTTGAGGCCGAAGGCGGGCGTGTGCTGCTGAAGTCGCACCCCATGGACGCCGATCTGGGACGCAGCACGGTGTCCCCGCACGGCACTGACGAATTCCTGATGTCGCGCGTGCTACGTTGCGGGCCATGAGCGATCCACACCAAGCGCAGCTCCGGCGCGGCCTGCCTGCTCCATGGCGCGCTGCTGCGGTGTGGGTGGCCGGTTGGCTGGCGATGTGGGCGCTCGATGGTCACATCGACCTGGCCAATCTTGGAATGATCCTGATCCTGACCTGCGCGCTGGCGGCCCTGTGGCTGCCGCTGGCGGCCTCAATGCTTTCTTGTGCCGCCGCGGTATTGGTCTTCAACTTTGCCTTCGTGCCACCGCGCGGGGCATTTGCCGTCGACTTGCAGCAGCATGCGCTGTTGCTGCTGACCATGCTGGCCGTGAGCTGGATCGTTTCACTGCTGATGGCGCGGCAACGCCAGCTGGCCACCAGCGAGAGGCACTCCGCCATGCGGACCGAGCAACTTCACACGTTGTGCGAGGCGCTGCGTGAAGCAGAAGATCCCCGACAGGCCGCCGTGCATTTGCGCGAGGCACTTTCGCAGCTCACGGGCACACCGGCCACCTTGCTGATTCGTGTGGAAACGCCATCCGCCAGCGATGACGGCACCGCTGCGATCGAGGTGGGCGAAGCCACGCCGGACGAGCGTGCGGGGCTGTGGCTCAGCCTGCGTCTGGGTCGGCCCATGGGGCCCGGAACCGGTCGACACGAAGAGCAACCCGCCTGGTACCTGCCGTTGCGCGGACGGCATGGCAGCCTGGGTACCGCGCTGGTGCCCGTGCCGCTCGCGCATCTCACGGGCAAGACAACCGCGCTGCTTTCGCATGCCCAGGCAATGTGCGATCAAATGGGGCTGGCCCTGGAGCGCCACGCGGCCACCCAGGCCGCCGCTGCGTCGCGCGACGAAGCACACGCACAGCAGCTGAACAACACCTTGCTGGCAGCGATCTCGCACGACTACCGCACGCCGCTGGCGACGATCCTCGGGGCTGCCTCGTCGTTGCTCGATCAGGGCGATCGTCTTTCGGCGGGCCAGCAGCGCCGCCTCGCTGCCGTCATCGTCGATGAGGCCGGGCAGCTCGCGCGTCTGACCGACAACACGCTGCAGCTGGCGCGGTTGGGCGCGCCTGGCATGGCGCTCCACCTCGAGTGGGAGTCGGCAGAGGAGATCGTGGGCACGGTGCTGCGCCGCTGTCGTCAGCGAGATTGCGCGAGCCGGGTCAAGGCCCGCGTCGAACCGGGATTGCCCCTGCTGCGCTGCGACGCCGTGCTGCTGGTTCAGTTGCTTGACAACCTGGTGGACAACGCGCTCAAGTACGGCGGGGATGCGGCGCCTGTCGAGATCCTTGTCCGGCGCATCGACGACCGGGTGGTGTTGGCGGTGCGTGACCGTGGCCGCGGCGTCTCGGCGGCTTGGCGCGAACGCATCTTCACCGCATTTCAGCGCGGCGAGCCCGCGCGAGATTCTGATGCGGCGGGTGAGGCGGCGCGTCGCGGTGCTGGTGTCGGGCTGGCGGTGTGTCGAGCCATCGCGAGGGCCAATGGGGGTGAACTCACCTTGCGCAGCCGCAGCCGCGGCGGATCGAGCTTCGAGTGCGCGCTGCCGGTGATCGATGCGCCGGTGGAACCGCATCGCGAGCGCAGCGGAGCCGTGCCGTGACCCTGACTGTGTTGCTGGTCGAGGACGACCGTGAACTGCGCATCACCTTGCGCGACGCGCTGGGTGTCGAGGGCTACAAGGTGCTGGCTGCAGCCAGCGTGGCCGACGCACGCGCGCTGATGGCCCATGCCGCCGGGGCGGGTTGCATCGATCTGGTTCTGCTGGATCTGGGTCTGCCCGATGGTGACGGTGAATCGCTGCTGAACGCGCTGCGGCGTGAATCTGCCGTGCCCGTCATCGTCATCTCGGCGCGGCACACCGACGCGCCGAAGATTCGCCTGCTGGACGCGGGTGCCGACGACTTTCTGGTCAAGCCTTTCGGCGTGGGCGAACTGCTGGCACGCATGCGGGTGGCCCTGCGTCACCGCGGCAGGGTGCTGCGAGCTGCCATCACCCGCTTCGAGCATGACGGCCTGATGGTTGACCTCAGCGCGCATCGCGTGCGTGTTGCCGGCATCGACGTGCACCTGACGCCGACCGAGTTCAAGCTGCTTGCGTGCCTGGTACGCAGTGCCGGACGGGTGGTCACGCACCGGCAATTGCTGCTCGATGTCTGGGGCGCGGAGTTCACCGAGCACACGCATTACCTGCGCCTCTACATGGGGCAACTGCGGGCCAAGCTGGAGGCCGACCCGGCCGACCCGCGTTGGCTGATCACGGAAGCGGGTGTGGGCTACAGGCTGGTCGAGCCCATGGCCTGACGGGGGTGCCACGCAGTCGGCTCCCTTATGCGTTCCTGATGAGCCGGCGGTCATGCTGGCGACATTGCCACCGCCTTCAGGTTCGCCATGTCGTCTGCCTTCCATGCTGAGAATCCCGTGCCGACCCCTCATCGACAGGGCCTCGCCGCGCTGACGCTCGGCGCCATCGGTGTGGTCTACGGAGACATCGGCACCAGCCCTCTGTACACGGTCAAGGAAATCTTTGCGCCTGCCACGGGCGTCACCCTCAATGCCCACAACCTCATCGGCGCTGTCTCGGTGACCTTCTGGGCGCTGATGCTGGTGGTGACGCTGAAATATGTCGTGCTGATCCTGCGCGCCGACAACCATGGCGAAGGCGGCGGTCTGGCCCTCACCGCGCTGGCCGCGCAAGCGGTTCGCTCCAGGCCTGCGCTGCGTCGTGGCCTGCTGTTGCTGGGTGTTTTCGGCGCCACGCTGTTCTATGGCGACAGCGTGATCACGCCTGCCATCTCGGTGCTGGGCGCCATGGAGGGGCTGGAGCTTGTGACGCCAGCTCTCAGACATTACGTGGTGCCCATCTCCGTGGTCGTCCTGGTGGGGCTGTTCGTCGTGCAGCGGCTGGGTACAGGGGTGGTCGGGCGGTATTTCGGGCCGGTGATCGTGTCGTGGTTCGTTAGCCTGGGTGCCATCGGCGTGGTTCACATCTCGGCTCAGCCCGGCATCCTGGCAGCGTTGAACCCCCTGCACGCATGGCATTTCCTCGCGGAGCGGGGCTGGCACGTCTTCGCTGCAGTCGGTGCCATCGTGCTGGCACTCACGGGTGCCGAAGCCTTGTACGCCGACATGGGGCACTTTGGCCGGCGGCCGATCCAGCTTGCCTGGAGTGCCATGGTGCTTCCGGCGCTGACGCTCAACTACATGGGCCAGGGTGCACTGCTGATGGCGGATCCGACGGCGATCGAGAACCCGTTCTACCGGCTGTTTCCCGACACCTGGGTGTTGCCCATGCTGGTGCTGGCCACTTTGGCGGCGATCATCGCATCGCAGGCCGTGATCTCGGGCGCGTATTCGATGACCAAGCAGGCCGTTCAGCTCGGTTTTCTGCCGCGCATGACGGTGAAGTACACCTCCGCACGCGAGGCGGGTCAGATCTACATGCCAGCCGTCAACTGGGCGCTGCTGGGCGGCGTGGTCGCGGCAGTCATGTTGTTCCGAAGTTCGTCAGCGCTGGCCGGCGCGTACGGCATTGCAGTCACCTTGACGATGATGATCACCACGGTGCTGATGTACTTCGTGGTGCGCGAGCGCTGGCGTCAGTCAGCACCGGTGGCCGTGGGCGCCATGGCGTTCTTTCTGGCCATTGACGCGCTTCTGGTGGCGGGCTGCGCGGTGAAGTTGCTGGACGGCGGCTGGTTCCCGCTCGCGCTGGGGCTCCTGTTGTTCGGCTTGATGAGCACCTGGTCACGCGGACGCGAGTTGCTGCTGGACAGCATCCGCAGTGGCGGTCTCGAGTTGCAACCCTTCATCGACAGGCTCGATCCCCGGGAGATCCATCGCGCCGAACGAACGGCGGTGTACCCGGTCGCCGACCCGTCCACCGTGCCGATGGCCTTGCTGCACAACCTCAAGCACAACCAGGTGCTGCACGAACGCAACGTCATCCTGACCGTCGTGTTTCGACAGGTGCCCTGGGTGCCGATGGACGAACGGGTTAAGGTGGAAGGTCTCGGCCGCGGCTTCTGGCGCGTCACGCTGTTTTTCGGGTTCATGCAGAGCCCCGACGTGCCCAAGGCGCTCACGCTCACCGAGTCTCATGGGCTGCGCATTCCGGCGTTTGAAACCTCGTACTTCCTCAGCCGAGAAACGGTCGTGCCCACGCCCGGCGGCGGCATGACGAATCTGCGAGAGCAATTGTTTTCGGCGATGAGTCGAAACGCCAGCGGGGTTGTCGACTTCTTTCACCTGCCGGGCAACGCGGTGGTCGAGCTCGGCACGCGCGTGCAACTCTGAGCGTGGGCCCGAAGCCAGCCTTTGACCCGAGATGCCGGTGCCGAGCCGATCGACCGGCTCTCCCACGGCAAGGAAGCCCCTGGAACGAGTGTCGATGGCTTCTTGCCAGCCCTGGCGCTCGATCAGCTGAGGTCTCGCGCTCCGGCAAGTGGCCTCGGCCGCGAGTCGCAATACGCGGCCACAGCGCACTCGCCGCACTTCGGGCTGCGCGCTGTGCACACATAGCGCCCGTGCAGGATCAGCCAGTGGTGCGCGTCGACCAGGTACTCGGCTGGCACGCGCTCGAGCAATTTCAGCTCGACTTGCAGCGGGTTCTTGCCGGGGGCCAGCCCGGTGCGGTTGCCCACCCGAAAGATGTGTGTGTCGACCGCCATGGTCGGCTCGCCAAAGGCCACGTTGAGCACCACGTTGGCGGTCTTGCGGCCCACGCCCGGCAGCGCTTCGAGCGCCTCACGGCTGCGCGGCACCTCGCCGCCGTGCCGCTCGATCAGCAAGCGGCAGGTCTCGAACAGGTTTTTCGCCTTGTTGCGAAACAGGCCGATGGTCTTGATGTGCTCGGTGAGCGCGGGCAAGCCGAGCGCACGCATTTTTTGCGGTGTGTTGGCCACCGCGAACAGCCGCCGCGTGGCCTTGTTCACGCCGACATCGGTGGCCTGTGCCGACAGCAGCACCGCGGCCAGCAGCTCGAACACGTTGGTGAACTCGAGCTCGGTCTGCGGCTGCGGGTTGGCCGCCTTCAGCGTGGCAAAGAACGGCGCGATGTCGGCTTTTTTCATGGGGCTTACTCGGTGGTGGCCAGGGCGCGGGCGATGCGGTCGGGCGCGACCTTCGGGCGTGGCACCCTGAAGGAGAACCAGCTGCGCACATCCTGCTCCAGCCCGATGCCGTGCATGTAGTTGTAGAGCGCCTTGCGCAGCGCGACGCCGAGCGCCTCGTGGTCCACGCCGGTGGGGTCGATGAAGCCCACGTCGTTGGTGGCAAAGGTGATCGGCGGCAGCGGCTGCAGCGTCACGCCGTACTCCTCGGGGTGCTGGCCGACCGGTGAATGCACGGTGCAGGCGAAGCGGTGGAAAAACCCCGACTGGATGCAGCCGTTCTCGAACAGCTGGCGCACGTACTCGAGCGCATCGACCGTGTCTTGCACCGTTTGCGTGGGAAAACCGTACATCAGGTACGCATGCACCAGCACGCCGGCATCGGAAAACGCCTTGGTCACACGCGCCACCTGATCGACCGAGACGCCTTTTTTCATCAGCTTGAGCAACCGGTCCGAGGCCACCTCAAGCCCGCCTGAAATCGCGATGCAGCCGCTGTCGGCAAGCTGCTGGCACAGCGCGGGAGTGAACGACTTTTCGAAGCGGATGTTGCCCCACCACGAGACGGCCACCTGCCGGCGCTGCAGCTCGGAGGCGAGTGTTTTCAAGGCCTTGGGCGGTGCTGCTTCGTCGACGAAGTGAAAGCCGGTCTGCCCGGTCTCGGTGACGATGGCCTCGATGCGGTCGACCAGCGTGGCGGCCGAAGCACCCTCGTAGCGCGAGATGTAGTCCAGGCTCACATCGCAAAAGCTGCATTTCTTCCAGTAGCAACCGTGCGCCACGGTCAGCTTGTTCCAGCGCCCGTCCGACCACAGCCGGTGCATGGGGTTGAGCATGTCGAGCAGCGACAAGTAGCGATCGAGCGGCAAGCCGTCCCAGGTGGGCGTGCCCACCTCGGCGAAGGCGATGTCGGCTTCGATCCAGTTGACGTACTGCACCGCGCCGGTCTCGGGCTCGCGACGGTAGGTGCGCACGAGGCGCTGCGCGGAGCGCCGGCCTTGCAGGTGATCGAGCAGCGCGAGCAGCGGGCGCTCGCCGGCGTCCAGGGTGAGGTGGTCGAAGTAATCGAACACGCGCGGCTCTTTCAGCTCGCGCAGCTCGGTGTTGACGTAGCCCCCGCCCAGCACCGTGGAGATGTCCGGGTCGTGCGCCTTGACGGCCTGGGCGATGCGAAAGGCCGCATACACCGCGCCGGGGAATGGCACCGAGATCAGCACCACGCGCGGCTGGTGCCGCTCGATCGCGGCCAGCGTCAGGGCCAGCAGCGTGCGGTCGATCAGGTTCAAAGGTGCGTCGAGTGCGTCGGCCAGCGGCTCGAAGGTCGGCTGGCTGAGCGCCAGCGACTCGCCGTAGCGCACGAACTCGAAGCGCGCATCGACGGCCTCGCGCAGCACGTCGGCGATGTCGTTGAGGTACAGCGTGGCCAGGTGGCGCGCGCGGTCGTGCACGCCCAGCGCACCAAAGGCCCAGGCTAGCGGGTCGCCGCCGTCCTCGTCGATGTAGACGTCGAGCGACTCGAAGCGCGGCCCTTCAGGCAGAAAGGCGCGGCTGCAGATGCGGTGGGCGAGGGTGGCATCGCGGCCCTGCAAAAAGGCCAGTGTGGGACCGATCGTCGAGAGGTAACGGTCGAACTGCTCGTCGAATGCCACCACGCGCATCGTGCGCTGTGGCTCGGGCAAGGTGGTGATGTGCTCGCGCACCGACTGCAAGCCCGTGGCCGAGAACAGCTCGAGCACCAGCGCAAGCGCCAGGTCTTCCTGCACCGCATCGAAGCCGCGCGAGCGAAGGAAACCGGTGAGATACGCGGTGGACGGGTAGGGCGTGTTGAGCTGCGTCATCGGCGCAATGACCGACAGCACTTTCAACGGGTTTGCCGCTGTCACAACGGGCGCAGGGCGCTCGCGCGCGCCTCGAGTCGGGCGGTGCGCTCCTGCTCGTCGCGCTGCAGCCGGAACTGGTGAAAGCCGTAGCGGGTGCGGGCTTCATCGGCCTGTGCCGCGTCCCAGGCCGCCCATCCCGTGCGTTCGCCAGTCACGTTGGCGAGCGAAATGCAGTCGACCGGGCAGGCCGGGATGCACAGCTCGCAGCCGGTGCACAGCGCGTCGATCACGGTGTGCATGGCCTTGGGGCCGCCGAGGATGCAGTCGACAGGACAGGCCTTCAGGCACAACGTGCAGCCGATGCACGCCGCTTCGTCGATCACTGCGAGATGGCGCGGGGCTTCGGTGCCGTGGCTGGCGTCCAGCGGCAAGACGCTCTGACCGGTGATCGCCGCGAGTCGGGCGATGCCTTCGGCACCACCGGGCGGGCAGCGGTTGATGGCAGCGTCGCCCCCGGCGATGGCCTGTGCGTAGCTGCGGCAGTCGGGGTAGCCGCAGCGCGTGCACTGCGTTTGTGGCAAGGCGCGGTCGATCGCGTCGACGCGCGCCAGTTGGACTTCATATCCTCCACCGACGCCGGTGACGCAGCCCTGCGGCGCGTCGGCCGGCCTCAGCGCTGCCACCACATCACTTGGCCGTGCGGGCCTTGGTCGCGACCTTGCGAACCGGCTTGCTTGCAGCGGCGACCGCAGGTCTGGCGGCGGGTGCGGCCTTGGCCGCAGTTTTTGCGACCGGGGAATTGCGTGGAGGCTTGACGGCGGGTGTCAGGTCCAGCACCTTCGCTGCGCTATCGCCGAGAAGTGCGGCTGGCTTCTTGCGTGAGCCCACGGCCGGCACTGCCGAACGGGTCTGGTTGGCCGCAATGAAGTCACGCAACTGCGGGTAGACCTTTTCGCGCCAGCGGCGGCCAGAGAAGATCCCGTAGTGCCCGGCGCCCGCGGCGTCGTAGTGGAACTTGCGGTCCTTGCTGATGCCCGAGCACAGGTCGTGCGCAGCGCGCGTTTGCCCGGCGCCCGAGATGTCGTCGAGTTCACCCTCGACGGTCAGCAAAGCGGTGGTCTTGATGTCTTGCGGCTTGACGAGTTCGCCCTTGACTTCCCAGGTGCCGCTGACCAGCGAGAAGTCCTGGAACACCACGCGGATGGTGTCGAGGTAGTACTCGGCCGGCATGTCGAGCACCGCGTTGTACTCGTCGTAGAAGCTGCGGTGAAAGTCGGCGTTCTCGTCTTCGCCGCGCATCAGGTCCATGTAGTAGTCGTAGTGCGACTGCGCATGGCGACCGGGGTTCATGGCGATGAACCCGGTGTGCTGCAGAAAGCCCGGGTACACCCGGCGCTGGCTGCCCGGGTAGTTGGTCGGCACGCGGAAGATCACGTTGTTCTCGAACCACTCAAGGCTCTTGTTCATGGCCAGGTTGTTGACCGCCGTGGGCGACAAGCGCGCGTCGATGGGCCCGCCCATCATGGTCATGGTGCGTGGTGTCTTCTCGCCGCGGCTGGCCATGAGCGAAATGGCGGCGAGCACCGGCACGGTGGGCTGGCACACCGAGATCACGTTGACTTCAGGGCCGATGTGGCGGATGAAATCCTGGATGTAGACGACGTAGTCGTCGAGCGTGAAGGCGCCCTCCTCGACGGGCACCATGCGCGCGTCGGTCCAGTCGGTGATGTAGACCTTGTGGTCGTGAAGCAACTCGCGCACGGTCTCGCGCAGCAGCGTGGAATGGTGACCCGACAGGGGTGCCACCACCAGCACCGTCGGCTGCTCTTTCATGCGCGTGAGCATGGGCAGGTTGTCGGTGAAGCGCTTGAAGCGCAACAGCCGGCAAAACGGCTTGTCGAGGATCACCTGCTGCTGCACGGCCACGTCCACGCCTTCGACGTTGACGGTGTGGATGTTGAATTCGGGTTTCTCGTAGGCCTTGGACAGCCGGTGCATCAGGTTCAGACCGGCCGATACCCGAGGCGCGAGCGGCGTGTGGGTGAACGGTGACAGCGGATGGCTGTATAGCTTTGACGAGGCACTGGAGAACTCGGCCAGCGGATTCAGCAAAGCCCGGTTGGCTTCATACAGCTGATAGATCATGGACATGTTCGACTCCTCGATCCGGCGATGAGACCCTGCGGCGGCGCCGCAGGGTGGTCTGCCGGGTTATCGGATGAAAGACCCCCGGGCTTGACCTGTCACCAGACCCGCAGTGTAGATGCTGCGGTGCAGCATTTATGTGGTTTTTACCCCATGCCGGCAACGGAAATGCTCAGTTCACGGCGCTGATGGCCTCAACGACCTTGTCGATATTGGCTGCATTGAGGGCCGCCACGCAGATGCGTCCCGAATCGACACCGTAGACGCCGAACTCGTTGCGCAGGCGCTCCATCTGCGATTGGGTGAGCCCGGTGTAGCTGAACATCCCCTTCTGGCGGGTGATGAAGCTCACGTCGGTCTTCGTCCCGGACGCCACCAGCTTCGACTGCAGCAATTGGCGCATTTCCTTGATGCGGCTGCGCATGGTGCCGAGCTCGTCTTCCCACAGGGCGCGCAGCGCCGGCGTGGTCAGCACGGTGGCGACCACCTGGGCGCCGTGGGTCGGCGGGTTCGAATAGTTGGTGCGGATGACGATCTTGAGCTGGCTGAGCACGCGCGAGGCTTCTTCCTTGCTGGCGCACACCACGCTCAGGGCGCCCACGCGCTCGCCGTACAGCGAGAAGCTCTTTGAAAAAGAGGTCGACACGAAGAAGTCGAGCCCGGCGCCCAGGAACTGCGCAATGACCGCGCCGTCTTCGGCGATGCCGTCGCCAAAGCCCTGATAGGCCATGTCGAGGAAGGCCACCAGACCTCGGGCCTGGATGGCGGTGACCACCTGCGACCACTGTGCGGCGCTGATGTCATAGCCGGTCGGGTTGTGGCAGCACGCGTGCAGCACGACGATGGTGCCGGCAGCCGCAGAGTTCAGCGCGGCCAGCATGCCGTCGAAGTTGACGCCGCGCTTGTCAGCGTCGTAGTAGGGGTAGGTCTCGACGGTGAAACCGGCGTTGGTGAACAGCGCGCGGTGGTTTTCCCAACTCGGATCGCTGATCAGCACCTTGGGGTTGCTGCCTTGGCGAACGGCCATCTGCTTGAGGAAGTCGGCACCGACCTTCAGGCCACCGGTGCCGCCCAGCGCCTGAACGGTGGCCACGCGTCCTTGCTGTACGGCCGCGCTTTCAGCACCGAACACCAGCCCTTGCACTGCCTTGTCGTAGGCGGCAATGCCGTCGATGGGCAGGTAGCCGCGCGGCTTGGCGTTCTCGTAAATCAGTTTTTCGGCTTCCGCCACGCACTTGAGCAAGGGCAGTTTGCCGGCGGCGTCGAAGTACACGCCCACACCCAGGTTGACCTTGGCCGGATTCGGGTCGGCGTTGAATTGCTCGTTCAGACCGAGGATCGGGTCGCGGGGGGCCATGTCGACGGCGGCAAAAAGCGATGCCATGGAAGTTCCTTGTGATGAGGCTGTGAAGGCGGTTGGATGTTGAGCGCAAGCAGGCGATGGGCTGCGCGTTTGGGCTACCCTGCGGGGCTGTCCCGATCCGGGGCCGCCGCGAGTTGACGCTTCAATTTTATCCGCCATGGCTCCAGTTGCTGATTCTGTTTCCCCTGCCGATGCGGCTGAGGCCGGCGTCTTCGTCGGCTACCCGGATTCGCCGTTCCAGCTGTTTCAGCCATACCCGCCGGCCGGCGATCAGCCCGGCGCCATCGAGCAACTGGTCGAAGGCGTGCGCGACGGCCTGACCTTTCAGACGCTGCTGGGCGTGACCGGCTCGGGCAAGACCTTCACCATGGCCAACGTGATCGCGCAGCTCGGCCGTCCGGCGATCGTGTTTGCGCCCAACAAGACGCTGGCCGCGCAGCTGTACGCCGAGTTCCGCGAGTTCTTTCCCAAAAACGCGGTCGAGTACTTCGTCAGCTACTACGACTACTTTCAGCCCGAGGCCTATGTGCCGCAGCGCGACCTGTTCATCGAGAAGGACAGCTCGATCAATGAGCACATCGAGCAGATGCGCCTGAGTGCCACCAAAAGCCTGCTCGAACGCCGCGACGTGGTGATCGTGGCCACAGTCAGCGCCATTTACGGCATCGGCGCGCCCGAGGACTACCTCGACATGCGGCTCATCCTGCGTGCGGGCGGCAAGCAAAACCAGCGCGAACTGATCGCCCAACTGGTGCGCATGCAGTACCAGCGCAACGAGACCGACTTCTCGCGCGGCACCTTTCGCGTGCGCGGCGACATGATCGACATCTTTCCCGCCGAGCACTCCGAGCTGGCGATCCGCATCGAACTGTTCGATGACGAGGTCGAGTCGCTGTCGCTGTTCGATCCGTTGACCGGACGCATCCGCCAGAAGATCCCGCGCTTTGTGGTGTACCCGTCGAGCCACTACGTGACGCCTCGCGACAAGGTCGTCAGCGCCATCGCATCGATCCGAGACGAGCTGCGCGATCGCTCGGCCGAACTGGTGGGACAGGGCAAGCTGGTCGAAGCCCAGCGGCTCGAGCAACGCACCCGATTCGACCTCGAGATGCTGCAGGAGATCGGCCACTGCAAGGGCATCGAGAACTACACGCGCCACCTGTCGGGTGCGGCGCCAGGGGAGCCGCCATCGACGCTGGTGGACTATCTGCCGGCCGATTCGGTGATGTTTCTGGACGAGTCGCACGTGCTGATCGGGCAGCTCGGCGGCATGTACAACGGCGATCGGGCGCGCAAGACCACGCTGGTCGATTACGGATTCCGGCTGCCCAGCGCGCTCGACAACCGGCCGCTGCGTTTCGAGGAGTTCGAAGCGCGCATGCGTCAGGTCGTGTTCGTTTCTGCCACGCCGGCCGCCTACGAGCAGCGCGTGTCGGGCCAGGTGGTCGAGCAATTGGTGCGCCCGACCGGCCTGATCGATCCGATGGTCGAGGTGCGTCCTGCCATCCATCAGGTGGACGACGTGCTGCAGGAAATCCGCATCCGCGTCGATCTGGCCGAGCGCGTGCTGATCACCACGCTGACCAAGCGCATGGCCGAGCAACTCACCGATTACCTCAGCGACAACGGCGTCAAGGTGCGCTACCTGCACAGTGACATCGAGACGGTGGAGCGGGTGGAAATCCTGCGCGATCTGCGCCTGGGCGTGTTCGACGTGCTGGTGGGCATCAACCTGCTGCGCGAGGGGCTGGACATCCCCGAGGTGTCGCTGGTGGCGATCCTGGATGCCGACAAGGAAGGTTTTTTGCGCTCGGAGCGCAGCCTGATCCAGACCATCGGCCGCGCCGCGCGCAACGTGAGCGGACGCGCGATCCTGTACGCCGACAAGATCACTGACTCGATGGACCGTGCCATCGGCGAGACCGAGCGTCGCCGAAACAAGCAGATCGCCCACAACACCGCGCTGGGCATCACCCCGCGCACGATCAACAAGAAGATCAAGGAGTTGATCGACGGGGTCTACGCCGAGAAATCGGGCAAGGACGATCTGAGGGCTGGCTCGCTGAGCGTGGCTGTCGAGGCGTTGTCGGAGAAAGACCTCGGCAAGCGCATCAAGCAACTCGAAAGGGAGATGCTCGAGCATGCGCGCAACCTCGAATTCGAGAAGGCCGCCCGCATCCGGGATCAGCTCGCCGTGTTGCGTGAGCAGGCCTTTGGCGCAGCGGGCGGAGACAACGTCCTGCCGTTGCTGGCCTAGCCCTGCGGCTGTCCTGCCCGGCAAGTGCATGCCAAGCGACCAGTTTTCGCAAGGCCTGCGGGAACTTTCCCCGTCAATGTCGACCAGAACAGTAGGTTTCCGCTAAACTCGACCAAACTGGTCAACTATGAAGCCGTGCCGTCCTCCGCTGGAGGAGTTGGCTAGGCGGGTTGGACGTTCAGCGGATGTTGTGGCCCATCGGGCCCGGGTCTTCATCTCGCCTCGCAAGGGCACAGGAGCATTTGTATGCGTCTTACCACCAAAGGTCGCTTTGCCGTGACCGCCATGATCGATCTGGCGCTGCGTGAAAACTCCGGGCCGGTGGCGCTGGGGGCCATCAGCGCACGTCAGCACATTTCCTTGTCGTACCTGGAGCAGTTGTTTGGCCGCTTGCGTCGTCAGGATCTGGTGGGCAGCACCCGTGGTCCGGGTGGTGGCTATTCGCTGGGTCGCAAGGCCGAGGACATCACGGTGGCTGACATCATCCTGGCTGTCGATGAGCCGCTGGACGCCACGGGTTGCGGTGGCAGGGAAAACTGCATGGGTGACGACGGCGGTCGCTGCATGACGCACGACCTGTGGGCCGGGCTCAACGCCAAGATGATCGAGCACCTGAACTCCATTTCGCTGAAAAAGCTGGTGGAAGATCAACTCGCCAAGGGCGTGTCGATCGAAGTGCATCCGGTCAAGCGGGCGATTTCGACGCAGCCGGTGGTCAAGCCGATTCGCATCACGGCGCCCAATTCGGTGTTTGCGCTGGGCAACGCATTTTCGAAGTGAGTGGGTTGATGATGGCGCCCCTCGCGCCGTCGACCCGCCTGAATTTTCAGCAGACATTCCAGCATGGACTCCACCCCGCATTTCCCGATCTACATGGACTACGGCGCCACCAACCCGGTGGATCAGCGCGTCGTGGACGCCATGATTCCCTGGCTGCGCGAGCACTTCGGCAACCCCGCGTCACGCAGTCACGCCTGGGGTTGGGAGGCCGAGGCCGCTGTTGAAAAAGCGCGGGAGCAAGTCGCCGCGCTGATCGGCGCCGACCCGCGCGAGATCGTCTGGACCTCTGGCGCCACCGAGTCGAACAACCTCGCGCTCAAGGGCGCTGCCCAGTTCTACAAGACGCGCGGCAAGCACATCATCACGGTGAAGACGGAGCACAAGGCAGTGCTCGACACCGTGCGCGAACTCGAGCGTCAGGGGTTCGACGCCACGTACCTCGAGGTGCGCGAAGACGGCCTGCTCGACTTTGAATTGCTGAAGGCGGCCATCCGCCCCGACACCATCCTGATCTCGGTGATGCTGGTCAACAACGAGATTGGCGTCATTCAGGACATTCCAGCCATTGGCGCGCTGTGCCGTGAGCGCGGCATCGTCTTCCACGTGGATGCGGCGCAGGCCACCGGCAAGGTCGAGATCGATCTGGCCACGCTGCCGGTTGATCTGATGAGTCTGGCCTCGCACAAGACCTACGGCCCGAAGGGCATCGGCGCGCTTTACGTTCGCCGCAAGCCGCGCATTCGCATCGAGGCGCAAATGCACGGTGGCGGCCACGAGCGCGGCATGCGCTCGGGCACGCTGCCCACGCACCAGATCGTCGGCATGGGAGAGGCCTTTCGCATCGCCCGCGAGGAAATGGCCTCGGAGAACGAACGCATCCGCGCACTGCAGCAGCGTTTGCTCGACGGGTTGGCGGGAATCGAGCAGACCTTCCTCAACGGCCACCCCACGCAACGCGTGCCGCACAACGTGAACATGTCGTTCAACTTCGTGGAAGGTGAGTCGCTGATCATGGGTATCAAGGGCATCGCGGTGTCGTCGGGCTCGGCGTGCACGTCGGCCAGCCTCGAGCCGAGTTACGTGCTGCGCGCGCTGGGTCGCAGCGACGAGCTGGCGCACTCGAGCCTGCGCATGACGATCGGGCGCTACACCACGACCGAAGAAATTGACTACGTCGTTACCACGCTGCGCGAGCGCGTCGCCAAATTGCGCGACCTGTCGCCGCTGTGGGACATGTATCAGGAGGGAGTCGACATCAGCTCCATCCAGTGGGCGGCGCACTGAGCACGCCGGACCCGCATTTGACGCATCAGGAGAACTGACATGGCATACAGCGAAAAGGTGGTCGAGCACTACGAGAACCCGCGCAACGTGGGCTCGTTCGACAAGGGCGACGACACGGTGGGCACGGGCATGGTGGGTGCACCGGCCTGCGGTGACGTGATGAAGCTGCAGATCAAGGTCAATCCGGTCACCGGGCTCATCGAGGACGCCAAGTTCAAGACCTACGGTTGTGGCTCGGCGATCGCCTCAAGCTCGCTGGTCACCGAATGGATCAAGGGCAAATCGCTCGATGAGGCGATGACGATCAAGAACACGCACATCGCCGAAGAACTGGCGCTGCCGCCGGTCAAGATCCACTGCTCGATCCTGGCCGAAGACGCGATCAAGGCCGCGGTCAACGACTACAAGGCCAAGACCGCGGCGGCTGACGCTGCCAACCCCGGCGCACACTGAAACCATGGCTGTCACTCTCACTGAAGCGGCGGCGCGACACGTCATCCGCTACATCGGCAAGCGCGGCAAGGGTGTGGGCGTGCGTCTGGGCGTGCGCACCACCGGCTGCTCGGGCATGGCCTACAAGCTCGAATACGCTGACGACGTGGCTCCTGAGGACACCGTTTTCGAAGACCATGGTGTGAAGGTGCTGGTCGACCCGAAGAGCCTGCCCTACATCGATGGCACCGAGCTCGACTTTGTGCGCGAGGGCCTCAACGAGGGCTTCAAGTTCCACAACCCGCGCGAGAAGGACCGCTGCGGCTGCGGCGAATCGTTCCGGGTCTGACGACCCCTTCGCGGCGCCTGCGGGCTCTGCGATCCTTCACCGTGAAATCCGCGCCGTTGGCCATCCCATGAAGCTCGACAGCGACGACTTTGAACTGTTCGACCTGCCGCGTTGCCACGCGCAGGATGCCGGTGCGATCGATGCCAAATGGCGTGCTTTGCTGGCGCAGGTGCACCCCGACCGGTTTGTGAGCGAAGGCGCTGCTGCGCAGCGTCTGGCGCTGCAGTGGTCGGTGCGCATCAACGAGGCTTACCGGCGACTCAAGGACCCGCTCCAGCGAGCCGCCTACCTGTGCGAACTCAATGGTGTGTCGATCGCCGCCGAAGACAACACCGCGATGCCACCTGCCTTTCTGATGCAACAAATGGAGTGGCGCGAGTCGCTCGAGGAGGCGCAGGATCTGACGCAAGTCGGAGCCTTGGCCGCCAATGTGCGCGCCGTTCGCAGTCGATCACTCGATGAGCTTCGTGCGTCGATCGACGAGCGTGGCGACTATGCCCAAGCCGCGCAGCAGGTGCGCTCGCTCATGTTCGTAGAGCGGTTTGCCCGCGATGTCGATCGGCGCGCCGAAGCACTGGAACAATAACTCTCATGGCCTTGCTTCAGCTTTCAGAACCCGGTGGTGCGCCGGATCCGCACCAGCGTCGTATCGCGGTGGGCATCGATCTTGGAACGACCCACTCGCTGGTCGCGGCGGTGCGTCATGGCGTGGCCGAATGCCTGCCCGATGAATCCGGTCACGTGATCCTGCCGTCGGCGGTGCGTTACCTGAGCGGCGGCAAGCGGCAGATCGGCGCCACTGCGCTGGCCGAAGCCGCCACCGACCCGCGCAACACGATCGTGTCGGTCAAGCGCTTCATGGGCCGCGGTCTGAACGATCTGGCCGACAGAAGCAAGTTGCCCTATGACTTTGTCGAAGCGCCGGGGATGCTGCAGATCAGCACCGTCGATGGCGTCAAGTCGCCGGTCGAGGTGTCAGCCGAGATCTTGGCGACGCTGCGCTACCGCGCCGAGGACACGTTCGATGACGACCTGTTTGGTGCGGTGATCACCGTGCCCGCGTACTTCGATGACGCGCAGCGCCAGGCCACCAAGGACGCGGCGCAACTGGCCGGGCTGCACGTGCTGCGCCTGATCAACGAGCCCACGGCCGCGGCCATCGCCTACGGGCTCGAGCATGGCTCCGAAGGCCTTTACGCGGTGTACGACTTGGGTGGCGGCACCTTCGACGTGTCGCTGTTGCGCCTGAGCGCAGGTGTTTTCGAGGTGGTGGCCACGGGCGGCGACTCGGCACTGGGCGGTGACGACTTCGACCAGGCGCTGGCCGACTGGGCTTTGACGCAGGCGGGCCTGAGCGCTGAGTCGGCCGAAGACAAGCGCGCCGTGCTGGTCGCTGCACGCGCCGCCAAGGAAAAGCTGTCGAGCACCGATCACGCCACGCTGGCCTGCCCGCTGATGCGAACGGCCACCGAGGCCACGGAGTTGTCGGTGCGGGTGAGCCGCGAGCAGTTCGATTCAATCACCAGCGCCCTGGTGTCACGCACGCTGGCCGTGCTGCGACGGGTCATGCGAGACGCCCAGACGGACACATCGGCGGTGCAGGGTGTGGTGATGGTGGGCGGCTCGACGCGCATGCCTGCGGTGCAGGCTGCGGTGGCGTCGTTCTTCGGTCAGACGCCGCTCAACAACCTGAACCCGGACGAGGTGGTGGCCCTCGGTGCGGCCTTGCAGGCCGACGCGCTGGCGGGCAACGCCGGTGCCGAAGAAATGCTGCTGCTCGACGTGATCCCGCTGTCACTCGGGCTGGAAACGATGGGCGGGCTGGTCGAGCGCATCATCCCTCGCAACAGCTCGATTCCCACCGCTCGTGCCCAGGACTTCACCACCTTCAAGGACGGACAGACCGCGCTGGCGATCCACGTGGTTCAAGGCGAGCGCGAACTGGTCAGCGACTGCCGCTCGCTCGCGCGGTTCGAACTGCGCGGCATCCCGCCCATGGTGGCTGGCGCGGCGCACATCCGCGTGAGCTTCACGGTGGACGCCGACGGCATGCTCAGCGTCAGCGCACGTGAGGAATCGTCGGGAGTGGAAGCGTCGATTTCGGTCAAGCCCAGTTACGGCCTGGCCGACGAAGAGATCGCACGCATGCTGAGCGAGAGTTTTGGCACCGCCGAGGTCGACATGAAAGAGCGCAGCCTGCGCGAGTCGCGTGTCGAGGCCGAGCGCATGCTGCTGGCCACGCGCGCCGCACTGGCCGCCGATGGCGACCTGCTCGATGCGCCCGAGCGCGAGGCGATCGAGGCGATGCTGGTTCAGGTCGAGGCCTGCCGTGAACTCACCGATCACCACGCCATCGATGATGTCGTGGAGGCACTTGCTTCGCGCACCGAGGCCTTCGCCGCCGAGCGCATGAACCGCGGCATCCGCAAGGCGCTCGCCGGTCGCAACGTGAGCGACGTCTGACGTCGCCCGAACCAAAGTCTTCCATGCCTGTTATCAAGATCCTGCCCCACGCCGAGTACTGCCCCGGCGGCACCGAGATCGAAGCCCCTGCGGGCACCTCGATCTGCGAAGCGTTGCTCGACAACGGCATCGAGATCGAGCACGCCTGCGAGATGAGCTGCGCGTGCACCACCTGCCACGTCATCGTGCGCGAGGGGTTTGCCTCGCTGGGCGAGATCGACGAGGTTGAAGAAGACCTGCTCGACCGTGCCTGGGGGCTCGAGCCGAACTCGCGCCTGTCGTGCCAGGCCATCCTCGCCCAGCGCGATGTGACGATCGAGATCCCGAAATACACGATCAACCACGCCAAGGAGCAGCACTGAGCGTGCCGCGCCATGATCTTTCTGGGCATCGAGTCTTCGTGTGACGAAACCGGCGTGGCGCTGATCGAGGCCCAGGCCAGCGGGGTCCCGCGGTTGTGCGCTCAAGCGCTGTACAGCCAGATCGATATGCACCGGGCCTACGGCGGCGTGGTGCCCGAGCTGGCCTCGCGAGATCACATTCAGAGAGTGCTGCCTTTGGCGCGCGAGGTGCTGGCCGACGCCGCTATCAGCCTTCACGAGATCGACGTGATCGCCTACACGCAAGGACCGGGTCTGGCTGGCGCGCTGCTGGTGGGCGCCGGTGTAGCCGTATCGCTGGGGGCGGCATTGGAGCGCCCGGTGTGGGGCGTGCATCACCTCGAGGGTCACCTGCTGTCGCCTTTTCTGAGCGTCGACCCGCCAGCCTTTCCCTTCGTCGCGCTGCTTGTGTCTGGCGGTCACACCCAGCTCATGCGCGTGGACGACGTAGGTGCCTATGCGCTGCTGGGCGAGACCATCGACGATGCGGCTGGCGAGGCGTTCGACAAATCCGCCAAATTGCTCGGGCTGGGATATCCCGGTGGTCCGGCGCTGGCCGGGCTCGCCCTGGTGGGCAACCCGGCTCGATTCGATCTGCCCCGTCCGTTGCTGCACAGCGGCGACCTGAATTTTTCGTTTGCCGGCTTGAAGACCGCCGTGATGACCACCTTGCGCAAGCTCGGCGAGCAACCCACCGAGCAGGATCGGGCCGATCTGGCGGCGAGCACCCAAGCCGCCATCGTTGACGTGCTGGCGCGCAAGTCGCTCACTGCTCTGAAATCGACCGGTCTGACACGTCTGGTGGTGGCTGGCGGAGTAGGCGCCAACGCGGCGCTTCGCGATCGGCTGGGGCTCGAAGCGGCCGGGCGTGGCTTCAAGCTGCACTACCCGGAATTGGCGCTTTGCACCGACAACGGCGCCATGATCGCGTTGGCAGCGGCCATGCGCTGGCAGCGCAAAGGCGCTTCGGCCGACTCAGGCCACCACTTTCAGGTGCGGCCAAGGTGGCCTTTGGCGACTGCCTGAGCGGGCTATACTCCAAGGCTCTTGGGCGCATGCCCGAGACATCAGCACGGCGTAGGTTGTTCCACCCGCGTCCGCAAGTCAACAACGAGATCCACGCCAGTTCCATGTGATCGGCCGGGTCGTCGAACAGGAAACACCATGACAGCTACCGTTGCCCAAAAGGCAGAAATCGTCAAAGCCAATGCGCGCAGCGCCAACGACACCGGGTCTCCCGAAGTCCAGGTGGCTTTGCTGACCGCGCGCATCAACGAACTCACCCCCCACTTCAAGGCCCACATGAAGGACCACCATGGTCGCCGTGGTTTGCTGAAGATGGTCAATACCCGCAAGAGCCTGCTGGCTTATCTGCGGGACCGCGATGCGGATCGTTACACCGCACTGATTCAGAAGCTGGGCTTGCGTAAGTAAGCGCCACGCTGAAGCGAAGAGCCTGTCTGGACGTCCAGTACAGGCTTTTCTTTTTTTGAGCTGGGCCGCCAATGATGACGATGTGTCATTCCAAATGCGTTTTTCACCGAACGTCGCTGGAATGGCATCGCGCCAGGAAGTCCAAGCTCTGGGGTCGTAGGCGCCGCCCGTAAGGCGCCGACATCAACCGGAGATACCGATGAGCATGTTCAATAAAGTCACCAAGACATTCCAATGGGGCCAGCACACCGTGGTGCTGGAAACCGGCGAAATCGCCCGTCAGTCCAGCGGCGCCGTTCTGGTCAACATCGAAGACACCGTGATCCTCGCGACCGTGGTCGGCGCGAAGAACGCCAAGGCGGGGCAGGATTTCTTCCCGCTGACCGTGGACTACATCGAGAAAACCTACGCCGCCGGCAAGATTCCGGGCAGCTTCTTCAAGCGCGAAGGCCGCCCCAGCGAGCTCGAAACCCTGACCTCACGCCTGATCGACCGGCCGCTGCGCCCGTTGTTCCCCGAAGGCTTCTACAACGAAGTGCAAGTGGTGATCCACGTTCTGTCGTTGAACCCTGAGGTGTCGGCTGACATTGCCGCGCTCATCGGCTCGAGCGCTGCGCTGGCGATCTCGGGCATCCCGTTCGACGGCCCGATCGGTGCTGCTCGCGTCGGCCTGATCAACGGCGAGTACGTACTCAACCCCGGCAAGACGCAACTGCTCGACTCCAAGATGGACCTGGTCGTTGCCGGCACCGACGCTGCCGTGCTGATGGTCGAATCCGAAGCTCAGCAGCTCAGTGAAGAAATCATGCTTGGTGGCGTGGTCTTCGGCCATGAGCAAAGCAGGATCGCCATTGCCGCCATCAATGAACTGGTTCGTGACGCTGGCAAGCCGGCCTGGGACTGGCAACCGCCAGCCAAGGACGAGGCCTTCATTTCCCAGGTTTGCGCCCTGGCCGAAGAGCCCTTGCGCGTGGCTTACCAGATCCGTTCCAAGCAGGCCCGCACTCAGGCCACCCGAGAAGTGACTGCCAAGACTCTGGCGGCTTTGGCGGCGGACGGTGCTGCCGTCGACAAGGTCAAGGTCGACAACGTGCTGTTCGACATCGAAGCCAAGATCGTGCGCAGCCAGATCCTGTCGGGCGAGCCCCGCATTGACGGCCGCGACACGCGCACGGTGCGTCAGATCGAGATCCGCAACAGCGTGCTGCCACGTGTTCACGGCTCGTCGCTGTTCACTCGCGGTGAGACGCAGGCGCTGGTTGCTGCCACGCTCGGCACCGATCGCGATTCGCAGAAGATCGACGCGCTGGCCGGCGAGTTCAGCGAGCACTTCATGCTGCACTACAACATGCCTCCGTTCGCCACCGGCGAAACCGGTCGCGTGGGCACACCGAAGCGCCGCGAGATCGGCCACGGCCGCCTGGCCAAGCGCGCCTTGGTGGCTGTTCTGCCTGACCGTGCGGACTTCCCGTACTCGATGCGTGTCGTCTCGGAAATCACCGAGTCCAACGGCTCCTCGTCGATGGCTTCGGTGTGCGGCGGTTGTCTGGCCCTGATGGATGCCGGCGTGCCGCTCAAGGCGCACGTCGCAGGCATCGCCATGGGCCTGATCAAGGATGGCAATCGCTTTGCCGTGCTGACCGACATCCTGGGAGACGAGGATCACCTCGGCGACATGGACTTCAAGGTGGCGGGTACGACCAACGGCGTCACCGCTTTGCAAATGGACATCAAGATCCAGGGCATCACCAAGGAAATCATGCAGGTCGCTCTGGCGCAGGCCAAGGAAGCCCGTCTGCATATCCTGGGCAAGATGGTCGAGGCGGTCGGCGGCGCCAAGGCCGAGGTGTCGCAGTTCGCGCCGCGCCTGTACACCATGAAGATCAACCCCGAAAAGATCCGTGACGTGATCGGCAAGGGCGGCGCGACCATCCGTGCGCTGACCGAAGAAACCGGCACCACGATCGACATCGGTGAAGACGGCACCATCACCATCGCCTCGACCGACAGCGACAAGGCGGCTCACGCCAAGAAGCGCATCGAGGAGATCACCGCAGAAGTCGAGATCGGCAAGATCTACGAAGGCCCGATTGTCAAGATTCTTGACTTCGGCGCGTTGGTCAACCTGCTGCCCGGCAAGGACGGCCTGTTGCACATCAGCCAGATCGCGCACCAGCGCGTCGAGAAGGTCACTGACTTCCTCAAGGAAGGCCAGATCGTCAAGGTCAAGGTGCTCGAGACCGACGAGAAGGGCCGAGTCAAGTTGTCGATGAAGGCGCTGATCGATCGTGAGCAGCAGCCCGCGCCTGAAGGCGGCGAGGGCTGAGCGACGTCTTGAACTGGACTTGGGGTGGCTCGGGGGGAAAGATCCCCCGAGCGACCTCGAAGTTTGAATCCTGACCACGATGAAAGCCGTTGAAATCTCTTCATTCGGGCCGCCAGAAGTGCTGCGCCTGACTGACCGCCCAGAGCCGGTTGCGGGTGCGGGCGAGTTGGTCATCGCCGTGACCGCGTCGGGTGTCAATCGTCCTGATGTTTTGCAGCGCAGGGGGTTTTATCCGCCGCCGGCAGGAGCGTCTGACCTGCCAGGTCTTGAGGTGGCTGGTACGGTGGCCTCAGGCGATGCGCAAGCCATGCAATTTGCAGGGTTTCGTGTGGGCGAACGTGTGTGCGCGCTGGTCACCGGTGGTGGCTATGCCGAACGTTGTGTCGCGCCAATCGGGCAGTGCTTGCCGGTGCCGGAGGGTTTGACCGACATTGAGGCAGCCAGCCTGCCAGAAACGTTTTTCACCGTTTGGTCAAACGTGTTCGATCGCGGCGCTTTGAAAAAGGGCGAAACCATCCTGATTCAAGGTGGTGGCAGCGGCATAGGCGTGACGGCCATCCAACTGGCACGCGCTGCCGGCGCCACCGTGATCGTGACTGTGGGTTCTGACGACAAGGCGTCGGCCTGCATTGCGCTGGGCGCTCAGCATGTGATCAACCATCGCACCCAGGATTTCGCAGCCGAGGTCTTGGGGCTGACGTCCGGCCGCGGCGTCGATGTGGTCCTTGACATCGTCGCGGGCGACTACGTGGCGCGAGAAGTGGGTTGCCTCGCCGATGATGGGCGACTGGTGATCATCTCGGTGCAGGGCGGCAAGTCCGCATCGTTTGATGCCGCTGAGGTGATGCGTCGGCGTCTCACGATCACCGGCTCGACACTGCGCTCGCGATCGGTTGAATTCAAGTCGGCGATTGCTCGGGAGCTTCGTTCGAAGGTCTGGGGGTGGCTGGCTTCGGGAGTGGTCAAGCCCGTGGTCTTCGGTGTATTTCCGGCTTTTCAGGCCGCAAACGCTCACGCGCTGATGGAGTCCAACCGTCATATCGGAAAGTTGGTGCTCTCATGGTGAATGCGTTACGCGCGCTGGCGCGCAGGCCCTTGGTTGTGGGCAACTGGAAGATGAATGGCTCGCGCGTGGTCAATGCCGAGCTGCTCTGTGCATTGAGGGCGATGGGCCCGTTTGACGCGGAGGTTGGCGTGTGCTGTCCGTCCCCGTATCTTTCAGATGTGGCGCTGTCGTTGCAGGGCAGTGGCATCGGATGGGGCGCGCAGGACTGCTCGGTCCACGAGGCTGGTGCCTACACCGGCGAGGTGTCCGCAGGCATGCTTGCGGAATTTGGTTGCCGCTACGTCATCGTCGGTCATTCCGAGCGCCGGGTTCATCACGGTGAGTCCGATCAGGCTGTCGCTGACAAGGCCCGCACGGCCCTGGCGCATGGGTTGACTCCCGTCGTGTGTGTCGGTGAATCGGATGCCGAGCATGAGGCCGGTCTGACAGAGTCAGTGGTCAAACGGCAGTTGTCGGTGGTGGTTCACACGCTGGGTCATTGCGTTTCACAGATCGTCGTGGCGTACGAGCCGGTGTGGGCCATCGGAACCGGCAAGAACGCATCTCCCGAGCAGGCTCAGGCGGTGCATGCGGTGCTCCGCGCACAACTGGCGGCCGCCAGCACGCGCGCGTCGGAAATGCGTCTTCTGTACGGAGGAAGCGTCACACCATCGAATGCCCACTCGATGTTTTTGCAACCCGATATTGACGGCGGGCTGGTCGGGGGCGCGTCCCTGAAGGCCGCCGACTTTTCTGCCATTTGTCGTGCGGCCATGGCGGCTGCTCTTGAGTCTTCTGGAAAGTTGAAAGCATGAACCTGATAACGAACCTGGTGGTGGCCGTGCAAATCCTCGCGGCCCTGGCGATGATCGGCCTGGTGCTGGTGCAGCACGGCAAGGGCGCTGACATGGGCGCGTCGTTTGGCAGTGGTGCCTCGGGCAGTCTTTTCGGCGCCACCGGCAGCGCAAATTTCCTGTCGCGCTCGACAGCAGTTTGCGCAGCGGTGTTCTTTTCTTGCACCGTGTTGCTCGCCTATTTGTCCAATGACAGAAGCCGAGTTTCAGCCGACAGCGTGCTCGACAAGCCGTCGATTTCGGCTGCGGTCTCTGCGGCGAGTGCGCCCACCGGAGCCGCACAAATCCCTGGCGCTGCGACCGGCGTTCCGCTTGGCTCCGCCGCAGCTTCCGGTGCCGGAGTCAACCCCGCGAAGTGACGTGCTGAGCCCGTGATTCAATGCGAAGTGAGGGCCGAAAACCTGGCCTTTACGGTTAGAATTTTTGGCTAATGTGCGACGTGTTCTTTCGTCGATTGACGGTGAGCATCGAGCCAAATGAACACACGGCCGACGTGGTGAAATTGGTAGACACGCTATCTTGAGGGGGTAGTGGCGAAAGCTGTGCGAGTTCGAGTCTCGCCGTCGGCACCAAGTGTTTGTTGAATGCAGTTAAGCGGCACATTTCTTTGACTCCTGAGGCCATAAAAGCAACATGGATCTGCACCCTTACTTGCCAGTGATCCTCTTCATTCTGGTTGGCGTGCTGGTGGGCGTGCTGCCTCAGGTGATTGGCTTTGTGATGGGCCCTAATCGCCCGGACGCGGCCAAGAATTCTCCCTACGAATGCGGCTTCGAAGCCTTCGAAGATGCGCGCATGAAGTTCGATGTTCGCTACTACCTGGTGGCGATTCTCTTCATCCTTTTCGACCTTGAGATTGCCTTCCTCTTTCCTTGGGCGGTCTCCCTGAGAGAGATTGGGGCCACCGGTTTTTGGTCCATGATGATTTTTCTCGGCATTCTGGTTGTGGGCTTCGCCTACGAATGGAAAAAAGGTGCGCTGGATTGGGAATGATCATTCGACGCTGTAACGGTACCGGGCATCAGCATGGGCATTGAAGGCATCCTCAAAGAGGGGTTCGTCACCACGAGCCTCGACACCGTCATCAACTGGTCGAAGACCGGTTCGCTTTGGCCCATGACGTTCGGTCTGGCTTGTTGTGCAGTGGAAATGATGCACGCCGGTGCAGCTCGCTATGACATCGACCGTTTCGGTATGTTGTTTCGGCCCAGCCCGCGCCAAAGTGACTTGATGATCGTCGCGGGTACCTTGTGCAACAAGATGGCCCCGGCACTGCGTAAGGTTTATGACCAAATGGCTGAGCCCCGCTGGGTGCTGAGCATGGGCTCCTGTGCCAACGGCGGCGGGTACTACCACTACAGCTACTCGGTGGTTCGGGGGTGCGATCGAATCGTCCCGGTCGACGTCTATGTGCCGGGCTGTCCTCCGACGGCAGAGGCCTTGCTTTACGGGATCTTGCAGTTGCAGGCCAAGATCCGTCGCGAAAACACCATTGCTCGTTGACTGAACCTCGTTTCCTACCTCATGAGCAAACTCGACAACCTGAAGCTGGCGCTGGAGACCACCCTGGGCTCGAGCGTGCAATCGCTGACTTGCGATCGTGGGGAACTGACGCTCACCGTGAGTGCGGGCGACTATTTGCTCGTCGCTGCGACGCTGAGAGACGATCCTTCTCTGCGGTTTGAGCAGTTGATGGATCTGTGCGGCGTCGATTACTCCGCGTATCGGGATGAGGAATTCGACGGGCCGCGTTTTTGCGTCGTTTCCCACCTGCTGTCAGTCGGGCATAACTGGCGGTTGCGCTTGAAGGTTTTCTGCCTCGATGATGAGATGCCGTCCGTCTCCTCCCTCAATGAGATCTGGAGTGCGGCCAACTGGTTTGAGCGCGAGGCCTTCGACTTGTACGGCATCATCTTCGAGGGCCATCTGGACCTGCGCCGCATCCTTACAGACTACGGTTTCATCGGCCACCCCTTCCGGAAGGACTTTCCGACTTCGGGTCACGTCGAGATGCGCTATGACGCAGAGAAAAAGCGCGTGATCTACCAGCCGGTCACTATCGAGCCGAGGGACATTACGCCACGGATCATCCGTGAGGACAACTACGGCGGTCTGCACTGAGCCGCGCGGGTTGAGGTACTTTCATGGCTGACATCAAAAACTACACCCTGAATTTCGGGCCACAGCATCCGGCGGCACATGGCGTTCTTCGCTTGGTGCTTGAGTTGGACGGCGAAGTGATTCAGCGCGCCGACCCGCACATCGGGTTGCTCCACCGGGCCACCGAAAAGCTGGCGGAAAGCAAGACCTACATCCAGTCGCTGCCTTACATGGACCGGTTGGACTACGTTTCGATGATGTGCAACGAGCATGCGTATTGCTTGGCCATCGAAAAGTTGCTGGGTGTGGATGTCCCGGTTCGTGCGCAGTACATCCGCGTCATGTTCAGCGAGATCACCCGGCTTCTCAACCACTTGATGTGGCTGGGCGCGCACGGGTTGGATTGCGGCGCGATGAATATCTTCATCTATTGCTTCCGCGAGAGAGAAGATCTGTTCGACATGTACGAAGCCGCATCTGGTGCTCGCATGCATGCGGCTTACTTTCGTCCGGGTGGCGTGTACCGTGACCTTCCCGACACGATGCCTCAGTACAAGGCTTCAAAGGTGCGCAATGCCAAGGTCATGTCGGCGCTCAACGACAACCGCCAAGGTTCTTTGCTTGACTTCATCGACGACTTCACAAAGCGGTTTCCGAAGTGCGTGGACGACTACGAAACGCTGTTGACGGATAACCGAATCTGGAAGCAGCGCACCGTGGGCATCGGCGTGGTCTCTCCAGAACGCGCGCTCAACCTTGGGTTCTCCGGTGCCATGTTGCGAGGATCGGGCATCGAGTGGGACCTTCGCAAGAAGCAACCCTACGATGTGTACGAGCACATGGATTTCGATGTGCCGGTGGGTGTGAATGGCGACACCTACGACCGTTATCTGGTGCGAGTGGAAGAAATGCGCCAGTCCAACCGGATCATCAAGCAATGCGTCGATTGGCTGCGTGCAAATCCGGGGCCGGTGATTACCTCAAACCACAAGGTGGCTCCGCCTTCCCGAGTCGACATGAAGTCGAGCATGGAAGAGTTGATTCACCATTTCAAGCTCTTCACTGAGGGCTTTCACGTGCCCGAAGGGGAAGCCTATTCGGCGGTCGAGCATCCCAAGGGTGAATTTGGCATCTACATCGTCAGTGACGGTGCCAACAAACCGTACCGCCTCAAGATCCGTGCGCCAGGGTTCCCGCATCTGGCCGCACTTGATGAAATGTCTCGCGGTCACATGATCGCCGACGCTGTCGCTGTGATCGGCACGATGGACATTGTTTTCGGAGAAATTGACCGGTGAGCGCGCCATACGCATTCTCTGAAGCAACGACCCAGCGCTTTGAGCGCGAAGTGGCCAAGTACCCGGCGGATCAGCGGCAGTCGGCTGTCATGGCGTGCCTGGCCATCATTCAACAGGAGCAGGGATACGTCTCTCCTGAAAGCGAGAAGGCGCTGGCCGACTACTTGGGCATGCCAGCGATCGCGGTGCATGAGGTCACGACCTTCTACAACATGTACAACCAGAAGCCAGTCGGGCGCTTCAAGATCAACGTCTGCACGAACCTGCCTTGCCAGTTGCGCGACGGACAGTCGGCGCTTGAGCACCTGTGCAAGCGTCTCGGCGTCGAAGAAGGCGAGACCACGGCCGACGGTGTGATCACGTTGCAGCAAAGCGAGTGTCTGGGCGCATGCGCTGATTCGCCGGTGTTGCTGGTCAACGACCGGAAGATGTGCAGTTTCATGGACCATCAGCGGCTGGATGCGCTGGTGGAACTCCTCAAGTCGCAAGCCGACTCGTCCCGCTGAGCAGTCCAGGGGCCCTCATGCTCGATCTCTCACAGTTTCAGTCCGACGGCGTGGCCACTTGCTTTCATGGCCGCCACATTGGCGCCCAGATTTACGCCGACCTGAATGGCCGCAATTGGCAGCTCGCCGACTACGTGTCCCGTGGCGGTTATCAAGCCTTGCGCAAGATACTTGGCGCGGACGGTGGTGAAGGCATGACGGCCGACCAAGTGATCGCCGAGGTCAAGACTTCGGCATTGCGTGGGCGCGGCGGCGCAGGTTTCCCGACGGGCTTGAAATGGAGTTTCATGCCGCGTATGTACCCGGGCAACAAGTACCTGGTGTGCAACTCGGACGAGGGTGAACCAGGGACCTGCAAGGATCGGGACATCCTCATGTTCAACCCGCATCAAGTCATCGAGGGCATGGCGATTGCCGCCTACGCGATGGGTATCGGCACGGGCTACAACTACATCCACGGCGAAATTTTCGAAGCCTATGAACGCTTCGAGGTTGCGCTTGATCAGGCGCGGGCGGCGGGATATCTTGGCGACAAGATCATGGGCTCGAACTTCAACTTCCAGTTGCATGCGGCTCATGGATTCGGTGCTTACATCTGCGGCGAGGAAACGGCACTGATCGAGTCTCTCGAAGGCAAGAAGGGCCAACCGCGCTTCAAGCCGCCTTTTCCTGCCAGCTACGGGGTGTACGGCAAGCCCACCACGATCAACAACACCGAAACCTTTGCGGCGGTGCCGTGGATCATCCGTAACGGCGGTCAAAAGTACCTTGAGGTCGGCAAGCCCAACAATGGCGGCACGAAGATTTATTCGGTGTCGGGCGATGTCGAGCGTCCCGGGAATTTCGAAGTGCCCATGGGCACGCCATTCCCCGCGTTGCTCGAGTTGGCTGGAGGCGTTCGCAAGGGGCGCCAGCTCAAGGCAGTGATTCCGGGCGGGTCGTCGGCGCCTGTGCTTCCGGGTGCCACGATGATGGATGTCACCATGGACTACGACAGCATCTCGAAGGCGGGTTCGATGCTTGGCTCGGGGGCCGTGATCGTGCTGGATGACAGTCGGTGCATGGTGAAGAGCCTGTTGAGACTCAGTTATTTCTACACCCATGAGAGTTGCGGCCAGTGCACCCCATGCCGTGAAGGAACCGGATGGATGCATCGCATGGTCGAGCGAATTGAGAACGGCCACGGCAAGATGGAGGACATCGACATGCTGAATTCCGTGGCGGACAACATCCAGGGCCGAACGATCTGTGCGCTGGGTGATGCGGCGGCGATGCCAGTGCGCGCCATGATCAAGCACTTCCGCGATGAGTTCATCCACCACGTTGAACACAAATCCTGCGTCGTTCCGGCTTATGTCTGACCGATCACAACCGATTCCAGCGCCAACCCCTCGTCATGATTGAAATTCAGCTTGACGGCCAGAAGGTCGAGATCGCCGAAGGCAGCATGGTGATGCATGCTGCCGACAAGGCGGGTGCCTACATTCCACACTTCTGCTATCACAAGAAGCTCTCTATTGCGGCCAACTGCCGCATGTGCCTGGTCGATATCGAAAAGGCCCCAAAGCCAATGCCTGCGTGTGCCACTCCGGTGACTCAAGGCATGATCGTTCGAACCAAGAGCGACAAGGCGCTGAAGGCGCAGCAGTCGGTCATGGAGTTCCTGCTTATCAATCACCCGTTGGATTGCCCTATTTGCGATCAGGGCGGCGAGTGCCAGTTGCAGGATTTGGCCGTTGGTTATGGTGGTTCCAGTTCGCGTTACCACGAGGAAAAGCGGGTGGTGTTCCACAAGAACGTGGGCCCGCTGATTTCGATGCAGGAGATGAGCCGCTGCATCCATTGCACACGCTGCGTGCGGTTTGGCCAGGAGGTCGCCGGTGTGATGGAACTCGGGATGATCCATCGCGGCGAGCATTCCGAAATCACGACCGTGCTCGGCGACACGATCGATTCGGAACTGTCGGGCAACATGATTGACGTCTGCCCGGTTGGCGCACTCACCAGCAAGCCGTTTCGCTATAGCGCTCGCACCTGGGAACTCTCGCGTCGCAAATCCGTGTCTCCCCACGACAGCACCGGCGCCAATTTGATCGTGCAGGTCAAGGGTAACAAGGTGATGCGTGTGGTGCCGCTCGAAAACGAAGCCGTTAACGAGTGCTGGATCGCCGACCGGGATCGTTTCTCGTATGAGGCCGTCAACAGCGAACTGCGCTTGACTTCTCCCATGATCAAGCAAGGTGGCGCTTGGCAGACGGTCGATTGGACGACGGCGCTTCAGTACGTGGCCAATGGCCTGGCGCAGATCAAGGCCGACCACGGTGCTCAATCGATCGGTGCGTTGGGCAGTGCGCACAGCACCGTGGAGGAGCTCCACTTGTTGGGCAAACTGGTTCGCGGTCTGGGCAGCGACAACATCGACCATCGGCTACGACATGCTGATTTTTCTGCCGCGACTCGGGCAGACTCGCCGGCGCGCTGGTTAGGCACCACGATCGAGTCCTTGTCCGACATGCAGCGGGTGCTTGTGGTGGGCTCTTTCCTGCGCAAGGATCATCCGCTGTTTGCTCAGCGTTTGCGTCAGGCCGCTCGGAAGGGCGCGCAAATTCACAGCCTGCATGCGGTTCACGATGACTGGCTCATGCCGGTTGCGACCAAGTTGACAGCAGAGCCCAGCGGCTGGGTCCGCGCGTTGGCCGAGGTGGCTGCTGCGGTCGCCTCGACGAAGGGCGTTTCGGCGCCCGTCGCAGTGGAGTTTTCCGCTGGTGCGGCTGCCGTAGCAGCGTCGTTGCTCGGCGGTGAACGAAAGGCGGTGTTCCTAGGCAATGCTGCAGTTCAACATCCGCAAGCGCTGCAACTGAAATCCCTTGCCAACTGGATCGGGGAGCACACTGGTGCCTCGGTTGGCGACCTCACTGAGGCAGCAAACACAGTGGGTGCCCAATTGGTACGGGCGCAGCCAGTATCTGGCGGGCTGAATGCGGCTGAGATGCTTCAAGGTTCTTTGAAGGCCTGTCTGCT
>CANBSV010000009.1 GCA_947372225.1 Burkholderiales bacterium | reverse complement strand
TCCGCACCGGCGAGACGGGCACGGAAGCGCTCTGACGCACCAACAAGAAAGGCCTATCAAATGAAAAAACTCATTGCCACTCTGGCCCTAGGACTCGCCGTCCTGGGCTTCTCAAGTGCGTCATTTGCCGAAGATGTCGCGGCATCAGCGCCAGCCGTTGCTGCAGCCGTGGTCGAGGCGGCTTCGGCCGCCACCGAAGCGGTGGCGGCACCGGCAGCCGAGGCTGCTTCTGCAGCTGAAGCGCCTCCTGCTGCCGCACCAGTGCCCAACAAGGGCGACACGTCCTGGATGATGGTCTCGACCCTGCTCGTCATCATGATGGCGGTGCCCGGACTTGCGCTGTTCTACGGCGGTCTGGTGCGCAGCAAGAACATGCTGTCGGTGCTGATGCAGGTGTTCGTCACCTTCTCGATGATCGTCGTGCTGTGGTTCATCTACGGCTACAGCCTGGCCTTCACTGAGGGCAACGCCTTCTTCGGGGGCATGGATCGTCTGATGATGAAGGGCGTGTGGGACAACGTGGCGGGAACATTCGCCAACGGAGCGACCTTCAGCAAGGGCGTTTACATCCCCGAAATCGTGTTCGCGGTGTTCCAGGCTTCGTTTGCTGCCATCACCTGCGCGCTGATCATCGGTTCGTTCGCCGAGCGTGTGAAGTTCTCTGCCGTGCTGATGTTCATGGCACTGTGGTTCACCTTCAGCTACGCGCCGATCGCCCACATGGTCTGGTTCTGGATGGGCCCTGACGCCTACTCCAGCAAAGACGTGGTCGATGCGATGAATGCCAAGGCCGGTTACCTCTGGCAGACGGGCGCGCTGGACTTCGCCGGTGGCACGGTCGTGCACATCAACGCTGCTGTGGCAGGCCTCGTGGGTGCCTACATGGTTGGCAAGCGCGTGGGCTACGGCAAGGAGGCCTTCACGCCTCACTCGCTGACGCTGACGATGGTGGGCGCATCCTTGCTGTGGGTGGGCTGGTTCGGCTTCAACGCCGGCTCGGCGCTCGAAGCCAACGGCTTCGCAGCACTCGCCTTCATCAACACCTTCGGCGCAACGGCAGCCGCCGTGATGGCTTGGTGCATCGGCGAGGCGCTCATGAAGGGCAAGGCTTCGATGCTCGGCGCGGCTTCGGGTGCGGTGGCTGGTCTGGTGGCCATCACCCCGGCTTGCGGCAACGTGGGCATCGGTGGTGCACTGGTGATCGGCTTCGTGGCTGGCTTTGCCTGCCTGTGGGGCGTGACCGGCTTGAAGAAGCTGCTCGGTGCTGACGACTCGCTGGACGTTTTCGGCGTCCACGGCGTGGGCGGCATCTTGGGTGCTCTGCTGACGGGCGTGTTCAACTCGCCTAGCCTTGGCGGCCCAGGCTACGTGGCTGATTGGGTCACGGCCACCATGGTCACCTCCGCGGACTACTCCATCGCCTCCCAGGTGTGGATCCAGGCCAAGGCTGTGCTCACCACGGTGGTGTGGTCGGGTGTGGTTTCGGTGGTGTCGTTCAAGATCGTTGACCTGCTGATCGGTCTGCGTGTTCCTGAAGACGAAGAGCGCGAAGGCCTCGACATCTCGTCGCACGGCGAAACCGCTTATCACCAGTAAGACCCCACAACCCGGTGTGGCGCCCTGTTGATCGGGCACCACACCGTTCGGGAGACAAAGCCGCCTTCGGGCGGCTTTGTCATTTGCCGGTGCCTAGAATGGTTGGCTCTCCTAGGCAATCGGGTTTTCGCATGGTTCCCAACCTCATCACCGCGCTGACCGGCCCGATCAACGAACTCGAGCAGCGCATTCTTGAGTCATTGCCGGCCATCGAACGCTGGTTTCGCCTGGAATGGATGGAGCACACCCCGCCGTTCTACACGTCGGTGGACCTGCGCAACGCCGGCTTCAAGCTGGCGCCGGTCGACACCAACCTGTTCCCGGGTGGCTTCAACAATCTGACGCCCGAGATGCTGCCTCTGGCGGTGCAAGCGGCGATGGCCGCGATCGAGAAGATCTGCCCTGAGGCCAAGAACCTGCTGCTCATCCCGGAGAAGCACACCCGCAACGTCCACTACCTGGCCAACGTGGCGAGGTTGCTGCAGATCTTTCACCGCGCAGGCATGAACGTGCGTCTCGGCACGCTCGACGACGCGATCACTGCTCCCACGCCCATCGAACTGGCCGACGGCACGACGATCACGCTCGAGCCGCTGGTGCGCAGCCGCGGGCGTCTTGGCCTGAAGGATTTCGATCCGTGCACCATCTTGCTCAACAACGACCTGTCCGCCGGCATCCCGAAGGTGCTCGAGGGGTTGCACGAGCAGTACCTGCTGCCGCCACTGCATGCCGGCTGGGCCGTGCGGCGCAAGACGCAGCACTTCGCGGCCTATGAGGAGGCGGCCAAGAAGTTCGCCAAGCTGCTGGGCATGGACCCGTGGCTCATCAACCCGCTGTTTGCCGGCTGTGGGGAGGTCAATTTCAGCGATGGCACGGGTGCCGAATGCCTGATCAGTCAGGCCGACGCGCTGCTGACCAAAGTTCGGCGCAAGTACAAGGAATACGGCATTTCGGACAAGCCGTTCCTGATCGTGAAGGCCGACGCCGGCACCTACGGCATGGGGATCATGACAGTGCGCGACCCCAAGGAATTGGGTGACCTGAACCGCCGCGCCCGCAACAAGATGAGCGTGATCAAGGATGGCCAGGAGGTCACCGAGGTGATCTTGCAAGAGGGCGTGCCCACCTGTGAGCTCATCAATGGCGCGTCGGCCGAGCCGGTGGTCTACATGATCGACCGCTATGTGGTGGGCGGCTTCTACCGCGCCAACGCAGAGCGCGGTATCGACGAGAACCTGAATTCGCCGGGCTCGAACTTCGTGCCGCTGCGCTTTGCCGACTCGAATCCATTGCCGCGCCCGGGCGTGCCGCCCGGACAGAGCCCTCCCAACCGCTTCTACATGTACGGCGTCATCGCCCGGTTGGCGATGGTGGCCGCAAGCTACGAGCTTGAGGCCTCAGATCCCGAGGCACGTGCTGACGAATAGCGCGCTCCCGGGGCGCACAATGCGCGCTCGGCCCACCCACACCGAGCCGGTTTGAACCCTGCAGTTCCCTTGAATTCCCCTCGTTCCACTTCCAGCCTGGCCGCCCTGACATTGGGCGCCATCGGCGTTGTCTACGGCGACATTGGCACCAGCCCGCTGTATGCGCTCAAGGAGGTCTTCGCGCACGGTCACGTGCCGCTGACACCCAACAACATCTATGGGGTGTTGTCGCTGGTGTTCTGGACGCTGACGGTGGTGGTGTCGCTGAAGTACGTGATGCTGATCCTTCGCGCCGACAACAACGGCGAAGGGGGCCTGATCGCCATGCTCGCGTTGGCGTCGCAGGCGGTGAAGGAGCGACCGCTGTTGCGCAAGCGGCTGCTGCTCGTCGGCATCTTCGGAACTGCGATCTTTTTTGGCGATGGCGTCATAACGCCTGCCATCTCGGTACTGTCTGCGGTCGAGGGTCTGGAGGTGGCAGCACCCTCGCTGCACCGCTTCGTGTTGCCGCTGACCTTGATGGTGTTGACCGGGCTGTTCTTCGTGCAACGCTTCGGTACCGGCAGCGTGGGGCGTTTCTTCGGGCCGATCACGGTGCTGTGGTTTGCCGTGCTGGCGGCCATGGGGCTGGTGCACGTGGTTGAGTACCCGCAGGTCATGTGGGCGCTCAGCCCGCACTATGCGGCGGGCTTTTTCGTGTCGCAGCCGGGCATCGCCTTCATCGCTCTGGGTTCAGTGGTTCTGTGCGTCACCGGCGCCGAGGCGCTGTATGCGGACATGGGGCACTTCGGCAAGCGGCCGATCCGCTTCGCCTGGTTCGGGCTGGTGATGCCCGCGCTGGTCATCAACTATTTCGGCCAGGGCGCCATGCTGCTCGAGCACCCCGAGAACATCGGCAACCCGTTTTTTGAAATGGCACCGGAGTGGGCGCTGTACCCCTTGATCGGTCTGGCCACTTGCGCCACGGTGATCGCCTCGCAGGCTCTCATCACGGCCGCCTTTTCCGTCACCAAGCAGACCATCCAGTTGGGGTACCTCCCGCGATTGCGCATCGCCCACACCTCGGTCAAGGAAACCGGTCAGGTGTACGTGCCCTTCGTGAACTGGAGCCTGTACGCCTGCATCGTGATGGCGGTGATGCTGTTCGGCTCCAGTGGCAAGCTCGCCAGCGCCTACGGAATTGCGGTGACCATTGACATGCTGATCACCACGATCATGACGTTCTTCGTGGTGCGCTACGCATGGAACTACCCGTGGGGCTTGAGCTTGGCTGCTACCGGCTTCTTCTTCATCGTCGACGCGGTCTACTTCGCCTCGAATGCCGTCAAGCTGTTCGACGGCGGCTGGTTCCCGGTGGTGCTGGGCGCGCTGATGTTCACGCTGATGATGACCTGGAAGCAGGGACGTCGGCTCATGCGCGAACGCATGCGGGATGACTCCATCGATCTCAAGAGTTTCCTTGAGGCCGTGTTCGTGAGCCCGCCCACGCGGGTGGCAGGCACCGCGGTGTTTCTGGTGAGCGAGCAGGGCTTCACGCCCAACGCGCTGCTGCACAACCTCAAGCACAACAAGGTGCTGCACGAGACCAACCTGTTCGTCACCGTGATGCACCACGAGGTGCCGTGGCTGGGCTTTGACAAGCGCTGCCAGATCGTGCCGCTGGGGCGCGACTGCTGGCAGGTCACGCTGAACTTCGGCTTCAAGAACGACCCCGATGTGCCCGAGGCGCTCGAGTTGCTCAAGGGCCGTGGCGTGAAGCTCGAGCCGATGGACACCAGCTACTTTCTGTCGCGCGACATCGTGATCCCCACGCTGGGCCACGGCATGGCGATGTGGCGCGAGAAGCTGTTTGCCAGCATGCACCGCAACGCGGCAGCGGCAGCCGACTTCCTGAACCTGCCGACCAACCGCGTGGTCGAGCTCGGCTCCAAGGTCGAGATCTGAGCTGCCCGCAGCGGTTTGTCGGGCGCCCGCGAGCGCATCTTCACCGGAGGCCAATCCCATGAGACTGCTGTTCGTTGCCGACGCGCTTGAGGGCTTCAACACCGCCAAGGACACCACCTTCGCCATGATGCGCGAGGCGGCCGCGCGCGGCCATGAACTGCTCGCCTGCCAGCCGCGGGACCTGATGTGGCAGCGCGGCGGCCGTGTCACCGGCTATGTGCGCGAGATCACGCTGACACCGGGCGGCCCGGGCTGGTTTGCCGCCCGGCAGCAAGCGCCCGATGAGATTCCGGTGGCGCTGGCCGACGTGGACGCGGTGCTCATGCGCAAGGACCCGCCGTTCGACAGCGAGTACTTCTACGCCACCCACCTGCTCGGGCAGGCCGAGCGCGAGGGCGCGCGCGTGTTCAATCGCCCCGGCGCGCTGCGCGATCATCCCGAAAAGCTGGCGATCCTCGAGTTTCCGCAGTTCATCGGCCCGACGCTGGTCACGCGCGACGCGGCTGACATCCGGCGCTTTCACGCCGAGCACCACGACATCATCCTCAAGCCGCTCGACGGCATGGGCGGCATGGGCATCTTCCGCGTCGGCCCTGACGGGTTGAACCTCGGCAGCATCGTCGAAACACTCAACCACCACGGCGAATACACGGTGATGGTGCAGCGCTATCTGAGCGAGATCGTGCTGGGCGACAAGCGCATCTTGCTGATCGACGGCCGCCCGGTGCCGTTCGCGCTGGCGCGCATTCCCCAAGGGACCGAGATCCGCGGCAACCTGGCCGTGGGCGGCAAGGGCGTGGCTCAGCCGCTCAGCGCGCGCGACCGCGAGATTGCCGAGCAGATCGGCCCGGTGCTCGCTGCACGCGGCTTGCTGCTGGTGGGGCTGGATGTGATCGGCGACTGCGTGACCGAGATCAACGTCACCAGCCCGACGGGCTTTCAGGAAATCACCAAGCAGACCGGCTTCGATGTGGCCGGGATGTTCATCGACGCGCTGGAGGCGCAGTTGCCAGCGGGTTGAGTGTGTTGGTGTCGCGCAGCGACGCCAGTTGCCGAGCACTCTCGAACCGTCTCTCCTGGCCCGTCAACGGGTCGACGAAAGCCAGCGTTCTGGCCAGCAACTGCAAGGGTCGGGTGTGGTCGTCGGTGTCGGCGGGCAGCAGCGTCGGGTACATGCGGTCGCCTGCGATCGGCAACCCCAGTGCGGCGCAGTGCACGCGCAACTGGTGTGTGCGGCCTGTCACTGGCGTGAGCCGGTAGCGCGCGAATGCGCCGTGTGACTCGAGCACGTCGAAACGGGTTTCGGCGTTGGGTTCGCCGGGTGCCTCGCGCATGCGCAGGAAGTGTTCGTCTTCCACCAGCCGGCTGCGGCGTGTCAGCGGGAAATCCAGCTCGGGTCGCCATGGCGCGATGGCCTCGTAATTTTTGCGCACAGTCTTCTGCGCGAACAGCGCTTGGTAAGCGCCGCGCGTGGCGGGCTGCACGGCGAACACAACAACGCCCGCGGTTTCGCGGTCCAACCGGTGCAGGGGTGTCAGCGTGTCGATGCCCAGCCGGCGCTTGAGCCGCACCAGCAGCGTCTCGTGCAGATGCCGCCCGCCCGGCGTGACGCTCAGGAAGTGAGGCTTGTCGACGGCGACGAGCAACTCATCTTGGAAAAGCAACACATCTTCAAAAGGCACCTTCGGCTCGTCGTCGATGGCGCGGTAGTAGTACAGCCGCAGGCCGGCGCGATACGGCTGCCCCGGTGTGATGGCAGCGCCGTGCTCGTCGACAAGCTCGCCTTGCTGCATGCGGGCTCGCCAGGTGTCGGCCGGGACCGCAGCAAAGCGCTCGGCCAAAAACTCGTCGATCGAGCCCCACGGCCCGGGCGGCAAGGCCACGCAACTCGGACCGACGCCGTCGCGGGTCGGCAGCGGCATGGGCGGCGGCTTTCTCGGGGGTTTCTCGCGAGGCGGCCGCATGGCGTTCACGGCTGCTGTGTGGCGTTCGCCGGTCCGCTCGGATCGGGCGCATCGGCTTCGGCCGGGCTGTCGAGCCGCAGCGCGCGCTGCAGCCGCCAGGCCTCGTGCGGATCGCCGGCGTACACCTGCTCGGCGGTGGTGGCGGTTTCGTGCAGCCGGGTGTCGAGCGCGATGCGGTTGTCAAAGACGAAGCATTCGCCTTCCCAGTCGCGCTCGGCATCGGGCATGCGGGCAAAGTAGTTGAGGATGCCGCCTTCGAGTTGCAGCACGGCCACGCCGCGCTCGTGCAGCCACGCGCTGGTTTTCTCGCAGCGGATGCCGCCGGTGCAGTACATGGCCACTTGCTTGCCTTGGGCTTGCCACAGCGGCAGTTGCGCTTCGATGTAGGCCGGAAAGTCACGGAAGTTGCGCACCAGCGGGTCGACCGCGTTGCGAAACCGGCCGAGCCGCACTTCGAAGTGGTTGCGGTTGTCGATCACCACCACGTTCGGGTCGTCGAGCAGCTCGCGCCAGCGCTCGGGCGTGACCTGCCGCCCGACGTGACCCACCGCATTGACTTCAGCGCTGCCGGCGGGCAACCCGAGCGGCAGGATTTCCGGGCGGCTGTGCACCTTCATGCGCTGGAACGGCGGCGTCGTGCAGGGGCTGCGCTTGAACTCGATGCCGGTGAAGCACCCCGCAAGGCGAGGGTCGCTGGCCAGCGCAGCTTGAAACGCGTCTAGCGCATCGACCGCACCCGCGACCGTGCCGTTGAGCCCTTCTCTCGCGACCAGCAAGCTGCCTGTGAGCGACGCGGTCAGTTCGCGCAGCGTCGCCGCCGTGCCTTCGACATCGGTGACGTGCGCAAATTTGTAGAACGAGTCGTGGAAGATCGCTGAGGTGCTCATGGGCGCATTTTCGGCGCACAGGCGTCGGCGCTGCCTCTTCGTCATCAGGGCCAACCCTCACAATCGACCGATGGCCATCTTCTCCCTTTCCAATGCCCACTTGGCCTTCGGCCACGTGGCCCTGCTTGATAACGCTGCGTTCTCGTTGGATGTCGGTGAACGACTCGGCCTGATCGGCCGCAACGGTGCGGGCAAGTCGTCGATGCTCAAGATCATCGCCGGGCTTGAAAAGCTTGACGACGGGTTGCTGCAAATGACGCAAGGTGTGCGCATCTGCTACGTGCCGCAGGAGCCGGCGTTCGAGCCGGGTCACAGCGTGTTCGATGCCGTCAGCGAGGGCGTGGCCGAGGCGCGTGCGGTGCGTCAGGCCTACGAGGAGCACGCCGACGGCGTCGATCTCGATGCGCTGCAAACCCGCATCGAAGCGCTCGATGCCTGGAACTGGGAACAGCGCGTGGACACGACCATCGCGCAGTTGCACCTGGATGGCTCGCGCGAGATCAGCCAGCTGTCGGGCGGGATGAAAAAGCGCGTCGCGCTGGCGCAGGCGCTGGTGGCGGTGCCCGACGTGCTGTTGCTCGACGAGCCGACCAACCACCTCGACCTCGACTCGATCGCGTGGCTCGAAGAACTGCTGCGTGGCTTTAAGGGCAGCGTGATGCTCATCACCCATGACCGCGCATTCCTGGACGGCGTGGCCACGCGCATCATCGAACTCGACCGCGGGATCATCCGCAGCTACCCCGGAAACTTCAGCGCCTACGAGCGCATGAAGGAAGAGCAACTGGCGTCCGACGCGCTGGCCAATGCGCGTGCCGACAAGCTCCTCGCCCAAGAAGAGGTCTGGATTCGCAAGGGCGTCGAGGCGCGCCGCACTCGCAGCGTGGCGCGCATCCAGCGGCTCGATGTGTTGCGCAACCAGCGTCAAGCGCGGCGTGATTCGCTCGGTCAGGTTCGCCTCGAGATCGACGCGGGCGCACCCAGCGGCAAGATCGTCGGCGAGCTGCGTGACGTGTCGCTGAACTTCGGCGAGAAGATCATCGTGCGCGACTTCAGCGCCACCATCTTGCGTGGCGACAAGGTCGGACTGATCGGCCCCAATGGCGCGGGCAAGACGACGCTGCTCAAGCTCATCCTCGGCGAGTTGCAGCCCACCAGCGGTGCCGTGCGCCAGGGCAGCAAGATCGAAGTCGCCTACTTTGACCAGATGCGCAGCACGCTGAACCTTGATGCCACGCTGGCAGACACCATCAGCCCGGGCAGCGAATGGGTCGAGTTTGCCGGCCAGCGCAAGCATGTGATGAGCTACCTGAACGATTTCCTGTTCTCGCCCGAGCGCGCCAATTCGCCGGTGCGCACGCTCAGTGGCGGCGAGCGCAACCGCGTGCTGCTGGCGCGATTGTTCGCGCTGCCTGCCAATGTGCTGGTGCTCGACGAGCCGACCAACGACCTCGACATCGACACGCTGGAACTGCTTGAAGAGTTGCTGCAGTCCTACAAGGGCACGGTGTTTCTTGTCAGCCACGATCGGCGTTTCCTCGACAACGTGGTGACCAGCACCATCGTGTGGGAGGGCGACGAGTCTCCCGGTCAGTGGCGCGAGTACGAGGGCGGCTACGAAGACTGGAAGATGCAGCGTGACCGGGCGCAGTCCCTGCGCGCTCAAGCGGCGAAAGCCGCCAAGTCGAAGGACACGCCGCCTGCGGCGAAGTCTGTGGCTGCCGAAACCGCTCCTGCGGTGGCTGCAGCCAAGCCGCGAAAGCTCAGCTACAAGGAGCAGCGTGAGCTCGACGAGTTGCCTGGGCGAATCGAGGCGCTCGAAGCCGAACAAGCGTCGCTGGCCGCGCTCCTGGCCGATGCCGGCGCCTACACCCGTGATCCCAAGGGCGTAGCGGCCGCACAGACGCGTGTGGCGTCGATTGACGATGAACTGCTGGTCGCGATGGAGCGCTGGGAGTTGCTGGGCCAGCGCGGTTGAACGTGGGGAAAGCGACTGCAGGACAGCGGCGGTCCTGGCGATAAACTGAGACAGATTCCCCGCTTCGCGCCCCCATGCCCGCACCCGACATAGAACTCGTGATCCCGAGCGATGAGGATTCGCTTGATGCGACGCGCGGCATCTTTCGCGAGTATCTGGGCAGCCTCAACATCGATTTGCAGTTCCAGAACATCGAGGAAGAACTGGCTGGATTGCCGGGTGAGTACGCGGCACCTCACGGCCACCTGCTGCTGGCTTTTGTGGACGGCCAGCTGGCGGGCTGCGGCGCACTGCGTGCATTGGCTGATGTCGACTACGCGAACGCCTGCGAGATGAAGCGGCTGTATGTACGGCCGGCTTTTCGCCGATTCGGCCTTGGCCGATTGCTGGCTCAGGCCCTGTTCGATGAGGCCCGCAGCGTGGGCTACTCGACCATGCTGCTCGACACGCTGGATGGCATGGAGGCCGCGCGCGGCCTTTATGCCTCGCTGGGCTTTGAGGAAATCCCGCCGTACTACTTCAGCCCGATTGCCGATTCGCATTACCTGAAGGCCGAGCTTGACTGAGCCAAGCCTGAATCAGCCTTGGAGGCCTTTTGGGCGACTCAGCCACACGGGTTGATGGCGCCGCTCCTGCTGGCGCTATCGAACTCCATGCCGGCGCCTTGAGATTGGCGCTGCGCGCCGATCTCGGCGGATCTATCGCTGGCTTCTGGCACGGCGACACGCCCATCCTGCGCTCGACCGACTCGGACTCACTGTCCGGATCGCGCCGATCGGCTTGCTATCCGCTGGTGCCGTATTCCAACCGGCTGGGCAACAAGCGATTTCGCTGGCAGGGCCGGGACTACACCACTGAAACCAATTTCGATGACAACCCCCACTCGGTGCACGGCGTGGGTTGGCTGCGCCCTTGGGATGTCCTGTCGCACAGTGCGGCCGCCGCAGTGCTGCGCTACAGCCACATACCGGACGCGCACTGGCCGTTTTCGTTCGACACGCAACAGCACTTCACGCTGGACCCCAGCGCGCTGCATGTGAGGATGGCCATCACCAACACCGCCGACATGGCTCAGCCTGTGGGGCTGGGTTGGCACCCCTATTTTCCAAAGCGGCGGGGCAGCGGGTTGTCCATTGACGTCAGCGACCGCTGGGAATCCGATGCCAGCGAATTGCCCGTGCGCAAGGTGGCGCATTCGGGGATCGATGGCGCGGTGGCGAATCTGCGCTTGGACCATTGCTTCGAAGGATGGAAGGGCGCTGCTCGCATCCGTGACGAAAAATTCTCGCTCGGGCTCACATCGAATGTGAAGCGCCTGGTGGTTTACACCCCGACCGACAAGGCGTATTTCTGCGTCGAACCTGTGAGCCACGTGAGCAACGCGATCCAGATGATCGACCCGTGCGCGAATGGCTTGCGCGAGTTGCAGCCGGGCGAGAGTTTTGAAGCCTCGATGACGGTTGAGGTGTCTGCCTTGTGAGCGCGACGCTCGCGCCTTGCCATGACGAGCCGGTCAGGCTTGCGGTGGCTTCTCCCAGCTTGCTTGGCGAGTCTCCTGTGTGGCATCCGCGCGAACAGGTGCTGTACTACTGCGACATTCCTGCGCGCGCGCTCAACCGGTTCGATCCCGCAACGGGTCAGCTGTCGCACTGGACGTTCGACAGCGAGATCGCCAGTTGCGCGCCGATGCTCGACGGCGGGATCTTGCTGGCCGCGCGTGACGGTCTGTGGCGCTTGGACCCTCGCACCGGTGCGCGAGCCTTGCTGTGTGAGCCGCCTTACGACCCCAAGATCGAACGCTTCAACGATGGGAAGTGCGACCCGCAGGGTCGCTTCTGGGTCGGTACGGTTTACGAGCCCCGAGACCCCCCGCTGGCGTCACTGCATTGCTTCCACCGCGGCAACTTGACGCCAATGGCGGATGGCATCGCGGTGTCCAACGGGCTTGCCTGGAGTTCGGATGGCCGCACGATGTACTGGAGTGACACGCAGTCCCACACGGTCTTCGCGTTTGATTTCGACGGCTCCAGTGGAGCGATCAGTGCGCGGCGCGTTTTGATCTCTTTTCCCTTGAAACAGCCCGCCCAGCCTTTGCTTGCATACGGTGGTCGTCCCGATGGGGCAGCCGTTGACGCCAAGGGAAACTACTGGGTCGCGATGTTTGAGGGGCAGCGTCTCTTGTGCCTTTCTGCGTCGGGCGAGCTACTTCGGGAGGTCCGGTTGCCGGTGCGTTGTCCCACGATGCCGTGCTTTGGCGGGCCGGACCTGAAGACGCTGTTCATCACCACGTCCCGACGTGGTCGCCCCGCTGCTGAACTGTTCGAACAACCCTGGGCCGGTTGCGTATTGGCCCTGCGGGTCGAGGTTCCCGGACTACCAGCCCACCTCTTTGCCTGACAAGCGGTCGCCGGGCTGAAATGCCCGCCCGAGCATGTTGTTGGCCCAACTGTTCAAACAGGCTCCCAAAACAGCGGGTTATTACGTACAATTCCGAGGCTTTGTTGAATACAGCCGGATCAGCCACCATGACCGACACAATCGTTCGTGGCGAGAGATCCAAGACTTCTGCCGACCTGCCTCACTCAAAGGCGCAGCCTCTACCCGCCGACGACCTCGGTGACTTGGAGGGTGATCTGAAGGTCTTGACGCGTGAGGAAGTGGCCTTGCTGGATTTGGGGTCGTCCTGCGCGACTCCGTGGCAGGTGGTCGGCGCCCAGGCTGTCGTGGGGTTGGCTTGCTGCTTGATTGCTCTGCTGGTCGGGTCGGTGGCTTTTGCCTGGTCTGCGGCTTACGGTTCGGCGGCGGTGGTGATTCCTGGGGCGCTGATGGCGCGAGGGATGTCCCGCAGGGCCGGATCGCCGATGGGGTTGGCTGTGGGCTTCATGTTTTGGGAAGTCCTGAAGATCGGTTCCGCGATCGCGATGTTGGTGATTGCGGCGCGCGTGGTGCCCAATTTGAGTTGGCCCGTGCTGCTGGTCTCGATGGTTGTGTGCATGAAGGTGAATTGGTTCGCGCTCCTGTGGCGTGGCCGCAAACGAACGATGAGGTTGTGACCTGCCATGTCTGCTGAAGGTTCCGAACACGCTCCTACCGCAGGTGAATACATCATTCACCATTTGACGCACTTGCATAACAAGCAGCAGTCGTCGGTGGTTGATTTCTCGGTGATCAATCTTGACTCCGTGTTCTTCACGGTGGTTCTTGGCTTCCTGGGGTGCTGGTTGCTTTGGCTTGCCGCAAGCAAGGCAACGTCGGGCAAACCCGGGCGCTTCCAGGCGGCTGTCGAGATGTTGGTTGAGATGGTTGACAGTCAAGCCAAGGGAATCGTGCACAGTGCGTCGAGTCGCCGCTTGGTGGCTCCGCTTGCGCTAACTGTTTTCGTTTGGATCTTCCTGCTGAATGCGATGGACATGCTGCCGGTGGACCTGCTTCCATGGGTTGGCGAACACGTGTTTGGCTTGGACCACTTGCGTGTGGTGCCTACGGCCGACCTCTCCATCACCATGGGTCTGTCGATTGGGGTGTTGCTGGTCTGCTTGTTCTACAACGTGAAGATCAAGGGTGCCGGCGGTTGGGTGCATGAGTTGTTTTCGGCCCCATTCGGTGACAAGTGGTTTTTGTACCCGGTCAATTTCTTGATGCAAGTCATCGAGTTTGTTGCCAAGACGGTCTCTCACGGCATGCGGTTGTTCGGGAACATGTACGCCGGCGAATTGATCTTCATGCTGATCGCCTTGATGGGTGGCGCTTTCACGCTGTCTGGCACGGGCATCGCTTTGTTTTTGGGTCACATCGTCGCTGGTACGGTGTGGACCATTTTTCACATCCTGATCATCACGTTGCAGGCCTTCGTGTTCATGATGTTGACTCTGGTTTACATCGGTCAGGCGCATGACGCGCACTGACGTGAATTTGGTTCTTCTCGTTTTCTTTTCCCTCTCGTTAAAAACTACTTAGGAGTCATCATGGAAGTCATCAGCTTTGTTGCCCTCGCCGCCGGCTTGATCATTGGTCTGGGTGCCGTTGGTGCCTGTATCGGCATTGGCATCATGGGCAGCAAGTACCTTGAGTCGGCTGCGCGCCAGCCTGAGCTCATGAACGAGTTGCAAACCAAGATGTTCTTGCTGGCTGGTCTGATTGACGCCGCATTCATTATTGGTACTGGTATCGCCCTGTGGTTCGCAACGGCCAACCCGTTCCTGGCCCAAATCGCGAATCTGCCTAAGTAAGTCGTCCCGCAGGCGGGTCACTGAAGTGCCCCCTGCCTTGATCCACTCAGTTTCAAAGGCAACAACGTGAGCATCAACGCTACGCTGATCGCGCAACTTATCGTGTTCCTGATCCTGGTTTGGTTCACGATGTCGTTTGTGTGGCCGCCCATCGTCAAGGCACTTGACGAGCGCGCCTTGAAGATCTCCGAAGGTTTGTCTGCAGCCGACAAGGCGAAGGCTGAACTTTCTCAGGCCAACAAACGAGTCGAGGAGCAGTTGTCGGCCGCTCGTACCGACGCAGCTCAACGCCTGGCTGACGCTGAGCGTTTGGCCCAGTCGATGATTGAAGAAGCCAAGGCCCGAGCCAATGACGAAGGCGCAAAGATCGTGGCCGCTGCCAAGGCCGAGGCGGCCCAGGAGGCCGTAAAGGCACGGGAAACCTTGCGCGAGCAAGTGGCTTTGCTGGCAGTCAAGGGCGCGGAGCAGATCCTCAGCCGGGAGGTCAACGCCAGCGTCCATGCCGATCTGCTCGATCGCTTGAAGGTTGAGCTTTAAATCATGGCCGAACTCGCCACACTCGCCAGGCCGTATGCCGAGGCATTGTTCGAGGTCGCTGCCAAGGGTGACGTCCATGCTGCTTCTCAGCAAGTGGATGCGCTCGCGGCGGTTGCTGCTGACGATCAGCTCCGGCAGTTTGCCGACAGCCCGAAAGTCACCTCGCAGGAGGTCTTTGACTTGATGACCTCAGTGGCCGGTATCCCGCTGTCATTGACGCTGCAAAACTTGTTGCGCACGGTCATCGACAACGGTCGGTTGACCGTATTGCCAGAGATCGCTGCACAGTTTCATGCGCTCGCGAACGCAGGTGCCGGGGTGTCAGACGCGACCGTGTCAAGCGCGTTTCCGATCGAGGCGTCACAACTGCCAGGAGTGGTGTCGGCTCTGGAGCGTCGTTTTGGGCGGCGTTTGAACGTCACGGTCGCGGTTGAACCCGCCCTGATCGGTGGCATCCGTGTGGTGGTCGGAGACGAGGTCATGGATACCTCGGTGAAGGCGCGCCTCGAACAAATGAGGGCCGCGCTCACGGCCTGAGGGCCATGTCGCATCCCGGTTACATCCCCCGTCGTCCACGCTGACGAAGCGCGCCTGTAGCAAGGCGCGAGTACAGACAGGAGAGAGCTCATGCAACTGAATCCCGCTGAAATTTCCGAACTCATCAAGAGCCGAATTGAAGGCCTTGGTGCTTCGACAGACATTCGCAACCAAGGCACCGTGGTGTCGGTGGCTGACGGCATCTGCCGCGTGCACGGTCTGTCGGACGTCATGCAAGGCGAAATGCTCGAGTTCCCCGCTGCCGCCGACGGCACGCCCACATTCGGTCTGGCACTGAACCTCGAGCGTGACTCGGTGGGCGCGGTGATTTTGGGTGAGTACGAGCACATTGCCGAAGGCAACACGGTCAAGTGCACCGGTCGCATTCTTGAGGTGCCAGTCGGCCCCGAGTTGAAAGGCCGCGTGGTCAATGCGCTGGGCCAGCCCATTGACGGCAAGGGTCCGATCAACGCCCAGTTGTCGATGCCGATCGAAAAGATTGCTCCAGGCGTGATCGCCCGTAAGTCCGTGGACCAACCGATGCAGACCGGTTTGAAATCCATTGACTCGATGGTTCCAGTGGGCCGTGGCCAGCGCGAACTGATCATCGGTGACCGTCAGACCGGCAAGACAGCGGTGGCGATCGACGCGATCATCAACCAAAAGGGTCAGAACATGACCTGTATCTACGTCGCCATCGGTCAGAAGGCGTCGTCGATCAAAAACGTGGTTCGCTCGCTCGAAGCCAACGGCGCCATGGAATACACGATTGTTGTGGCTGCCTCTGCTGCTGAATCGGCGGCGATGCAGTACGTGTCTGCCTATTCGGGCTGCACGATGGGCGAGTACTTCCGTGACCGCGGCGAAGATGCGCTGATCGTTTATGACGACCTTTCCAAGCAAGCAGTGGCTTACCGTCAGGTGTCGTTGCTGCTCCGTCGCCCACCAGGCCGCGAAGCTTATCCTGGCGACGTGTTCTATCTGCACAGCCGCCTGCTCGAGCGTGCTGCTCGCGTGAATGCCGAGTACGTCGAGGCCTTCACGAAGGGTGCCGTCAAGGGCAAGACCGGCTCGTTGACTGCCTTGCCTATCATCGAGACGCAGGCCGGCGACGTTTCGGCGTTCGTGCCAACGAATGTGATCTCGATCACCGACGGACAGATCTTTCTGGAGACTTCGCTGTTCAACGCGGGCATCCGTCCTGCGATCAACGCCGGTATTTCTGTGTCTCGGGTGGGTGGTGCGGCTCAGACCAAGGTGATCAAGGGTTTGTCGGGCGGTATTCGTACTGACCTGGCTCAGTACCGCGAACTGGCGGCTTTTGCTCAGTTTGCGTCCGACCTTGATGAAGCTACCCGCAAACAACTTGACCGCGGTGCACGCGTGACCGAGTTGCTCAAGCAGGCTCAGTATTCCCCGCTGTCGATCTCGCTGATGGGCGCAACGCTGTTCGCCGTCAACAAGGGCTTCATGGACGATGTGGATGTCAAGAAGGTTCTGGCTTTTGAGTCCGGTTTACATCAGTTCCTCAAGACAAGTCATGCCGGTTTGCTGAAGAAAATCGAAGACTCGAAGATGCTCGATAAGGACGCAGAAGCCGAGTTGTCGGCCGCCGTCGGTGCGTTCAAGAAGTCTTTCGCCTGATCGTCTGACGACCTCAATCAAGGAGATTCGTCATGGCAGCAGGTAAAGAGATACGCGGCAAGATCAAAAGTGTCGAGAACACCAAGAAGATCACCAAGGCCATGGAAATGGTCGCCGCTTCGAAGATGCGCAAGGCCCAGGACCGGATGCGTGCGGCTCGCCCGTACGCCGAAAAGATTCGCAGTCTTGCGGCCAATCTGTCGAAAGCCACACCTGAGTACAAGCATCCATTCCTGATTGCCAACGAAGGCGTCAAGACTGTCGGGTTCATCGTTGTGACCACGGACAAGGGTCTGTGCGGAGGCATGAACACCAACGTGTTGCGTGCCGTAACGATGAAGCTGCGGGACTTGGAAAGCCAAGGTCAAAAGGCCGAAGCAGTGGCAATCGGCAACAAGGGGTTGGGCTTTCTCAACCGGGTGGGTGTGAAGGTGGTTTCCCATGCCACCCAATTGGGCGACAAGCCACACCTTGATAAGTTGATTGGCCCGGTCAAGGTGCTTCTGGATGCTTACGCTGCAGGCCAGTTGTCGGCGGTGTACCTGTGCTTCACGGGTTTCATCAATACGATGAAGCAAGAGCCATTGGTGCAGCAGTTGCTGCCGCTGACTTCCGGCAACATGGAGGCAGCGGCTCCGATTGGTGCTGGTGCCTTCGGATGGGACTACATCTACGAGCCGGATGCAGCCGCAGTCATCGACGATTTGCTTGTTCGCTATACCGAAGCGTTGGTGTACCAGGCCGTGGCTGAGAACATGGCATCTGAGCAGTCGGCTCGAATGGTGGCGATGAAGTCAGCCACCGACAACGCCGGTAGCGTCATTGGTGAACTGAAGCTGATCTACAACAAGACACGTCAAGCTGCGATCACCAAGGAACTTTCCGAAATCGTCGCAGGTGCGGCCGCCGTCTGATCGGCGAACGATCCGATCACCACTGAAACCAGAATTTGTTTTTTCGAAGGATACAAACATGTCCGCAGTGTCAACAGAAGGCAAGATCGTCCAGTGCATTGGCGCGGTCGTCGACGTGGAATTCCCACGCAATTCGATGCCGAAGATTTACGACGCACTCAAGCTTGAAGGGTCGAATCTGACCCTCGAAGTGCAGCAGCAGCTCGGCGACGGTGTGGTTCGCACCATCGCACTGGGTTCCTCAGATGGTCTGCGTCGCGGCTTGACGGTGAAAAACACCGAACGCCCGATCACGGTTCCCGTGGGTCGTGCCACTCTTGGTCGAATCATGGACGTGCTGGGTGCGCCAATCGATGAGCGTGGCCCGGTCGGCGACGAACTGATGGCTTCGATCCATCGCAAGCCGCCTGCTTATGACGAATTGAGCCCGTCGCAGGACCTGCTCGAAACCGGCATCAAGGTGATCGACTTGGTCTGCCCGTTTGCCAAGGGCGGCAAGGTTGGCCTGTTCGGCGGTGCCGGTGTGGGCAAGACCGTGAACATGATGGAATTGATCAACAACATCGCCAAGGCGCACAGCGGCCTGTCGGTGTTCGCCGGTGTTGGTGAGCGCACCCGTGAGGGCAACGACTTCTATCACGAGATGGCCGACTCGGGCGTGGTGAACCTCGAGAACCTGCCCGAGTCGAAGGTCGCGATGGTTTACGGTCAGATGAACGAGCCGCCGGGCAACCGTCTGCGCGTTGCGTTGACCGGTCTCACGATCGCCGAATCGTTCCGCGACGAAGGCAAGGACGTGCTCTTCTTCGTGGACAACATCTACCGCTACACACTGGCCGGTACCGAAGTTTCCGCGTTGCTGGGTCGCATGCCATCAGCGGTGGGCTATCAGCCAACACTGGCCGAAGAAATGGGTCGCCTGCAAGAGCGGATCACTTCGACCAAGGTCGGTTCGATCACCTCGATCCAGGCCGTTTATGTGCCAGCGGATGACTTGACCGATCCGTCTCCAGCCACCACCTTCGCCCACTTGGATTCCACCGTGGTGTTGTCGCGCGATATCGCCTCGTTGGGTATTTACCCTGCGGTCGATCCGCTCGACTCGACCAGCCGCCAACTCGACCCGAACGTCGTTGGCGAGGAGCACTACACCACAGCCCGTGCAGTGCAAGGGACCTTGCAGCGCTACAAGGAATTGCGCGACATCATCGCCATTCTGGGCATGGATGAACTGGCGCCCGAAGACAAGCTCGCGGTGGCTCGTGCACGAAAGATCCAGCGTTTCCTCAGCCAGCCGTTCCACGTGGCAGAGGTTTTCACCGGGTCACCAGGCAAGTACGTGCCGCTCAAAGAAACGATTCGCGGTTTCAAGATGATCGTCGCCGGTGAGTGCGACAGTCTGCCAGAGCAAGCGTTCTACATGGTCGGTACGATCGACGAAGCCTTCGAGAAGGCCAAGAAGATTCAATAAGTCCTGTAGTGGTGTGCGGCGCGGTGTTGGTGCCGAGTGGATTTGGATCCGCTGGCGCCCACCCTCCCCGATCACCTGATGCAGGGTTGGTGAATTTCCTTCTCACGCTAACGGAACATCAGCATGTCAACCATTCACGTAGATGTCGTATCTGCCGAGGAGTCGATCTTCTCCGGTGAAGCCAAGTTCGTGGCTTTGCCAGGAGAGATGGGCGAATTGGGTATTTATCCGCGGCACACGCCGCTGATCACCCGGATTCGGCCCGGCGCGGTGCGCATCGTTCGCGCTGACAATGACGCCGAAGAGTTTGTTTTCGTGGCCGGCGGCATCCTCGAGGTTCAGCCTGGCACGGTGACGGTGTTGGCTGACACGGCGATTCGCGGCAAGGATTTGGACGAGGCCAAGGCGAATGACGCCAGGCAAATGGCTGAAGAAGCGATGAAAAACGCCAAGAGCGACATCGACTTTGCCAAGGCCCAAGGTGAATTTGCTGTCATGGCGGCACAGATTGCGGCGCTTCGAAAGTATCGTCAGAAGTGATCCGCGCGACTTGAGCCTTCAGGTCTGAACCCGCCCAACGAGGCGGGTTTTTTATTGAGCCCAGCCTCATCGAACGTCTGGCTCATTCGGCAATTCGTTAGGGTTGCGATCTGCGGGCATGGCTGGAAAGTACTCGACCAGCAACGCACCCACTTGATCCACCGCATCGAGCAGGCCGCGCTCGTGGGCGCCTTGCTTGAAGGCTTCGCTCAGCCGTTGCGAAATGTCCCGCCAGATTTGAGGTGGCACGCGCCCGGCGATGCCGCGGTCGGCAACGATCTCGATGCAACGCTCTGCAAACAGCAAATAGATCAGCACACCGTTGTTGTGCTCTGTGTCCCACACGCCCAGTTGGCTGAACACCGCAATGGCTCGCTCCCGGGCAGTCGTGTTTCGCCATAAATCCGCGAGCGGTAGCCCCGCCTCGACGCATACCCGCAACTCCCCGGAGTGCGTACGCTCGCTCTTGGCCACGTGAGCCCCGATACGGGCCAGTGCGTCCGACCCAATCGTTCGCCGCACGTCGCCTTCGTCGAGCCAGCAATGTCTGAGGATGCGCACAAGCTTGTTCATGGGTTGCCGAATCAAATCACCGCCGTTATGGCTCACCAACTGCCTGAAGCGCCGCCGCCGCCAAAGTCGCCACCACCACCTGAACTGAAACTCCCGCCCCCACCACCGCCCGACCCGCCCCAGCCACTCGACGAGGCGCCAGAAGAACTGCTGCTGCTCCAGCCCTGTTGCGTCCTTCCGAGGGCAATCAGGCCGACCAACACAAGTGCCGACAGACCCCCCCCGAGGGCGAACAGCACGCTGGTCGTCAGCCACCATCCCAGCATCGTTGTCCCTGCTGCTGCGGCCAAGGGACCGACTCTGCGTCCTAGGATGCGCACGAGAACCGGACCCACGAGAAATATGGCGAAGAACAAAAGCACGAGCGCACTTTTGTAGGTTTCGCCATCGTGACCCGAAGTGGGGAGCACGGGAGCGGGAAGGGCCTCACCCCGAATGAGCGCGGCCACCTGATCGACCCCGGCATTCAACCCGCTCGCATAGTTGCCGGAGCGAAACGCTGGCGTGATCTGCGTGTCGATGATCCGTTTCGCTCCCAGATCGGGGATCGCGCCCTCAAGAGCCTTCGCCACTTCGATGCGCACACGTCGATCGCCCTTGGCAACGACGATCAGCAGGCCGTCGCCGATGTCCCTACGACCGATCTTCCAGGTGTCTGCGACCCGCTGGCTGTACGAGGCGATGTCTTCTGGCATCGTGCTGGGCACCATCAGCACCACGATCTGGCTGCCCAACTGCTGCTCGATGGACTCAAGCTTGGCGGACAGATCGGCCTGTTGCGTCGCATCGAGGGTCGCGGTCTGGTCAATCACCCGAGCGCTGAGAGTGGGCACGGGCTGCACGTCCTGTGCCGAAGCCGCAGGGCACCGAAGCACAGCCAACGCTGCGAGCACCCAAACCAGCAGAGTCAACCAGCCCGCGGGTGAAATATCGCGCGACGTGGGGGGCAGGGGTGCTCCGGGAGTCATGCCACCGGCGCCCGGTCGCAGCCACATCCCCGGCTACTTTGGAGCGGGCTTGTCAAAACTGACAGCCGGGGTTTTGGAGATCTCGGCCTCGTTTTGCACGCTGAAGTTCGGCTTGACCGGGTAGCCGAACACCATGGCTGTCAGGTTGCTTGGGAAGCTGCGCGCAAGCACGTTGAACTCGGTGACCGTCTTGATGTAGCGGTTGCGCGCCACGGTCACCCGGTTCTCGGTGCCTTCAAGTTGCACGCGCAAATCCTGAAAACCTTGATTGGCCTTGAGGTTGGGGTACTGCTCGGACACCACCATCAATCGGCCCAACGCGCCAGACAGCTCGCCTTGCGCCTGCTGAAACCTGGCGAACGCGGCGGGGTCGTTGATCAGCTCTGGCGTGGCTTGGATGCTGGTGGCCTTGGATCGAGCTTCGATCACCTTGGTCAGTGTCTCCTGCTCGAAATTCGCTTCACCCTTGACGGTGGCGACGATGTTGGGGATCAGGTCGGCGCGTCGCTGGTATTGGTTCAGAACCTCTGACATACCCGCTTTGACCTGTTCGTCGAGCCGCTGGAACTCGTTGTAGCCACAGCCGCTCAGGCACAGCGAGCAAATGAAGGCCAGGCTGGCGATGCGTAGGGTGCGAAACATGAGGCGCGCTCCTGAAAGCGATGAGAAAGAGGAAATGCTAGAGAGAGTCTGCTCGCCCCGCATTGAGCGCGTACAGCCGCGATGCTCGTTCACTCGACCGGCAAAAAGCCCTCGATCGACAGGTACCGCTCGCCGGTGTCGTAGTTGAAGCCCAGCACCGTCGCGCCTGCCGGCAGCTCGGGCAGTTTCTGTGCGATTGCCGCCAGCGTGGCGCCCGATGAAATCCCCACCAGCATGCCTTCCTCTCGGGCGCACCGACGCGCCATGTCGCGCGCGGCCTCTGCCTCGACCTGGATCACGCCGTCGAGCAACTGCGTGTGCAGGTTCTTCGGGATGAACCCGGCTCCGATGCCTTGAATTGGGTGCGGGCCGGGTTTTCCACCACTGATCACGGGGCTGGCAGATGGCTCCACCGCGTAGACCTTCAGCTGAGGCCAACGTGCTTTGAGCACTTGCGCGCAGCCAGTGATGTGCCCGCCTGTGCCCACCCCTGTGATCAGCGCATCGATACCGTCGGGGAAGTCTGCGGCAATCTCCTGCGCCGTGGTGTTCACATGCACATCGACATTGGCAGGGTTCTCGAACTGTTGCGGCATCCAGGCGTTGGGCGTCGCTGCGACCAGCTCTGCTGCGCGAGCGATGGCCCCACCCATGCCCTTTTCGCGAGGCGTCAACTCAAAGCTGGCGCCGAAGGCCAGCATCAGCCGGCGCCGCTCGATGCTCATGCTCTCGGGCATCACCAACACCAGCTTGTAGCCCTTGACGGCCGCCACCATCGCGAGTCCCACACCGGTGTTGCCCGAGGTCGGTTCGATGATGGTCGCACCAGCGCGCAACGCACCAGACCGCTCAGCCGCTTCGACCATCGCCAGCGCAATGCGGTCTTTGATGGAGCCACCGGGATTGCTGCGTTCGCTCTTGATGAACACCTGCTGGTTTGCCCCGAAAAGCCGGTTCACGCGCACGTGAGGGGTATGGCCGATGGTCTGAAGAATGTTGTCAACGCGCATGCTCTATCTCCTGTGGGGCCCTTCGTTTTCCCGAGTCGGAAAGGTCGATTCGGACAAATTATGAGCGTGATAATTCTGCGATGTACGCACCACTCCAAAACGACAGTTTCCTGCGCGCCTGTCTGCGGCAGCCCACCGATCACACTCCCGTCTGGCTGATGCGGCAGGCAGGGCGTTACCTGCCCGAGTACCGCGCTACGCGCGCCAAGGCGGGCAGTTTCATGGGTCTGGCGACCAACACCGACTACGCCACCGAAGTCACGCTGCAGCCGTTGGAGCGCTACGCGCTCGATGCGGCCATCTTGTTCAGCGACATCCTCACGGTGCCTGATGCGATGGGGCTGGGACTGAGCTTCGCCCTTGGTGAAGGCCCGAAGTTCGAACATGCGGTGCGCGATGAAGCTGCCGTCGACCGGCTGGCTGTGCCGGACATGGACAAGCTTCGCTACGTGTTCGATGCCGTGACCTCGATTCGCAAGGCGCTCAACGGCCGGGTGCCGCTGATCGGTTTTTCGGGAAGTCCGTGGACGCTGGCTTGCTACATGGTCGAAGGGGCGGGCTCAGACGACTACCGGCTCGTCAAGACGATGCTCTACAGCCGTCCCGCCCTCATGCACCGGATCCTTGCGATCAACGCCGATGCCGTGGCGCTCTACCTCAACACCCAGATCGAAGCTGGCGCTCAAGCCGTGATGGTGTTCGACAGCTGGGGCGGCGTGCTGGCCGATGGTGCCTTCCAGGCGTTCAGCCTCGCCTACACGCAGCGGGTGCTGCAGCAGCTCAAGAAGGAACACAACGGCCAGCGTATTCCGCACATCGTGTTTACCAAGGGCGGCGGGTTGTGGCTCGAGGAGATGGCGGCTTTGGGCCCCGATGTCTTGGGATTGGACTGGACCGTCAACCTGGGTTCGGCGCGTGCTCGGGTGGGTCACAGCGTGGCGTTGCAGGGCAACCTGGATCCGAACGTGCTGTTCGCGAATCCCGATCAAATCCGTGCCGAAGTGACCAAAACTTTGGAGAGTTTTGGTGCTCCCGGCGAGCCCCGTAATGGGCTGGTGGATGGTCACATCTTCAATCTCGGCCACGGTATCAGCCAGCACACACCTCCGGATCACGTCACGGCCCTGGTCGATGCCGTACACGAGGTGTCGCGCCGTTTGCGTCAGCCGCGCTAGCCAGACCAGCGGCTCACTGAGTTGTAGGTCCTTCAGGGCCTTGGGTTGTTTCGTGAGTGAGCGCTCATGTAGGCCTGCCCGTTGACCCGTCAGTGGTCTTGCCTTGGCCCGGCTGTGGGCTCGATAAAGTGCCTTTAATGCGTTCAGGGCCTCAATCAAATCGGTTGTGGGTATTGACTTATCCCCATTTTTCAGGGATCTGCCTTTTTGCACCCCCTCTGGTGTCGTGCCACTTGAGGGTTTATTAAAAGTCGCCTAAGTTATTGATTTCATTGAAGTGTCAATGATGCCGCGAAAGCGGGCAACGTAAGGCTGTCCCAGTTGAATCAAGACGTTAGCGCTGGTTTGTGCAGGTTGCACACAAAGTTATCCACACATTGGGTGGATAGGTCAAAAACCTTAATTGAATCAGTCACTTACTCGCGGAGTCTCAGTAAAAGTTTAGGTTCCCGACTTAAACGGGTGGTTGACAGCGATGCCTGAAAGCACCTCGTTGCGCGTCGCTGTAGACACCCCGGCGCACACGACCGTCGGTGAACCGCTGACCTACCTCGGCGACGTGGCGCTGCCCGCTGGCACCCTGGTGCGCGTGCCGCTGGGCCGGCGAGAGGTCGCAGGCGTCGTGTGGAGCGCGGGCGAGGCGCCCGATCCCGCAATGGAGGTTGAGTTCAAGCACGTGCTGCATGCGCTCACTTCGCTGCCGCCGCTGCCCCAGCGGTGGCTGGAACTGGTGGAGTTCACCGCTTCCTATTACCAGCGCGGGATCGGTGAGGTGGCGCTGTCAGTTCTGCCGCCCGAGCTGCGCAAGCTCGACGACGGTCAGGTGCGTCAGCGCGTCGCCCGCCTGCACAAGGCCTTGACTGCAGTCCCTGCTGCACCAGACGTCGCTCCCCAGACAGCGCCCACGTTGAGCGAAGCTCAGCAGCGCGTGCTCAGCGAACTGTCGCAAGCGGCATCACAAGCCGTCGCGCCCACCGTGATGCTGCACGGCATCACGGGCAGCGGCAAGACCGAGATCTACCTGCAGGCCGCCGCCAAGGCCTTGGCGGCGGGCCGGCAGGCGCTGGTGCTGGTGCCCGAGATCAACCTGACGCCGCAGCTTGAGGCGCGCTTTGCCGAGCGCTTCGCCGGGCGACGCATCGTGTCGATGCACAGCGCCCTGACCCCCTCGCAGCGACTGCGCAGCTGGCTGGCGGCGCATCTGGGGCTGGCCGATCTGGTGCTGGGCACGCGGCTGGCGGTGTTCGCCTCGATGCCTCGGCTCGGCCTGATCGTGGTCGACGAAGAACACGACTCGTCCTACAAGCAGCAAGAAGGCGCACGCTACTCGGCCCGTGATCTGGCCATCTACCGCGGCAAGCTCGAAGGCGCCACGGTGCTGCTGGGCTCGGCCACGCCGTCGCTCGAGACGTGGCAGCGCGCTCAGGAGGGCCGCTACTTGCGTCTGTCGCTGCCGGCGCGCATCGGCGATGGGGCCCTGCCACGGGTGCGACTGGTCGACATGAACCTGCAGCCGCGCGTCAAGGGCGGCGCGGTGATATCGCCGCCGTTGCTCGATGCGCTGAACCAGCGCATCGCTTGCGGTGACCAAAGCCTGGTGTTTCTCAACCGTCGCGGCTATGCCCCGGTGCTGCACTGCGGCGACTGCGGCTGGAAGAGCGCTTGCGCCCACTGCAGCGTCTGGCGCGTCTTTCACAAGCTCGACCGCACGCTGCGCTGTCACCACTGCGGCTACACCGAGCGCGTGCCGCGCGCCTGCCCTGACTGCGGCAACCTCGACATTGCACCGATGGGTCGCGGCACCGAGCGGCTGGAAGAACAACTCGCCGAGCTGCTCAAGCGCCCCGACGGCACGCCGGCACGCATCGCCCGCATCGACGCCGACAGCACGCGCGCCAGGGGCTCCCTCGAAATGCAACTGGGTGCCGTGCATGCGGGCGAGGTCGATGTGTTGGTCGGCACGCAGATGATCACGAAGGGCCACGACTTCCGCCGCATCACGCTGGTGGCGGCGGTCAACCCTGACGCGTCGCTGTTCAGCAGCGATTTCCGAGCGCCCGAACGGCTGTTCGCGCTGCTGATGCAAGCCGGTGGGCGGGCAGGGCGCGACGCCGCACAGGCCGAACGCAGCGAGATGTGGGTGCAGACCTGGCATCCGCAGCACGCGCTCTATGCCGCGCTGCGTGGCCATGATTTCGATGCCTTTGCAGCGACTCAGCTCGACGAGCGCCGCATGGCGGGGCTGCCACCGTTTTCGCATCTGGCGCTGCTGCGCGCCGAAGCAAAAACGGCCGAGGCCGCACGCGGTTTCCTGCAAGCTGCTTCGCGCCTCGCCGAGGGCGACGCCGAAGCCGCCGGCGTCACGCTGTATCAACCGGTGCCCACGCCGATCGCGCGAGTGGCCGATGTCGAGCGCATGCAACTGCTGCTCGAGTCGCCCTCACGCCAGTCGATGCAGCGCTTTCTGGCCTGGTGGCTGCCGCAGCTGCACCACGAGCGTCAGGCCCGCGCGGGACATGAGCGCATCTTGCGCTGGGCGGTTGACGTCGACCCGCTGGCGATCTGAGCCTCCCGAGCCGCCAACGATCAGTCGGGCCAGGCTCCCGGCACCAGTGCGGCCATGGCCTGCTTCTTGACGGTCGCCGCGCCCAGCAGTGCGAAACCCAGCAGCCCGCCATCGGCGCCGACAAACCGCGCTTCGCAGGCGTCGGCGGTGGCTTCGACCTCCCAGTTGCCCGTAGCGCCAGGCTGGGGCGGACACACGATCGTCGGACAGGCCGGTGTTTTCACCATCACCGGCATCGCTGGGTAGGCCACCGGCGTCGGTTGACCACACAGCGTGGCGGCCAGGGCGCGTGACTGCTGCATCAGCGGCATCACGTAGGGCAGGTTCAATCCAAGCACCTCGGCGCAGTCACCCACGGCCCACACGTGGGCGGCCGAGCTCGCCAGCAGCCGATCCACGCTGATGCCTCGGCCCACAGCGATCCCCGCGCCGTGCGCCAGGGCCACTCGTGGCCGCAGACCCACGGCAGACAGCACACGGTCGGTGGGAAGCGAGCTGCCATCGCTCAGCGTCACCGTCAGGCCGTTGCTGTCGTGATCGACGCGGCTGGCCGCCGCACCAAAGCGAAACACCACCCCCGCCGATTCGAGCCGGGTGCGCAGCCAATCGCTGGCCTGGCGCGGCAGGAGGCGCGACAGCGGCCCGTCGGCCAGATCCAGCACCGTCGGCGCGATGCCGCGGTGCAGCAAGTCGTTGGCGAACTCGCAGCCGATCAGCCCTGCGCCGAGGATGGCCACGCTCTTGGCGCCTTCCAGTGCCAGCGAAAAGCGAGCGTAGTCGTCCAGGTCATTGACCGAGTAAACGGAATCGGCGGCGTCACCACCCAGTGGCAAGCGGATCGGGTCGGCGCCCAGCGCCAGCACCAGATCGCGGTAGGGCAGTACCTCGCCGCCGGCCAGCGTCAGCTGGCGCGATGCGGTGTCGATGTGCTCCACCGACACGCCGCCGCGCACGTCGGCGTTGAGCTCGACGGCCATCTTCTCGGCGGACTTCATCAACAAGCTGGCGGCGGTTTTCTGACCGGCCAGCGCGTTGGACAACATCGGCTTGGAGTAGTAGCCGCCGTGGTCGCGGCTGAGCACCACCAGCGGTGTTTCCTTGTCGAGCTTGCGGAACTCGCGCGCCACCGCATAGCCGGCGAGCCCGCTGCCAACCACCACCAGCGGCGCGGCAGCCATCAGTTCGCGACCATCTCGAAGTCGGCCTTGCTCACGCCACAGTCGGGGCATTCCCAGTCGGCGGGCACATCGGCCCAGACGGTGCCGGCAGGAATGCCGTGATCGGGCAGGCCCAGGGCTTCGTCGTATACAAAGCCGCAAACCAAGCATTGGTACTGTTTCATGTCTCGGGTCTCGAGGGATGGATCGGAGCCCGTGATTTTGCGGTGCCCGCCGGTACGCCCGAGGCGTTGCCCCCACAAAAAAGGGCGGCATTGCTGCCGCCCTGGGAAAGCCGTCGACCCCGCCCGAAGGCGAGATCGCCTCGATCACCGCAGGTCGTAGCGGTCGAGGCTCATCACCTTGTCCCACGCCGCCACGAAGTCGCGCACGAACGCGGGCTGTGAATCGCTGCACGCGTACACCTCAGACAGTGCGCGCAACTGCGAGTTCGACCCGAACACCAGATCGACGGTGGTGGCCGTCCACTGGGGCGCGCCTGTCGTCCGGTCGCGCCCTTCGAGCACACCTGCGCTGGTGGCGCACTTTTGCCATGCCGTGCGCATGTCGAGCAGGTTGACGAAGAAGTCGTTCGTCAGCGTCCCGGGCCGATGCGTGAACACGCCGTGAGCGGACCCCCCGGCGTTGGCGTTCAGCACGCGCAGGCCACCGACCAGCACCGTCATCTCTGGCGCCGTGAGGTTGAGCAGCTGGGCCTTGTCCACCAGCAGTTCGGCCGCCGAGCTCTCAAGCCCCGAGCGGACATGGTTTCGAAAGCCATCTGCGAGCGGCTCCAGAACGGCAAACGACTCCACATCGGTTTGCTCCTGTGTCGCATCGGTGCGGCCTGGCGAGAAGGGCACAGTCACCGCATGGCCTGCCTTTCTGGCGGCCGCTTCCACTGCGGCGCAGCCGCCCAGCACGATCAGGTCGGCCAGCGAGATCTTCTTGCCGCCGGACTGCGAGTCGTTGAACGCATGCTGAATGTCTTCCAGCCGCGAGAGCACGCGCGCCATCTCGGCCGGTTGGTTGACCGCCCAGTTCTTTTGCGGCGCGAGGCGGATGCGAGCACCGTTGGCCCCGCCGCGCTTGTCGCTCCCGCGAAAGGTTGATGCCGATGCCCAGGCGGTGGTGACCAATTCGGAGATGGACAGGCCGGATGCGATGAGTTTGGCTTTCAGGCCCGTGATGTCGTGCTCGTCGACCAGCGCATGGTCGACAGCGGGCACCGGGTCCTGCCAGATCAGCACTTCCTTCGGCACGAGCTTGCCGAGGTAGCGCGCCCGCGGGCCCATGTCGCGGTGGGTCAGCTTGAACCAGGCGCGGGCGAAGGCATCCGCAAACGCCTGCGGGTTTTGGTGATAGCGGCGCGAGATCTTTTCGTAAGCCGGATCGAAGCGCAGCGACAGGTCGGCCGTGGTCATCATCGGCGGGTGCTTCTTCGACGGGTCGTGCGCGTCGGGGATCAGGTGCTCGGGCTTGCAGTTCTTGGCCGTCCACTGGTGGGCGCCTGCTGGGCTTCGGGTCAGTTCCCACTCGTAGCCGAACAGCATGTCGAAGTAGCCCATGTCCCACGTCGTCGGGTTGGGCTTCCAGGCGCCTTCGATTCCGCTGGTGGTGGTGTGCCCGCCCTTGCCCGTGCCGAACGCGTTCTTCCAGCCCAGGCCTTGGTTTTCGATGTCGGCGCCCTCGGGCTCGCGGCCGACCAGTGCCGGATCACCGGCGCCATGGGCTTTGCCGAAGGTGTGGCCGCCAGCGACCAGCGCCACCGTCTCTTCGTCGTTCATGGCCATGCGCGCGAAGGTCTCGCGCACATCGCGGCCGGAAGCCACCGGGTCGGGGTGGCCATTGGGGCCTTCGGGGTTCACATAGATCAGGCCCATCTGCACGGCGCCCAGCGGGTTGGCGAGTTGGCGATCGCCGCTGTAGCGCTCGTCGCCCAGCCACGTCTTTTCGGTGCCCCAGTGGATGTCGTCTTCGGGCGCCCAGATGTCGGCGCGCCCGCCACCGAAGCCGAAGGTCTTGAAGCCCATCGACTCCATCGCGACGGTGCCGGCCAACACGATCAGATCGGCCCACGACAGCTTGCGGCCGTACTTCTGCTTGATCGGCCACAGCAGGCGGCGTGCCTTGTCCAGGTTGCCGTTGTCCGGCCAGCTGTTGAGCGGTGCGAAGCGCTGAGCGCCCGTGCCGGCACCGCCGCGGCCATCAGCGACGCGGTAGGTGCCTGCGGCGTGCCAGGTCATGCGCACGAAGAGCCCCCCGTAGTGGCCCCAGTCAGCAGGCCACCAGTCTTGAGAGGTCGTCATCAGCGCCTTGAGGTCACGCACCACGGCGTCCAGATCGAGGCTCTTGAATGCCTCGGCGTAGTCGAACGACTCGCCCATCGGGTCGACTTGGGGCGAACGCTGGTGGAGGATCTTCAGGTTCAGCTGCTCGGGCCACCAGTCGGCATTGGTCTGGCCGCTGCGCGCCTTGGCCTGGGTGCGGACACCGCCCGCGAATGGGCACTTTGCTTCGCTTGACATGCTGGTCTCCTTCGGTTGGATTCGGTTCACCGCCGGGTCGGCGGGGTGCCTGTCATCGGCAGAAAAACTGTACCGAACCGAGGTGTCCCTGGAAACGCAATCAACCGAATCCCGTTCATAGCCAACGCCAATGGCTTCCGTGGGCCGGCCGTCTTCGGGCCGGGCCGCCGGGCTGGTGGAGACCGGCGCGTACAGTCGATCGCGGTCGATCCTCAATGTGGAGTTTTCATGTCCTTGCGTCCCCTGACCCTGCTGCGTCGTGGCTTGGCCGGCTTGTGGTGGTTCGTCGACGTCACCCGTCGGACTTTGCTGAACGTGCTTTTCCTGTTGCTGGTGCTTGTGGTGCTGTTTGCCATGGCCAAGCGCGAGACCCCGGCGCTTCTGGACCACACCGCGCTGGTGCTCGATCTGGAAGGTCCGCTGGTGGAAGAAATGCCCGGCAGCGTGCGCGACAACGCCATCGCACGGTTGGGTGGCGAGTCGATGCACATCACGCGACTTCGCGATGTGCTCGCGGCACTGGAGTCGGCGACCACCGACCCGCACATCACCGGCGTCGTGCTGATGCTCGACAACTTTCAGGGCGCCGGCCTGGCCAGCCTGCGCGAGGTTGCCAAAGCGCTTGAGCGATTCAAGGCCAGCGGCAAGCCGGTGGTGGCCTGGGGCTCGGGCTACAACCAGAAGCAGTACTACCTTGCCGCGCACGCCAGTGAGGTCCTCATGCACCCGCTGGGAGCGGTCTATCTGGATGGCTACGGCCACCTGCGCAACTACTATCTTGGAGCGCTCGACAAGCTCGGTGTCAGCGTCAGTCTGGTGCGCGTGGGCACGTTCAAGAGCGCGGCCGAGCCGTTCGTCGCCAACGGACCGTCCGAGGCCTCCAAGCAGGCCGACACTGTCTTGTATGGGGCCTTGTGGGCGACGTACACCTATGGCATCGAGCATGCACGCAAGCTTCCGCAGGGCAGCACGCAAGCGCTGATCGACACCTTGCCTGAGCGGCTGACAGCCGCCGGCGGGGACGCTGCACGCCTGGCGCTCGATGCGCATCAGGTCGATGCGCTCAAGACCCGCGACGAGTTGCGCGCCCTGCTGATCGAGCGCGGCGCTCGTGACGCCGAGTCGCAGACGTTTCGCCAGGTCTCGTTCGACAGCTACCTCGCGCGCATCACCCCGGTCGTCAAGCCAACTGGCGACGCCGTGGCGGTGGTGGTGGCCGAAGGCGAGATCGTCGATGGAAAGGCGCCGGGCGGTGCGGTGGGCGGGCTGTCGACTGCCGCGCTGGTGCGTCAGGCGCGAGAAGACGAGGCGGTGAAAGCCGTGGTGCTGCGTGTCAATTCACCCGGGGGCAGCGTCTTCGGCTCCGAACTCGTGCGCCGCGAACTCGAGCTCACGCGCGCTGCAGGAAAGCCGGTTGTGGTGTCGATGGGCGATGTGGCGGCGTCGGGTGGCTACTGGATATCGACCGCTTCCGATGAGGTCATGGCCGATGCGGCCACCATCACGGGCTCGATCGGCGTGTTCACGTTGCTGCCGCACGCGCACGAGGCGCTAGGCAAGCTCGGCGTCCACGCGGAGGGCGTGACGACCACCTGGCTGGGTGCTGCGGGCGACCCGCGCCGCGAACCTGATCCGCGCTTCATCGGCTTGGTGCAGACCAGTGTGGACCACATCTACGCCGACTTCATCGGCAAGGTCGCGCTGGCGCGCAAGAGCACACCGCAGCGCATCGATGAGGTGGCGCAGGGTCGCGTCTGGACGGGCGCACAGGCGCTTGAGCGGGGTCTGGTCGACCGCATCGGCGGCATTGATGAGGCCATCACGTCTGCTGCGCTGCGAGCCAAGCTGGTGAACAAAGGCGACACCGGTGCACGGGGATACCGCGTCACTTACATCGACCGCGAGCCGGGGCGCGTCGCGCAGCTGCTTGAAGCCTTTGGTGGCGCTGCGGCGAGAGCGGTTGCGGCCCATTTCGACCTGCGACTGGTGTCGGCCAATCTGCCCGACAGTCTGACCGGTCCGGTGCGTCACGACCTGGGCTGGCTGGCCGACCTGACAGACAGCCACAAACCGTTCACCGTGGTCACGCATTGCCTGTGCGATGCGCCCTGATCGTGCCGGGGTGCGTTCCTTGGCGCTGAGGCTGTGCGCATGAGCTCGATTCCCTCATCGCTCAACCCCGCCCAGCTCGAGGCGGTGCACTACCTGGGCGGGCCCTGCCTGGTGCTGGCCGGCGCCGGCTCGGGCAAGACGCGGGTCATCACGCACAAGATCGCTCGGTTGCTCGAGGCGGGCTACGCCCCGGGCCAGATCGCCGCCATCACCTTCACCAACAAGGCGGCTCAGGAGATGCGCGAACGCGCCAAGGAACTGGTCGGCGCGCGTGCGGCCAAGCACCTGGTGGTCAGCACCTTTCACTCGCTGGGCGTGCGCATGCTGCGCGCCGACGGCACCCGGCTTGGCCTGAAGGAAAAGTTCAGCATCTTCGACAGCGACGACGTGCTCGGCTTGCTCAAGGAGGCCGGTGCGAGCAGCGACAACGCGCTGGCGCGGCGCTGGCAGTGGTGCATCAGCGGCTGGAAGAACCAGGGGCTCAACAGCGAGCAGGCCGAAGCCGTGGCCGCCAACGACGACGAGCGCGTGGCCGCGCGCGTCATGAAGCGCTACGAGGAAAAGCTCGCGGCCTATCAGGCGGTCGATTTCGACGACCTCATCTCGCTGCCGCACAAGCTGCTGCGCCAGCACGACGAGGTGCGCGCCAAATGGCAAGAGACCTTGCGCTACGTGCTGGTCGATGAGGTGCAAGACACCAACACCATCCAGTACGAGCTGCTGAAGTCGCTGGTCGACCACCCCGACGAGCGCCGTCGCGGCCTGTTCACCGCAGTGGGCGACGACGACCAGAGCATCTACGGCTGGCGTGGCGCCACCATCGAGAACCTCAAGCGCCTGTCTGTCGAATACCCGCGCCTGAAGGTGATCGCGCTCGAGCAGAACTACCGCTCCACCGGCAACATCCTGCGCGCGGCCAATGGCGTGATCGCCCACAACCCCAAGCTGTTCGAGAAGAAGCTCTGGAGCGATCTGGGCGACGGCGAGCCGGTGCGCGTGGTCGAGTGCGACGGCGAAGAACACGAAGCCGAGCGCGCCGTGGCCAGCATCCAGGCCTTGCGCGGTGCGGGCGGCAGCGTGGCCGGTGGCGGTGGCGTCGAGTTCAAGGACTTCGCCATCCTCTACCGCGCCAACCACCAGGCCCGCGTGTTCGAAAAAGCGCTGCGGCGCGCCAACCTGCCCTACAAGGTTTCAGGCGGACAGAGCTTTTTCGACCGAGCCGAAATTCGCGACCTCTGCGCCTGGCTGCGCTTGCTCGTCAACAACGACGACGACCCCGCGTTCCTGCGCGCGGTGAGCACACCCAAGCGCGGCATCGGCACGCAAACGCTGTCGAGCCTGGGCGAATTCGCCGGCCGCTGGAAGACCAGTCTTTACGAGGCGCTGTTTGCCGAATCGCTGGGCACCGCGGTGCCTGCGCGTGCCATCGGCTCATTGCATGAGTTCGGCCGCTACGTGAACGACCTCGAATACCGCGCGCGCCACACCACCGGGTCCGAAGATGCCAAGCCGCTGCTCATGGGCTGGCTCAAGGACATCGGTTACGAGCAGCACCTGCACGACGGCGAAGACAGCGAAAAGCTCGCCGCCGCGCGGTGGAGCAACGTGCTCGACTTCGTCGACTGGGTCGCCAAGCGCTGCGGCGGCGAGATCGAGAACGACGGCGGGATGACGGTCGAGACCGAAAAGAAAAGCGTGCTCGATGTGGCACAGACCATCTCGGTGATCATCAGCCTGGCCGAGCGCGGAGACGATCAGAACGTGATCACCCTGAGCACGCTGCACGCGGCCAAGGGCCTGGAGTGGCCCCACGTCACGCTGGCCGGCGTCAACGAGGGCTTGCTGCCGTTTCGCTCGGACGACGAAGACATGACGCCCGAGCGTCTGGAAGAAGAACGCCGTCTCATGTACGTGGGCGTCACGCGCGCGCGAACCACCTTGCTGGTGAGCACCCTGCGCCGCCGCAAGAAGGGCCGCGACACCATCCAGGGCGTGCCCAGCCGCTTCATCCACGAGATGAAACTGCACGAGGTGCAGTCCAAGGTAGACCCGATGGAAAAGCTCAAGGCGCTGCGGGCCGCAGCGGCTGAGCGAGCGGCGCACGCGGCGGTGGCGAGCAGGGCTTGACGGTGCTGACCAGTCTGGTTGGCTGGGGGCCTGTCAAACGCTCGGCCAGAGCGCTGACAGTTGCCACGCCAGGCGCCTGACTACCCGATGATCCGCCCGGGGATGCCCACGCAAGTGGCACCCTCGGGCACATCTTGCAGCACCACCGCGTTGGCACCCACCTTCGAGTGCGCTCCCAGCCGAACTGCCCCCAGGATCTTGGCGCCTGCACCCACGTCGACATGCCCGCCCAGCGTGGGCGCCCCGCCCGGCCCACCACCCAAGGTGGTTTGCTGAAACAGCAGGCAGTTGGGGCCGATGACAGCATCGGGGTGGATGACGACCCCGTTGGGGTGCGGCAGCAGCAAACCCCCACCGATGCGGCAGTTGATCGGGATGTCGGCGCCGGTCACCGCGCTCCAGAACCGGTGCCGCAAAACAGCCAGGCGCCGAAGCAACCCCGAGTGCGGGTAACCATTCGCGCGGTGGCGCTGGTAGGAGCGAATGCTCGCCAGAAGTGAGCGCGAGGGGTGCCACTCGAAGCAGCGCTTGCTCTCGCGCGACCAGTCTGGCACGAGGGCACTGACGGTCGGCTCGAGTCTATGGGTCATGAGCCCAGCACCGCCGCCATCGCCACCGCCGTGGCCTCGACGTTCGATGAGTTCAGACCGGCCACGCACATGCGGCCGGAGTGCACGAGGTAGACCGCGTGTTCTTCGCGCAGGCGGTCGACCTGCGCGGCGGTGAGGCCGGTGTAGCTGAACATGCCACGCTGGTTGATGAGGCAGTCGAAGTTGCGAGCGGGCAGCTTGGCACTGAGCACCGCGTGCAGGCGTTGGCGCATGGCCAGGATGCGCTGGCGCATGGCGTCGAGCTCGGCGGCCCATTGCGCACGCAGGGCGGGCGTTTGCAGCACGCGCGCGACGATCTGGCCGCCGTGGGTGGGCGGGCTGCTGTAGTTCTTGCGCACCGTGGCGCGCAACTGGCCGAGCACCCGTTCGGCTTGGGCGGCGTCCGGGCACACCACGCTCAGGGCACCGCAGCGTTCGCCGTACAGCGAGAAGCTCTTGGAGAACGAACTGGCGCAAAAGAACGTGATGCCGGCATCGGCCAGCGCGCGTATGGCATGGGCGTCTTCCTCGATGCCGTCGCCAAAGCCCTGGTAGGCGATGTCGACGTAGGGCAGCAACTGCCGTTCGCGGATCACCGGGATCAGCTCGGCCCATTGCGCTTCGCTGAGGTCGACACCGGTCGGGTTGTGGCAGCACGCGTGCAGCAGCACGATGCTGAGCGCTGGCAGCGTCTTAAGGGCGGCCAGCATCTCGGTGAACTTGAGGCTGCCCGTGGCGCTGTCGTAGTACGGGTAGGTGTTGACCTGAAAACCGGCGCCTTCAAACATGGCGCGATGGTTGTCCCAGGTGGGATCGCTCACCCACACCTGCGACTGCGGGAAGTAGCGCTTGAGGAAGTCGCTCCCCACTTTCAACCCTCCCGACCCGCCTATCGTCTGCACCGTGGCAATGCGACCACTGGTCACCGCCTCGTGCGTGGGCCCGAAGAGCAGGTGTTGAACCGCCTGACGGTAGTTGGCTGCGCCCTCCATCGGCTGGTAGGGGCGTGCGCCTATGCCTTGCAGCATGGCGGTCTCGGCCTCGCGCACCGCACCCATCACCGGCAGTCGTCCCGCGTCGTCGAAGTAAATACCGATCGACAGGTTGATCTTGTGCGCGCGCGCATCGCGGCCGAAGGCCTCGTTCAGCGTCAGGATGGGATCGCCGGGGTAGGCGTCGATGTGTTCGAACATGGGTCAGGCGGACAGAGCGGCTTCAATGTCGGCCTTCAGAGAGGCCGGAGTGTCGTTGGGTGCGTAGCGCTTGAGCGCCTGGCCGTTACGGCCGATCAGAAACTTGGTGAAGTTCCACTTGATGCCCTCGGTGCCCAGGATGCCCGGCGCGCTGGCCTTGAGCCACTTCCACAGCGGGTGGGCTTCGGTGCCGTTGACTTCGACCTTGCTCATCATCGGAAAGCTCACGTGGTACTTGCTTCGGCAAAAAGTGCCGATCTCGATGTCGCTGCCAGGGTCTTGCGAGCCGAACTGGTTGCACGGAAAGCCGATCACCGTCAGACCGCGTTCACCGTAGGTTTGCCACAAGTCCTCGAGTCCGGCGAACTGCGGCGTGAAGCCGCACGCGCTGGCCGTGTTGACGATCAGCAGCACGCAGCCGCGTTGCGCGGTCAAGGGAAATGCCGAGCCGTCGATCGCGGTGGCCTCGAAGTCGAAGGCGCTGGTGGGGGCGGTGTTCATGAGGGAACTCCTTGAGATGGGCAACAGGCGCCGGCGGATGGCCGCCGAGCGCACGCTGATCGTATCCCCGGGACCGCTGGTCACCGACTCCGACGGGCTGAAGTCGCGTTGCCGCGCGGGGTATTCAGGCCGGCAGTTCTCTGGCCGCCCATACGGCCGCCAGCACGATCAGGGCGCCGCCGATCAGCAACGGCACAGTGATGTGCCCTGCGCCCATCCAGGTCGACGAGATGGCGGCAAACACCACTTCGCTGAGCATGAGCACGGAGGTCACCTGTGCCGGCAAATGGGTTGCGCCGATTTGCAGCGCGACGTTGGTGCACAAAAAGGCCAGGACCAGCCCGCCCAGCAGAAACCACACCCAAACCGGCCATGAGTTCACGCCACCCGCCAGCGGCCATGGCACCTGGCCTTGTGAACTCAGGAGCGTGCCGACCAGCGCGGAGACCACTGCACCGCCGACAAACATCGCCAGGACGCGGCTTTCCTGAGACCGCCTCGCCTGATGCTTGAGCAGCACGTTGTTGAGTGCCAGCCCCATGCCGCCCAACACACCCAGCCATTCGGCGAGCGAGTTGGGCAGGGGCAGCAGGGACCAGCCGCTGCCGCCTTCCGGTTGCAGCACGATGGCCGCGCCAGCCAGCGCCAGCGCCATGCGCACCACGGCGTAGCGACTCATGGGCTCTTTGAGCAGCCAGCGCGCGAGCAGTGCTGACCACAGCGGCATCAGATAAAAAAGCAGCACCACCCGCACCACGTCACCGATCACGCAGGCCCAGTTGAACGCGGCGTTGGTGACGCCGGCCGCCAGCGCCAGCAACCACAGCGCTTTGTGACGCATCAATTGGCCGGCCGAGTGCGGACGAAAGGCGACGATGATCACCACCGCGGGTCCGTAGATCAGCACCGTGGACCACAGCGGATGCAAGCCTTGGGCTTGGAGTTGCCTGAACGGCCACCACGACAGTCCCCACACCAGGCCGTTGAACACCAGCGCCAGCGCGGCCCAGCCTGGAGCGGTCGGGCCCAAGGCGCTCAGTGCGGGTCGCTGCGAGCCAGCGCCAGCAGGTGATCCACCTCGACCTTGTGCTGCACGCAGTTGGTTTGGTGCCAGCGGCGGATCAGCCACATCATGCCCGTGACCAGCACACCAAAAATAGCCATGGCCGCATAGGCTGACAAACCCAGCTTCGTCATGCCGGCGTACAGGGCACCGAGGCCGAGGATGGCGCCTTGCTCATTGAAGTTCTGGACCGCGATCGACCGACCCGCGCCCATCAGGTTGTGCCCACGGTGTTGGAGCAGCGCGTTCATGGGCACCACCATGAACCCCCCCAACCCGCCGAGCAGGACCAGCAGCGGTGCGGCCACCCACACGTGGGTGGTGACTGTCACACCGATCACCAGCAGTCCCATGGCGATGCCCAGAGGAATCACGGTGGTGGCCTGGTCGAGTCGCATCCGCAACGAGGCTGCCACTGCGCCGGCAGCCGTGCCGATCGCCACCACGCCCACCAGTGCCGAGGCCTGGGTCGTGTCGTAACTCAGGGCCACAGCGGCCCAGGCCAGCACGATGTAGCGAAGGTTGCCGGACACCCCCCAGAAAAGCGTCGTGGTTGCCAGCGAGATCTGGCCCAGCTTGTCAGACCATAGCCGCCGGTTGCAGCGATGAAAGTCAGCGACCAGCCCGATCACACTGTGAGCAATCGGCTGCAGCGGCGCTTCGGTGCGCGGAATGCGCAGATTGAACGCCGCGGCCAGCATGTACAGCAGAACCATGGCCGCGATCGCGGCCTCGGCCGGTGTGTCGATGCCCAGGTCGATCAAGGGAAGGTCGAGTGCCAGCAGGTGAGACGATGCCACCGGCCCCACGAGTTGCCCGCCAAGCATCACGCCCAGGATGATCGACAGTATGGTCAGACCCTCGATCCAGCCGTTGGCCTGCACGAGTTGCGAGTTCGGCAGCAGTTCGGTCAGGATGCCGTACTTGGCTGGCGAGTAGGCCGCCGCCCCCAGACCGACGATGGCGTAAGACATCAACGGGTGGCTGCCAAACAACATCATCAGGCAACCCGTCACCTTGATCAGGTTCGAGAAGAACATCACCTGACCCTTGGGCCGTGCATCGGCGATCGCTCCCACGAACGGAGCCAGCATCACGAAGAACAAAGCGAACATCGGTACCAGGGCGGCACGCTGCCACTCGGGTTGTCCTGACGTCTTGAGCAGCTCGACAGCCGCCACGAACAGCGCGTTATCAGCCAGCGAGCTGAAAAACTGCGCGGCCATGATCGTGTAGAAACCTTTTTTCATTCGCTCGTGGGGCACGGCTGTCCGGGTCGACGTGACCCAGCCGTGGAGCCAACGGGTCTCCCTGCGGCGCGGGTTATAGCACGGGGGTATTCGGCGCGCGGCAAGCTGGCGTCGGTCGGGCTGGTGCTTTGGACAGGGGCTGGCGAGTGGCTGCGGCAAAATGATTTTTTGTGCTTCGACCATTGGCCCGCCCGGGCCGCCTGTTTGTCAGCGAACCCCACCCATGCCGCGTCCCATCGAAGCCCTGATTCACACTGACGCTTTGGCGCACAACCTGCGGCGCGCCCGGGCCCACGCGCCAGAGGCTAAGTTGTGGGCCGTGGTCAAGGCCAATGCCTACGGGCACGGTATCGAGCGTGCTTATGCGGGGCTGCAGGGTGCCGACGGCTTTGCGCTGCTCGATCTCGATGAAGCCCAGCGGGTGCGCGAGCTGGGCTGGCGGGGCCCGATCCTGCTGCTTGAAGGCTGCTTCGAGCCGCGCGATCTCGAGCTGTGTTCGCGGCTGCGCTTGTGGCACACGGTGCACCGCGAGTCGCAGATCGACTGGCTGGCCGCTCACAAGACGCAGCAAGCCCACCATGTGTTTCTCAAGCTCAACAGCGGCATGAACCGCCTGGGCTTCACGGCGGCAGCCTACCGCTCGGCCTGGCTTCGCTTGAGCGGTCTGACCCAGGTGGAAAGCATCACGCTGATGACGCACTTTGCCGATGCCGACTTGCGCGCTGATGCCGGCGTGCCGGGAGTGGCGCGCGGCATTGATCGTCAGATGGCGGTGTTCGAAGCCGCCGCCGAGGGCTTGTCGGGCGAGCGCTCCGTGTCCAACAGTGCGGCGGTCTTGCGCTACGCGCCTTACGACAGCGATGCGCGTGGCGACTGGGTCCGACCGGGCATTGCGCTTTATGGTTCGTCGCCTGACTTTCCCACCCGCGGCATTGCCGACTGGGATTTGCAGCCGGCGATGTCGCTGCGCAGCAAGTTGATCGCCATGCAGGATCTTCAGCCCGGCGACACCGTGGGCTACGGCAGCCGCTTTGTGGCCGAGCAGTCGATGCGCATCGGCGTGGTGGCTTGCGGTTATGCGGACGGCTATCCGCGATCGGCGCCCAATGGCACGCCGGTGCTGGTCGACGGTGCGCGCTGCGGCCTGGTCGGGCGGGTCTCGATGGATACGCTCGCGGTGGACCTCACGCCTGTGCCTGAGGCGCGCATCGGCAGCGAGGTGACCCTGTGGGGCCGCTCGTCGCGGCGCGCCTTGTTGCCCATCGACGAGGTGGCGCAGCCCGCCGGCACCGTCGGCTATGAGTTGATGTGCGCGTTGTCGGCGCGTGTGCCCACCGTGTCGATCGGCTGAACGGGTTGCGCCGATGAGCACCCCGCGGCACACGGTGCTCGAGAGCGAGGTCGAATTCACCGCCATCCGTGCACAGGGCGCCGGTGGGCAAAACGTCAACAAGGTGTCAAGCGCGGTGCATCTGCGGTTTGACGTGCCGGCCTCCTCACTGCCCGACGACGTGAAGCAGCGGTTGCTTGCCGTGAGCGACCAGCGCATCACTGACGAGGGCGTGGTGGTGATCAAGGCGCAGACCTCGCGCAGCCAGGACGCCAACCGCGTCGACGCGCTGGCGCGGTTGCAGGAACTGGTCGACAGCGTGGCCACGCCGCCGCGCGTGCGTCGCGCGACGAAACCCACCTTTGGGTCCAAACAACGCCGGCTCGAGGGCAAGAGCCAGCGCTCGCAGGTCAAGGCCGCACGGGGAAAAGTCAACGAATGAGCAAAGTCAAATCGATTTACACCTGCTCTGATTGCGGCGGCACCAGTCCCAAGTGGTTGGGCAAATGCCCGTCGTGCGAGGCCTGGAACACACTGGTCGAGTCGGTCGCCGACGCTGCCGGACCCAAGCACCGCTACCAGGCGCTGGCAGGGGCGCTACCGGTGGCTACGCTGGCGGACATCGAGGCCTCGGACGTCGACCGCCAACCCACGGGCATCGACGAGCTTGACCGCGTGCTGGGCGGCGGCATCGTGGCCGGCGGCGTGGTGCTGATCGGCGGCGATCCGGGCATCGGGAAATCGACGCTCTTGCTGCAGGCACTCGACGCTCTGTCGCGCAACGTGCGCACGCTCTATGTAAGCGGCGAGGAGTCGGGCGCGCAAGTCGCGCTTCGCTCACGCCGGCTGGGACTGGGCGAGGCAAGCGGTGGCTCGCAGGTGCGCGTGATCGCCGAGATTCAGCTTGAGAAGATCGCAGCCACCATCGTCGCCGAGCAGCCAGCGGTGTGCGTGATCGACTCGATCCAGACCGTCTACAGCGATGCGCTCACCTCGGCGCCGGGATCGGTGGCGCAGGTGCGCGAGTGCGCGGCGCAGCTCACCCGCATCGCCAAATCAAGCGGTACCACCATCGTGTTGGTCGGCCATGTGACCAAGGAAGGCGCACTGGCCGGCCCGCGCGTGCTTGAGCACATCGTCGACACCGTGCTGTACTTTGAGGGCGACACGCACAGCAGCTTCCGCCTCGTGCGCGCCATCAAGAACCGCTTTGGCGCGGTCAACGAGATCGGCGTGTTCGCCATGACCGAACGCGGTCTCAAGGGCGTGGCCAACCCGAGCGCGATCTTTCTGTCGACGCATGGCGATCCGGTGGCCGGCTCGTGCGTTCTTGTCACACTGGAAGGCACGCGGCCGCTGCTCGTCGAAATCCAGGCGCTGGTCGACAGCGGGGGACCCAGCCCCCGGCGCCTGAGTGTGGGACTCGACCGCGACCGCCTCGCCATGATGCTGGCGGTGCTGCACCGTCACGCGGGCATTGCGTGCTCGGATCAGGATGTGTTCGTCAACGCCGTGGGCGGGGTGCGCATCGCCGAGCCGGCCGCTGATCTGGCGGTGATGCTGGCGATCCAAAGCAGCCTGCGCGGCAGACCGCTGCCGCGCGGCTTCATTGCCTTTGGCGAAGTCGGCCTGGCGGGCGAGGTGCGCCCCGCGCCGCGAGGCCAGGAGCGCCTCAAAGAGGCCGCCAAGCTCGGTTTCAGCATCGCGGTCGTGCCCAAGGCCAACGCACCGAAGAAGCCGATCGAGGGTCTGACGATTCATGCGGTCGAACGAATCGAACAGGCCATCGACGTCGTGCGAGGTCTCTGAAAAACGAAAAACCCCGCCGAAGCGGGGTGGCGCGAGGCCGCTGAGGCGGGCGTTCAGTCGGCCTTGCGCCGGCGCGCCACGAAGCCAACGACACCCAGGCCGGCGAGCATCAGCGCGTAGGTTTCTGGCTCAGGGACCGGCGAGCAGTGGCCTATGCCGTCGTCATGCTCGCGATCCACCTTCGGATCGAACGGGTGACCGGAGTACTCCTTGTCCCCTTGGCCGCATCCTTCTTCAAAAGACTTTTCCTCGGGCTTCGGCTGCTCTGATTTTTGTGCCGGCGGTTGGAACGCGGGTGAGTCGTCCTTGACGGACTTGTCGTCTTCCTTTTTCTTGTCGTCGGTGTTGCTATTTGACTTTTGCTCGAAGGTCCCTCCGTCCTGCTCGTCGCTCTTGTTGCCAGGCTTGGCGTCGCTCGACTTTTGCTCCGTACGATCCTCCTTCGACTCCTTGGCATGAGCGATGCCTGAACCCATCAATGCCAAGCATGCAGCGATGGCGGAGACGACGATGCGAATTTCAGTGGATTTCATGGTTGACCTGCAAGAAGGTTTTTGTTGGCGATAGACCGATAGGCAAGTGTGTCCGGCAGGTCGTTGTCGATGAATCCCCTGACCAGGGGGGGCGGGGCACTCAATGCGGGCATTCATCACGGACAAGCACCATTTCGCCGAGCTGGGCCGCTCCGGTTGGTCGGCGCGAGGGATGCATCGCGGTGTGGATTTGGGGACAGCCTGCCGACCCCGATGCCAGCCGCCGACCCTATGAGCGGGCGATTGGGCGGTGAAACATCACGGCCGCCCGATACGCGCCGAGTCAATCTCGCCATGCTGCCCGGCCGCAAGATTGTTTGCGGACACCGCTCGCGCCACGCACACCTAAAATCCGCCATCTTTTTGCATTGAGAGACTTTCATGTCGATGTCCGACCGCGACGGCAAGATCTGGATGGACGGCGAACTGGTGGAGTGGCGCGATGCCAAGATCCACGTGCTGTCGCACACGTTGCACTACGGCTGCGGAGCCTTCGAGGGTGTGCGCGCCTACAACACGGCGCAGGGGCCGGCGATCTTTCGGTTGCGTGAGCACACCGAGCGGCTTTTCAACAGCGCCAAGATCCTGCGCATGAAAATTCCGTTCTCGTTCGAGCAGGTCTTCGAGGCTCAGCGAACGGTGGTGCGCGAAAACAAGCTGGACAGTGGCTACATCCGGCCGCTGGTGTGGATCGGCGACAAGAAGCTCGGCGTCAGTCCCAAGGGCAACACGATTCACCTGATGGTCGCCGCCTGGACCTGGGGCGCCTACCTCGGTGAAGAAGGGCTCAAGCGAGGCATCCGCGTCAAGACCAGCAGCTATACACGCCACCACGTCAATATCACCATGACGCAGGCCAAGGCGGTGAGCAACTACACCAACTCGATCCTCGCCAACATGGAAGCCACCGATGATGGCTATGACGAGGCTCTGTTGCTGGACTCCAGCGGCTTTGTGAGCGAAGGAGCCGGAGAGAACCTGTTCGTCGTGAAGAACGGCGTGGTCTACACGCCCGACTTGTCGGCCGGAGCGCTCAACGGCATCACCCGCAACACGATCTTCGCGATCTGTGCCGACTTGGGCCTGAAGGTCATCGAAAAGCGCATCACCCGCGACGAGGTCTACATCTGCGACGAGGCCTTCTTCACCGGCACTGCGGCCGAGGTGACTCCGATTCGCGAACTGGACCGACTCGAGATCGGCTGCGGCTCGCGCGGTCCCATTACCGAAAAGATCCAGGCCGCGTTTTTCGATATCGTCAACGGACGCAATCCAAAGTACCTTGAGTGGCTGACTCCGGTCTGAGCCGACTCCAACCAGCACCACCCAGGAAGCGACACCATGAGCGCAACCCCCGAAGCCATTGAAGTCACCGCGCACGAGCTGCAAGGCCCGGGTGTGGTGGCTTGCCCCAACCCCAGGATGGCGTTGTGGAGCAACCACCCCAAGGTCTTCATCGACGTTGTCACCACCGGATCGGGCAAGTGCCCTTACTGTGGCGCGGTGTACGCGCTGAAGGCCGGCGAAAAAGTCCACGCCCACTGATCACCCCGGAGCCCTCGCATGAACTCGCCGAAGGCTCCGCCGGCCACGCTGCCCACACCTGAAGACGCCGAGCAGCAGTTCTACGAGGCGCTGCAGCACGGTGAACTGGAGCGGCTCATGGCCGTGTGGGGCGACGACGACGAGATCTCCTGTGTCCACCCGGGCGGCCCACGAATGGTCGGTGCCGCGGCCATTCGGGCAAGTTTCGAGGCCATCTTTGCGCATGGCGTGATCGACGTGCACCCCGAGAAGGTCAGCCGGCTGCAAACCATGTTCAGCGCCGTTCACAGCGTGCTCGAACGGGTTCAGATGCCGCTGGACAGCGGCATGCAGTCCAGCTGGGTGATTGCCACCAACGTCTACCTCAAGACCCCGCTGGGCTGGCGCATCGTGGCTCACCACGCCAGCCCCGGATCGGCCCGCGAAGCCCAGGAGATGGTCGAATCGTCGACCGTGCTGCATTGACGCAGCCGGCTGACGCGACGCCCGGCTGGCTGCTGGGCAACGGCGCGTTGGGCGGCAATGTGCAAACGATCTGGCCCGCGGTGGTGTGCAAGCGCGTCGATGGTTTCCGGCCGACCTTCGTGCGCGAGCGCTGGACCACGCCGGACGACGATTTCATCGACGTCGACTGGCTCGAACCCGCCGGCGCGGTCACCATCGACACACCGCTCCTGGTGCTGTTTCATGGGCTGGAGGGCTCCTCGGCGAGCCACTCTGTTCGTCCTTACGCGCAGGTGGCGCAGCAACTGGGCTGGCGCTTTGCAGTGCCGCACTTTCGGGGCTGCTCGGGCCATCCCAACCTGACCGCGCGTGCCTACCATTCGGGAGATTTCGAAGAGGTCGGCTGGATCCTGGATCGGTTTGCCGCGCGTCACGCCGGCCCCTGCGTGGCGGTGGGTATCTCGCTGGGCGGCAATGCGTTGCTGCGTTGGGCGCAAGAGGCAGGCGAGTCGGCCTGTGCCCGCGTGGAAGCCCTTGCCGCCGTGTCGTCGCCTGTCGACCTGACCGCTTGCGGGCACGCCATTCGCCGCGGGTTCAACCAGCAGGGCTACACCCGCATGTTCATGCGCTCGCTGCGTCCGAAAGCGCTGCAAAAGCTGCAGCGGTTCCCCGGGTTGTTCAGTCACGAGAAGATGCTGGCGGCACGCGACCTGTACGACTTCGACAACCTTTACACCGCACCAGTCCACGGCTTTCGCAATGCCGAGGATTACTGGTCGAAAGCGTCGGCCAAGCCGCATCTGCACCGCATCCGGGTTCCGGCGCTGTTGCTCAATGCGCTCAACGATCCTTTCGTACCCGCGGCGTCGCTGCCGCGTCCGGCCGAGGTGGGTCCTCATGTGACCCTGTGGCAACCCTCGCGGGGCGGCCACACCGGCTTCACGGCGGGCCGATTTCCCGGGCGGCTCGTCGACATCCCCACGCGTGTGCTGCACTGGCTGCGGCCGCAGGGTTGAGCCTTCACGTCGCAGCCCATGGATGACATCGTCGCCGCCGCGCTGAAAAAGTGGCCGAACGTGCCCCACTGCCGCGGCTGGCTGGCATTGGATGCCCGAGGTGATTGGTACCTGCGCGACGATCGCACCCAGGCGGCAGGGGCATTCCCGCAGTCCAAGGGCAGTCGGATCGAACATCGCGGTCTGCGTGATTTCATCGAACGAAATTACGCGTGTGACGCGGCCGGCGCCTGGTT